>JAUIIS010000064.1 GCA_030431575.1 Acidimicrobiia bacterium | reverse complement strand
GGTGCTGTAGGGCGCCGTGTGCCAAAGGCAATTCTCGGGGCGACTGCATCCCTAGGAGCGTTCGACACGTGGACATGGTGATGTACTTGTTACACCCCGAGTGATTGTCGAGCCGCTGTGCCAAACAAGATTCCACACCGCTGCTGCGTCGCTAGGCTTGATTGCCGTGGACTACGTCTAATCACGCCGAAACCTGAGACCAGGCCAATGCACATAGCGCAACGGTGTCCCGGCTAGGTCGTTTGCTGCACCCTCGGCGTTGCTCGAAAATTGCACGCTCCAGTGCGGTTGGAGCATGTAGCGGCTTGGCGGACGGGGTCCGAGGCCATCGGCCGCACGAATCTCTCGAGCGAACGACGTGGGCCTGGTGGGGATCGAACCCCACGACCCAGGGATTATGAGTCGGGAAAGGCCCGTGTTTGTGCGGGTTGACCGAGGCCGCTGGTCAGCGGCCGGCATCCAGGACATCGACGACGGCAGTTCCCTTGTCGTGGGTGAAGGGTTCCCAGTAGTCGCGCCAGAGCGCCTCGGCGGCATCGGCGTCGCCGTTCTCGATGTGGTCCAGAAGCTGCTCGTGCTTCCCGATGGTGCGCTGGGCGCTCGTTTTCGTGCTCCTGCCCTTGCTGAACATCACCGCCGCGCCGTGATGAATGTCGTGGAGCACCTGGAGGAATGCATCGATGGTGTCGTTCCGGGACAGACCGATCAGTGCCTCGTGGAAGCGCATGGCCGCGAACGGGAAGTCCGGGGTCCCGGCGACAGCCTTCTCAGCGTCGAGCGCTTCGCGGAGTACGAGCAGGTCCTCGGGCGATTGCCGCTCGGCCACCATGCGCGCTGCGGGCGGTTCGATGATGGACCGCGCGATCTGCACGTCGACGAGCTTCGTTCCCTTGGCCTGCAGGATCATGCCGAATGCGTGGGTGGCGAGTGTGAGGGAGGGGCCGAGCACCTTCGCGCCACCCTTGACTCCCCTGGTAATCTCGAGAAGGCCCTCGGTCTCCAGGATCCGGAGTGCTTCCCGCAGCGTCGGCCGCGAGACACCGTAGGTCTCGATCAGCTCCCGTTCGACCGGGAGGCTATCGCCAGTGGCGATGTTGCCCGAGACGATCTCCGAGCGGAGGTGGTCGGCGACCAGCTCGGCGGCCTTCTTGGGCTTGACCCGCAGATCTTCGGTCACCCGTCCACCGTCCCCTGCAGGATGCCTGGCTCGCCGGGATGGGTGTATGACCGGACGACGTCGAGGAAGTGCGGGATGCGGACCTCCCGCGCATTCATTAGGTTCCGGGTGTACCCCATCGACCGCATCGTCGCTCCCAACTGGGTAGCGGCGTAGAGGTCTTCCTTGGCCACATTCTGGAAGTGGTCCCAGCGGGCGTCTTGTTCGGCCATGAAGTCCTCGTCGCCACCGGGCTGCACGAGAAGGAACACGTTGTACTTGGCGGTGTACGCGTCGATCGGCACCGGCTGGAACGCCTGGATGTGGGTGGACTGACAGTTGAAGATGCTGTTTGGAAAGACCAGGTAGTGGCTGATCGAGTCCCGGATGTGGTCACCTTCGTCGAGGAACTGGTCGAGTCCTGCGACCGACGGGATGAAGTACATGGAGTGCCGATCCAGGAGGCGCTGGTAGGTGTCGCGAGAGGCGAGGCGGTCGCCGATCGTCTCTCGGTGGGTCTCCGCCACATGGTACACCTCGATGAAGCCATCGACGACGGCCTTCCAGTTGGTCGGCATCAGGTATTCGCGCTTGTCGACGCAGATCATGTTCTCCATCTGGTGATGGGCGAACTCCTCGAGTATCACCGGTCCGAGGTATTCCTCCAGCGCCTGCGCGTCGTCGCCGGAGAGGTTGATCCAGATCCAGCCGGCGTAGTCGCGCACGGCGACCTTGGGTGCTCGGAGGCCGTCGAGTTCGGCGGCGTCGAAGTCGATCCGTTCGGGGACGGCAGTGACGAGGCCGTCCAGGCCGTAGCGGAAGCCATGCCAGGGACAGACGAATTCGCCGGTCTTGCACGCACCGAAGACCGGACCTGTGTCGTCGCGTTCGCCGAGCTCGGCCGGTGCGTCGACGGCAGCCAAGGGGGTATGGGGCTGGCCTGTCCGGTTCTCGAGCGTCACCCTCAAGGGGTCGACGACTCGGGCACCCCGGTGCTGGCAGACGTTGTGCCACGCAGCCAACGACCAGTCAGCCTGTCGGGCGATGACGACCGTTTCGCCAAACTCCTCCCAGACGAGGAATTGGCCGGGGTCGGCGATCTTGTCGGAGCGCTCGACGACAAACCAGGTGGTGCGGAAGATCGTCTCCCGCTCGCGCTCCCACTGCTCCGGGCTGGTGTAGATATCCGCGTTGACCTTGGTCATGCCAATCTCTGGCACCAGCGACTCGTCGCGACCGACATACCTCGTGCCGTCGCCTCGGCTGGCGATCCGCTCCCCTGCCATCAATCCGCCTCGGCCGCGTCGGATGGCAGCCGATCGGGTTCGCGGCCGTAGCCGGGGCGATCGACGATGTAATGGTCTAGCAACTGCGGCACCCGGAGCTCCTCGGGCACCTTGTCGATCCCGATCAGTCGGTCGACTGCAGCCTCATGGTGGTAGATGCGTCGCTCGTGATAGCTGGTCAAGATCCCTGGAAACGCTCCGGCCTGCAGCGAGCGTTGGACCGGCTCGTTGCTCTCGGTGTCTTCGTCCATGACCTGGTCGAAATAGTCGTTGCGCTCCTGGGTCCACGCCGGCGGATCACCGTCACCCCAATCGGGGACCATCGTCCACCACTCCAGCAAGGTCTTGTCGACGTCGAGGGGCCAGAACGTCTGCAGTGTCATGCCATCGGCGCCCGAAGGGGTGAGATGGAAGGGGAACAACAGGAAGGAGACGTTGGAGTTGTTCACCAACGCGTCGAACGCATCACCCTCCTCCGCTGCCTTTCGCGTGGACTCAGCGTCGTACTTCAGCCGCGGCACGACCATCCTCGAGTGGCCCGTCTCGTAGAGTTCGTGAGCCGACCCTCGGTAGTCGAGCCCTCGCGCCACTGTGGTCGGGTGCACGGTGGTCACGTGGTACACCTCGATGTTGGCCTCGATGCAGATCTTCCAGTTGCAGTTCAGGACCATCTCGCTACGGGCTGCAGTCCGAAGGCCATCGAACCAGACCGCCTGATCCGCAACCGGGCCGAGCCAGTCGACCAGGTCTGGCGCTTCCGGGTCCAGGTTCACGAACACGAACCCCCGCCACACCTGGCACCCGACCTGGTTGAGGCGAACCGAATCCATGTCGAGGTCGTCATGGAAGTCGCGCCGTCCCGGGATGTTGACCAGCGTCCCGTCCAGGCCGTACTGCCAGGAGTGCCATTGGCAGCGAAGCTTGTTCACGCGGCCGCACTCCTCACGGGTGATGGGTGCGCCCCGGTGCTGGCACGTGTTGTAGAAGGCGCGAAGCTCGCCGTCGTCGCCGCGAACGACGATCACGCTGGCCGTGCCCCACCGGTCGATGACCTTGTAGCTTCCGTTCTCGGGCCACTCGTGGACGGTGCCCACGATCACCCAGCACGATCTGATGGCCTCCATCTCCAGCGCGAAGAAGTCAGGGTCGAAGTGACGGGCGGCCGGAATGCGGGGTAGGTCGGGGAAGTCTGCGGGGGGTCCAGACCGAGCGAACTCGTAGTCGACCTGGTCGAGGATCTCGAAGACGGTTTTTCGTTTCATGCCGGGTTCAGCTCCAGGTGCAGCTCCTCGATCCCACGAAGGACGAAGCTGCGGTTGACGTCAAAGTCGTTCGCTCCCGGCGCTAGCCGGATGTCGGTGGTGCGATCGAGGAGGCGATCGAACGCGATCCGAGCCTCGGTTCGGGCGAGCCGAGCCCCCACGCAGAAGTGCTCGCCGTGGCCGAACCCGAGATGGTCGGCGCCGAGCTGACCGTCAGGAAACCGGTCGAGGTCGAAAGCCTCGGGGTCGACGTACTTGGCGCCGTCGTGGTTGGCCGCCGCATAGGCGACCCACACGTACTGGCCTTCCTTCACGGTGACCCCGCCCACTTCGACGTCGCGCACGGCGGTGCGGAAGAGGCCGGTGACGGGCGACTCGTGGCGGATCGACTCTTCGATGAAGCGCTCGATCAGGGAGCGATCGGCCCTGAGCCGCTCCTGCACTTCGGGCATCTCGCACATGATGCGGATGCCGTGGCTCAAGAGTTTGGTGGTGGTCTCGTTGCCAGCCTGCAGGAACTGGCGCGCCATATCGAGCTGTTCCTTCGCACCGAGGCGGTCACCATCCAGCTCGGCGGTGGCGATGTCGCTGATGATGTCTTCGCGCGGATCCTCTGTTCGCTCCCCGAGTTTCGCGCTGAAGTAGTCGTCGAAAGCGACGTGCGCGGTCACGTAGTTCAGGGTCTGCTCCCGGGTGACGTGGGCGTTGCCGAGCGCCACGAGCATGGCATCGCTCCAGAACTTGAACCGGCCGTAGTCGCCTTCGGGCACGCCCAGCGCGGTGGCGATGATCGACATGGGGACCATCACCGAGAACGGTGGAACGATGTCGACCGTGATGGGGCCGTCGTGATGATCGCCGAGCGGGCCGAGCACACGGTCGAGCAGATCGTCGATGATGCGGGTCATCGTCGGCTCCATCGCCCGCATGGCCGACGGGCGGAACGCGCCGTTGACCAGCCGGCGCTGACGTACGTGGTCGGGCGGGTCCGCCCCGATCAAGACCCGCGGACCGTCGCTGAGGCTGGCCATGAACCGCCCACAGACCTCGGCGTGGTCGGGCTCTTGGGCCAGCGCCATGATGTGCTGCATCATCCCGGACCGCTCCTGTTGCGGTCCTCCCGCTGCGCGGTTCGAGAAGTTGTGGGTGTCGACCAGAATCATCCTCAACAGCTCGTAGTCGGTCACGATCCAGGAACCCATCGACTGCGACCACGAGATCGGCTCGACCTCACGCAGCGCAGCGAACGCAGGGTACGGACACTTCAAGGTGTCCATGTCCAGCGCAACCATCGCGTCAATGCCGGTGTGGTCTGCGGTGACCATGATTATCCTCTCCCGAACTCGAGCAACTTGCCGGGGGTCTCGCCTGTGCAGTCCATGCCCTCGAAGGTGACCGTGCCGTTGACCATCGTGTAGTGCAGGCCGTGTGCCTTCTGCGTCCACCGCCACCCGTTCGCGGGCCAGTCGTAGGTTCGTTCCGCCTGGTCCCAGCGCGGCGCGCGGGCGATGATCTCGGGGTCGTAGACCACGATGTCGGCTGGCCCACCTTCCCGCAGTACCCCGCGGTCGCTGAAGCCGGCCATGTGTGCGGGCAGGCGGCTGAGCGCATAGTGGGCCTGCTCGTAGCTGATGAGGCCGTGTTCGCGAACCGCCCATTCCAGGAGGTCCGTCGGGTACGCGCCCTGGACGATGAAGTGACAGTGAGCGCCGCCGTCGGAGATGCCTGGGACGGCATAGGGCGAGTTCAGGATCTCACCGACGAGGGCCGGGTCGATGTCGATCGACTGGCCCTTGAACTCGCACTGGAATCGCGACTCGATCGACAGATCGAGGAGCACGTCGGTGACGGTGCAGCCCCTCTCCTCGGCCAGGTCGCCGACGCGACGACCGATCAGCCCCTCGATGCGCTCGACCCCACCGGACCCGTGCACGACGAGATCCTCGGGTCGACCGGACGTCCCGCCGCCATTGATCAAGCCCTTTTGGTATTCGGCCTCGAGCTTCGCGCGGATCTCTGTATCCTGCATGCGCTCGACGCGCTCCTCGAACGTGCCGTTCATCACCAGGTTCCATGTGGGAGCGATGTCCCAGAGGCTCCAGTCCTCGAACGTGAGGAAGGTCGGGGAACGAACGGTGAAGGCCATGCCGTAGACGTTGAGGCCCTCGGCATGGCAGTCGTTCAACCACTGCAAGAACGTCCGGTGCCGTTCGGGGTTCTTGACGTCTGCGAGCAGGATGTTGCGGACCAACGGGCGACCGGACACGCGGGCCAGCTCGGTCATGAAGTCCTCGATGGTGTCGTGGCTGGTCGGGTGGGCGTCGAACATCTCGATGAAGCCCTCGCCCCGCTTCTTGAGCTCGGCCCCGAGGAACAGCAGCTCCTCGTCGGTTATCAGATCGGTGATCATCGGCGAGCCGTCGTAGTCGGGTTGGGCCGAAAACTGGCCCATGCGCTGGTATGAGAATCCGACGGCACCCAGGTCCATCGCCTCGTGCAACAGCTTTGCGACTTCGGCCAGCTCACCCTCGGTCGGACGACGTTCCTTGGCCTCGTCCCAACCCCCCATCACCCACGCATAGGCCGGGTTGAGCGGGAAGAGCATCATGCAGTTCACGCCCTTGGGGATCTCGCCGAGCTTGGCCATCCATTCGTCGAAGGTCACCCAACCGTGGCGTTCCCACTCCATCCCCTCGTGCATGGTCTCGAACGGGATGGCCTCGTTGCGCACCATCGATAGCTGGGCCCGCTCCCGCAGCTCGGGCGGGATAGGAGCGAACCCGAACCCACAGTTGCCCATCGTCACCGACGTGATGCCGTGCCAGCCGCCGATCGTGCAGTATGGATCCCAGAAGATTTGCGAGTCGTAGTGCGTGTGGATGTCGATGTAGCCCGGCACTACGTGGCAGCCGGTGGCGTCGATCACGCGATCGGCGGTGTCGTCGGGACGGATGCCGTCGATCTTGGCAACCCGCTCACCGTCGACGGCAAGGTCGGCTCGGAACCTGGGTACGCCGGTGCCGTCGATGATGGTCCCGCCCTTGATGAGAACGTCGTAGTGCGTCATCACTCTCCTTCGAGTCTTAATCATCTATATCTTTTGACCATTGTGTTGTCAAGCAGGCAGCCTGCGGCTTCGATGAGGATCTCGTCGTCCACCAGCGTGGGCTGCACTGTCGCCAGAGGAGGCTCGCGTCGCCAACGACCGATCGCTGCGCTGGCTGGCTGGCTAGGAAGTGGTATTGCGGCCTCAGTCGACAGGAGCGGGGATGATGCTCGCTGGCCTGCGACCATTCTGTGACCACGGACGGAACGTCGATGGATCTCCTTCGAGACCCACTGGTACGAAACCGCAGGTCACGACTGGTGGGCCTGGTGGGGATCGAACCCACGACCCAGGGATTATGAGTCCCCTGCTCTAACCACTGAGCTACAGGCCCAGCGGGAGCCTACCCGGCGTATACGGGATCGCCAGCCACCGAATGGGCGGTTGCTCAAAACGCCAAAGACCCCCCGTGTGGGAGGTCCTTGTGCCTTGCTCCGGGGGTGGGGCTCGAACCCACGACAATCGCATTAACAGTGCGGTGCTCTGCCAGCTGAGCTACCCCGGAAGGAGTGGATCAGGATAGCAAGGCATCGAGCAAAGCGAGGACCTTTCTTAGAGTTCTCGTTGAGCAGTACCGCACATGAGCACAACCAAACTCGTGCTTGGTCCTACGGATAAAAGCGTCGGCCTTCGCTCGATACGGCTTGTAGAACTGTTCGGAAGGAATCCCGGTAACCCCGACCCAGTGTTCGTTGGCTGCGTCCAAATCCAAACCCTCGTGAAGGTAGAGCTGAAAGCGCATCTTGGACTCATCCACCTCGAAGAATGTTCTGAACCATCGGCAGTGAAGCGCGACCAGACCGGGATTGCTGTTGGCGAATCGGACCTCGGCCCCAGTCTTGGCTCCGTCGCCAGCGTAGAGACCGATGCCTGCCATGAACAGGTCACGGTCGGACACGTTTCCCAAGGCCTCATTGGCCCACGCCTTGCACTCCTCGATCTGGGCGAGCTTCTTTAGGTGCAAGTGGTGGGGTTTGGTGACGTTGTTGCCGCGATTGCGGGGCTTGGGATCGAATTCCACTCCCCTGGTCCACAGGCTGGCTGAGCTTTTGGCGCAGCCAAGCGCTGAAGCAATCTCGTCAAGGGTCCACGCCTCGGCTCGCAGGCGGCGGGCTTCGTCTTGTTTGTGCAGATGTCCTCGGTTTCCCATTGCCCGATGCTTGCAGCGGGGTGTGACATCGCCCGATGGACACGAGCGCTGTGTTCGGTCACGATGAAATCTGGGTAGTTGGCGTAGTGGAACATCATGATGCCAATGCCTCCTTTGCTGGTGAGCTGGTCGAGTTTGCGTCGACCGCATCGCTGGTTTGGCCGGAGCGAAAGTGACGCATGAGGTGATGGCCTTGTGGGCACTTGACGTAGACCACAGGACCTTCGGACGTGTTGTGGAAAGAGTCGATGCTGCCGCTACCGACGAGGTAGCGCTTGTTGCAATGAGGGCAGAAGATGTCGTACATGACTTGATCGTCGAGCATCCGACCCTAAAGAACAAGCGATGCTTTGTTGCCTTTATACTTCAGGTTTACTTAACTAATGGATAGGACCGAAGTCGGCCGCATTCCGAGGAGTATCGTCATGGACATCAGTCTTCATCAACTGAAGCTGATCCGAGAGCTGGCCCAACGAGGCACCATTGCTGCCGCCGCGGAATCGTTGGGCTACACGCCATCGGCGGTGTCTCAGCAACTGTCGTCGCTTGAAAAGGCAGTCGGGGTCCCCGTCCTAGAACGCGTGGGGCGCAACGTCCGCCTTACCGACGCCGGCCGTGAGCTGGTGAAACATGCCGAAGGCATCTTGTCCAGCATGGAAGCCGCCCAATCTGCGGTTGAGACCGTGGCCAACGAGGTGCAAGGCGTGCTGGAGCTCTCGGTCTTCGAGTCGGTAGCCACAACGCTGCTGCCCGAACTCCTGCAACGCCTCGGAGCGCAATACCCAGCGGTATCGCTGCGCACTCGCCAGATGGACCCAGACCAGGCCATTCAGGCGCTTGGCCTCGGCCAAATAGATCTCGCCTTCACCCTCGACTACCCGCATGCTCCGGCCGAACCAAGAACCGACGTAGTCCGCGAAACCATCGTCGAAGACCACTTCCACGCCGTTGTGCCATTGGACTCAGACCTTCCCAGCACCGTCGCGCTTTCTGCATTGGCCGAGGAGCGATTCATCGCCTCGCCCGTCGATCTCAGCTGCGGCCGCTGCGTGCTTGTGGCATGCCGAGAGGCCGGCTTTGAGCCAGACGTCGTCCACCAACTGGATGACTACCCCACCACCCTGCACCTCATCGAAGCCCGCCAAGGCATCGGCCTCCTCCCCGACCTGGGGCTAGTCATCCGGCCCCCAGGAATCCGGGTCCTAAACCTCGATCCACCGTTTCTGCGGACAGTGCAGCTGGCCTACCGCAAGGTCAGCGCCGAACGTCCCGCCATCAAGGCAGTGCGCAAACTGCTCCACGAAGTTGTGCTCGACACGCTGGACCGCCCCGCCGCCAAGTCTGCGTAACCACGCGACCCCTGTAGAAACTGACTAGCCGCCCTCGAGATAGTCGCGCAGCTTCTGGGAACGCTGCGGATGACGGAGCTTGGCCAACGTCTTCGCCTCGATCTGGCGGATCCGCTCACGGGTGACACCAAATTCGCGGCCCACCTCTTCGAGCGTGTGCGCTTTGCCGGTGGCGTTGAGACCAAAGCGCATCTGCACCACTTGCTTCTCGCGTTCGCCAAGATCGTCCAGCGCCTCAAGCACGGCCTCGCCCAGCATCAAACGGGCCGCCATCTCCAGCGGAGCGTCGGCGTTCTCGTCTTCGATGAAATCGCCCAACATGGCTTCGTCGTCGCCCACCGGGGAATCCAGCGATAACGGGTCCAGCGAATACTTCAGGATCTCTCGGACCCGCACAGGGGTCATGTCGCAGCGCTCGGCTAGCTCCTCAACCGTTGGGTCGCGCTCGAGCTCTTGGAGCATTTGGCGCTGCGTGCGTTGCACCCGGTTAATGGCATCAACCATGTGCACCGGAATCCGGATGGTGCGGCTCTGGTCTGCGATTGAACGGGTGATGGCCTGGCGAATCCACCAGGTTGCGTAGGTCGAGAACTTGAAACCTTTGGTGTAGTCGAACTTCTCGACCGCCCGCATTAGGCCCAGGTTGCCTTCTTGAATGAGGTCGAGGAGCAACATGCCCCGACCCACATAGCGCTTGGCAATGGAGACCACCAGGCGCAGGTTTGCCCTGGTCAACGCTCGCTTGGCGGCCTCGCCATCGCGAACCTGGCGGCGCAGGCGGCGCTTCTCGACCGAATCGAGGCTTTCGACCTCGCCGGTCTCGACTAAACGTGCCAGTTCGTGCGCTGCTGCGAGGCCAGCCTCGATGCGCATGGCCAGCGCAACTTCTTCGGGGCCGTCCAGAAGCTCTACCCGGCCAATCTCTTTGAGATACATGCGGACCGGATCTGAACTTCCGCTGCCGTCACCACCGGTGGGCCCGGCCTGGATGCGCTGGCGCCGAGCCGCTAGCCGGTTGGCCACCTCAGAAGATTCCGCCGTGGCCAAAGCTTTGGGGGCGTCGTCGAGCGCGTCGGCGTCTTCGTCGAGGAAGATCCCACGGCTGGCAAGCTCTGTGCGGACCTGCACAATGAGGTCTTCGCTAAGTTCGACCGTCTCGAGTACGCGCATGACGTCATCGATGCTGATCCATCCTCGGGCTTCGCCCCGCTTCACGAGTGTGCGCCACTCGCGATCCGGCACGCCGGCCCAAGGTGACACGAGACTATTGGTGGACTCTGTCACAGCTGCTCCGGTGTAGGAAGCCAGGCTAGCAAGCCCTGAGCATCAGCCTTCAGCCACCCGTGATCTCGGAGCCGAAGGAGCGCATTATGCAGGTCACTTACCTGTCGGCCCACACTGACGTCGCCGGTGCTTCTCGCCACTGCTTCCAGGCGTTTTAGCTCTCGGGCACCCGTTTCGTCCACCAGTCGGCCGGCCAAACGTTCTGCGCGTAGCTCGTCGATCTCGTCGAGTTCTTGCACCAACAGGGCCTGCAAAATGACCTGGGCGTCGCCGCGAGTGTGGTCGATGGCTTCCAAAGTGGTGCTGGAATGTAGCAACGCGTGGAACACGTCGCGAAGCCTGGGGTCATGGAAAAGGGATTCGGTGACAAAGTCGGGAATCAGTTCGGGCCGATGCACCGCCACCCTCAGCAACTGCAACTCGATTGTGTCGGGCATGTCGACTGGGTCCGGCAGGTCGTCATCTGGAACCACGTCTTGTTGGCGTTTCACCGGCCGGGTTGACATTGTCCGAAGCTGCTCTACCTCAAGGCCACAGCGCCCTGCTATCTGCATGAGGTATTGGTCTCGCACGAGCGGGTTGGGATGTTCGCGCACAAGCGCCGTGGCCGCCTCAGCGGCCCGGGCACGTCCCTCGACAGTGTCGAGGGGGCTGGTTGTCAGCACCCGCTCTACCTGAAAAGCCAGAAACGGCTGGGCCTGCTCCACCGCTTCTTTCAGCGCTTCAGGGTCGCTGCGAGCCAGATCGGCGGGGTCGACGCCGGCAGGCAATGCTGCCACCCGCACGTCGATCTCGTAGGTCTTTTCCCACTCGTAGAATCTGTCGGCGGCCGCTTGACCAGCAGCGTCGGCATCAAAGCTCAACACGACCCGCTTGGCGAATCGCTTGAGAATCTTGACGTGATCCTCGGTGAGGGCGGTGCCACACGTGGCCACGGCCCGCGGTAGGCCTGCCTGTGCGTAGCCAATCACATCGGTGTAGCCCTCGCAGACGATCACTTCGTCGGCGCGCACAATGTCTTCCTTGGCCCAGTTCAGACCGTAGAGAAGCCGGCTCTTGTGATAGATCGCCGATTCCTGCGAGTTCTTGTACTTGGGGCCGTCGGCCTCGGGCAATTTGCGCCCGCCAAAACCCACCGGGTCGTTGTTGATGTCGTAGATCGGAAACAAGATCCGGGCCCGGAAACTGTCCTGGGGTCTTCCGCGCTTGTTGACGAAACCCAATCCGGCATCGTCCAGCACCTTTGGCGGAAGCTTCGAAGCCTTGGCAAACACATCCCAGTCGTCGGGAGCCCAGCCAATCTTGTAGGTGCGCACGTCCTCGCCCGTGATCCCCCGGTTGCGTAGATAGGCCCTGGCCGCACCCGCATCGGGCGACGTCAACAAGCGCTCGTGGTAGAAGTCGACCGCTTTGGCGACAGCTTCCACCAACACAGCCCGTTTGCGACGCCGCTGGCCCTCGTTGGCCGACGTGTAGGTGAGCGTTATCCCCGATTTGGCCGCCAGCCGTTCTACGGCCCCAACAAAATCCAGTCCTTCGACTTCACGCACAAACGTGATGGCGTCACCACTCTTTTGACAACCGAAGCAGTGATAGAAGCCTTGCTGCTGGTTCACCGAAAACGACGGCGACTTCTCGTTGTGAAACGGGCACAACCCCACCCATCGTTGACCGACGCGTTTGAGCTGCAAATGCTCAGTAATCACCGCCACGATGTCGGTGGCATCGCGGACCTTAGCGATGTCGTCGTCGGCTATTCCCATGGTCACCCAAACCTAACAGCCACAGCCCCCAGTCAGGTCCTGATAACGCCACGAGCCCCATGGCGCTGGCTCTAGTTGTCCAGCAGCGCGTGCGCGGCTGCCAGTCGAGCCACCGGGACCCGTGGCGGCGAGCACGAAACGTAGTCAACGCCAGCCGCGACGAGGAACCGGATAGAGCTGGGATCACCGCCATGCTCGCCACAGATGCCGCACTTCAACCCCGGCTTCGCGGCTCGGCCTCGTTCGATCGCAAGGCTGACTAGCTCGCCCACCCCATCTCGGTCCAACGCATCGAATGGGCTGCGGTCCAAGAGCCCCAGCCCGATGTAGGGGGCAATAACGCTGCTCTCGACGTCGTCTCGACTGAAACCAAACGCCATCTGGGTGAGATCGTTGGTGCCAAAGCTGAAGAAGTCAGCTGCACCCGCAATGCGACCAGCAAGCAAGGCCGCTCGAGGGGTCTCGATCATGGTGCCAATCGAGACGCCTTGCACGCCGGCAAGTTCGAGTTCTTCGGCCACCATTGCTCGTGCTGCTACCAACTCGGCCTCCACTGAGACGAGCGGAATCATGATCTCCACCTTCGGGTCGCCGCCTGCGGCTCGCCGGTCGGCCATGGCCTCGGCCAACGCTTTGACCTGACTGCGATACATCTCAGGCATCGCTAGCGCCAAACGCACCCCGCGCAGCCCAAGCATGGGGTTCTGTTCGTGCGATTCTTCGAGAAACTCGTGCAAAGGCGCATCCAGCAATCGAACCGTGACCGGAAGCCCGTCCATGGCTTCAAGAATCTGTTCGAAATCGTGCCGTTGCACCACCTCAAGCTCGTGCAGCGCTGCGGCGCGCTCCCCCGGCGTCACCGCGGTCAAGACGCGCCGCACCACCGGAAGACGGTCGCCAAGAAACATGTGCTCGGTGCGGCACAAACCAATGCCTTCTGCGCCCAGCTCACGTGCACCAGCAGCGTCGGTGCCGGTGTCGGCGTTTGCCCTCACCGCTACCTTCCCGGCCCGAACCTCATCGGCCCATTCCAGCAATGCGTCCAGCTCCGGCGGGGCATCGGCTTCGGCGATATCCAGCCCGCCAAGCATGACCGTGCCACTTGTGCCATCGACCGTGATGATCTCGCCTTCGCGAACAATGAGGTCCCCAACACGAACCTGACCGGGCTCGACAACAAGCCCTTCGGCGCCGCACACGGCGGGCAAACCCATGCCTCGCGAGTAGATGGCTGCGTGGCTTGCCAGCCCACCATGGGCCGTTACTACCCCAGCTGACCAACGCATGCCGGGCTCGTCCTCGGGCCCGGTTTCCATGGCCACCATGATGGCCTCTCCCCCGGCATCGACCACCTCGAGGACGGCGTCGACACTCAAGCACATCTTGCCAACGCTGGCCCCGGGCGACGCCGCAATGCCAGCGCAGATCAACTCCGCCGAATGATCCCCAATGCTGGTGTGCAACACGTCGGCAAGGTCCTGGTCGCTTACGGCTCGCAGTGCATCCTCACGACTCTGTTCCCCAGCGTTAGCGGCACGAACCGCGGCGACTATTCGTTCAACTGCAGACAATGGCCCCCCTCAAGACTTCCGCCGACGATGCTACCTCCCCTCAGCCCCCACCACTTAGCCAGACGCCTCCGCGGCGGCGCATCCAAGCGTGCAAGCTTGTGCACCGTGGCCAGCGGCCCAGCAGCGCTCTCCTTAGCGGGGTCGGGTGTGGTGCATTTCATTTCGACACATCAACCTTGACCACACGCCGAGCACCGAAATGAAATGCACCACACCCGACCCCTAAAGAAATCCGCAGCGCGAGATAAGCGGAGCGAGACGAGCCTTGCGGCAAAGAGCAGTTGTGAGGTGAGCCGGCAAAACCGGTCGAAGCCCGACCGGCTTCACTCATAGACGTTCGGCTAGGTAGGCCTGGAGCTGGTCGATGGAAACGCGGTCTTGGGCCATAGTGTCGCGGTCGCGGACGGTGACGGCGCGGTCTTCGAGGGTGTCGAAGTCGACGGTGACGCAGTAGGGGGTGCCCAGCTCATCTTGTCGACGGTAGCGCTTGCCGATGTTTTGGGTTTCGTCGTAGTCGGCCATCCAGTCCTGCTTTACCAGGTCGAAGACTTCGTTGGCGGTGGGGGTGAGCTCCTCTTTCTTGGAGAGGGGCAGCACGGCAACCTTGTAGGGGGCCAGCTTGGGATGGAATCGGAGAACGGTGCGGGTTTCGCCGTTGACTTCGTCTTCGTCGTAGGCCGAGATGAGGAACGCCATCATGGAACGGGTGGCGCCCGCGGCGGGTTCGATGACGTGCGGGATGTAATGCTCGTTGAGCTGAGGGTCGAAGAACGTGAGCCGTTCGCCAGAGTGTTCGGCGTGTTGGGTGAGGTCGAAATCGCCCCGGTTGGCGATGCCTTCTAGTTCGTCCCAGCCCCATGGGAACAGGAACTCGACGTCCGAGGTG
>JAUIIS010000433.1 GCA_030431575.1 Acidimicrobiia bacterium | reverse complement strand
GTGCCCGACTGGCTGCTGGTTCACCTTCCACTCGAAGAAGCCAAGGCGTACTGCTACAACACGGGCAACGAGGTCTATGTCGACATCGACGCCAACACCGACGGTGGCGACCCCGACGACGGTGACGACCCCGACGACGGTGACGGCGGCGACTCTGGCGATGGCGGGCAAACCGGTGTCGACGACAGCTTCTACACCGACCCTGGCTGCTACCTCATCTACGACCTCAGCGGCTTCCAGATTGCTGGCAACACCATGATCGCCGACCAGGACTACGACGTAGTTGCGTTGTGGATCAACACCTGGGGCCCCGATGCCACCGTCTACTACGACGTCAAGGCCGGAGACACCCTCACCACCGCCAGCGGCCTCAACATCTTGAAGATCTCGGTCTGTAACCCCAAGGGAACCCCCGGCTACACCCCAGGCACCGTCGCCGTCGACGCCGAACTCGATGCCAGCGGCACCAACGTCATCTACACCGTCATTGGATGCCCCACAGGCAGCTACGTGGCCTTGTACTTCGATGACTTTGCCTGGCAAGGCGATGTCCTCGTCGAGGCCGGCGACCAAGTCAGCGGCACCCTGCCAATCACGGGCGCCACGCCCACATTCTTCAAGGCCATCTGCGAGGACCTCTCGTACGGCTTGACGGGCATCAACGGCTCCAACGTTGGCTCTGCAAGCGGCGCAAGCCCAGCGCCAACCGCACCCACCGTCACCGTGCTTGTTGCCGACAGCGACGACACCGAACGAAACGGCCGAGGCGGACGCGACCAAGGTAAGGCCAACAAGCCTGACCCCGTGCTTGTCACCAAGCTCATCGACGAAGTCAAGCAGGCCAAGGCCAGCCACTTCGAACGAGTGGCTGCTCGTCAGTCCTTCGACCTTCCCGCCTACGGCGAAGAAGTGGAAGCTGGCCAAGCAGGCGATGCTTCAGCACAAGCCCCAAGCCCCGCAATGCGGGCCACTGGCGACGCCACCAGCGCCGCAAAGGCATCCGCTGGTGGCTTCCCGGCCGCACAAGCTGGCTTTGGACTGCTGTCCGGTGCCGGGCTGCTGGCCTTTGTTGGCTTGCGTCGGGTATCTCGGTCGCTGGCACACAAGCCCGGCCACGCCGAATAACAGCCACTACGCTCACCACGTACTTCAACGCCCCCGGCACAGCCCGGGGGCGTTGCACATAGGTGGAATCTCCCTGACCCCACAGCGCCACGCTGAGTCATTAGGCTGAACAACCGGCCAAGGGATTTCGCCGACACGGGACCGGGCGGTACCGTAAACGATCACCCCACCTGTTCACGTCAAGGCGGAAACCGACCCCAATGGAACCATCGCAGTACGTCCGTCTGCTTAAGCGTCGATGGCTTGTTCTCTTTGTGTTCGTGGCCGTCTTTGCATCCCTTGGCTATGCCAGCACGCTGCTGTCTGAAGAGGACCCCGGCCCGGTCGTTACCCGTTGGACTGCGGCCCAGATCCTGGTTGTCGACCAAGATGCCGAACAAGTACCAGATCTGCAGCTCGCAGCGGTGTTTGCCACCTCGGGCGACGTGGTCGACCGTGTGGCCGAAGAACGCGGTGTGCCCCGAGAAGAACTGGCCCCGACGCTTCGTACCGTCAGCGACCGCACCGAAGGCAAAATCACCATCTCGGCGGTCGCTAGCACCCCAGAAGATGCACGCGACGTCGCCCAACGCATCACCGAAGAGTTCCTCGTCGAGATCAACAAAGACTCCGCGGCCAACTACCAGACCCAACTCGACCAGCTGGCCCAAGACGTCGAGGCCCGACTCGACGAAGTCACTGCACTCCAGGCCACCGTCGACCTGTTGCTCGCCGTCCAAGACAGCGAAGTCGAGCTCACCTCGGCCCAAGCCGACGACCTCCGCCGAGCTCAAGCCAGTCGCGAGACCGCGTTGTCTCGGCTGGCCACTGCCGAAGAAGCCCGCGAAACCCTCGAGAAGGCGGGTCCACCGGAGTCGCCTCTGGTAATCCTCGACGAGATCTTGCCGTTCCGCATCTCCGAACGCGAGTACAACAGCCGCATCGCCGAAGGCCGCCAAGGCCAACGCGACTTCGATGTAGGCCAAGTCAGCCTCGCCGACACCTCAAGCCCCACGGTTTCCGAGCGCCTCGAAAGCCCCGCCGCACGGGCGCTGCTGGGTGGCCTCGCTGGTTTGGTTTTGGGCATCATGGCCGTGTTAGTTCATGCCCGCATGGACCCCCGGATCCGATCGAAGGAACAAGCCGAAGAAGCCTTTGGTCTACCGATTCTGGCCGATATCCCGATCATCGTGCGCAAGGATCGCAAGGCCGACGTCCTCCATGCACGCGATAAACCACGGTCCGCTATTGCCGAGGCTTACCGCTACCTCCGCAGCGTCCTGTTGTTCTCTCGTGCTGGCGCCCAAGCAGACCCGGCCGCGTTGCTTAGTAGCGATGTCGAGGGCGTCGCAGGCCGCGAAGTGCGGGTGGTCATGATCACCTCAGCCGGGCAAGGCGAAGGAAAGACGACCACCGCAGCAAACCTGGCCGTACTCATGGCCGAAGCCGGCCACGACACGGTGTTGGTGAACTGCGACTTCCGTCTCCCCAGCGCCCACAAGCTCATCGGCCTCGACTACGAGCCGGGCACCGTGGCCGAAACCGGCGTGCCTAACCTGCGCTTCATCGCCGACGTGGAACGCACCGACAACGACACTCCTGGACAAGTCAGCGAACGC
>JAUIIS010000063.1 GCA_030431575.1 Acidimicrobiia bacterium | reverse complement strand
GGGCCGGACTGGCAACGGGAGGTCGGCGGGGTTTGTCCATGCCACCACCGACTTCTTGGTTGAGCTATGGCAGCAGATGCTCGGCCCACTGTCGGGCAGCGTTGTCGTTGCGCCCCGTGCACGCACCGCAACCACACCGCGCAAGGTTCCCACACGCACCACCTCCAGGCGGACGCAGGTCAGTACCCAGTCGCGCACTACCAGCACCACAAAACCAACGAAACCCGCAAGCACCCGCCACCGGCAATCAACGCCTGCTCCGTCGTCAAAGCCGGGAAAGACATCTTCGCGATCTTCCAACCGCAAGAGCCCGGCAGAGTTGGCCAAAGAGCTGCGACGCGAACGCGACTGAGCTCCTTCGTCTCACCAAGGCGATCTCAACCGTTACCTCGGAGGTTGTGTCTGGGGCGACGCGCTGCGTAGGGTGCGGGTGCGTTGGTGATGCGCATCTTGTAGCACCCGGCGCTTATCGGCCCAACTACTGGACCCTCCTTCTTCGCTGCAACCTCCTGCGTCAGCGAGCTTTGAAGCACCGTCGAGGAGTTCGGAGAAACCACCATGACCATCGCGTTCTGGTCGCTCAAGGGGGGAGCAGGGTGTTCAGTTGTTGCTGCGCTCTACGCGCTACAGAGTGCAAAGAAGGGCACACAAACAACGCTCATTGATCTTGGAGGCGACCAGCCCGCCATCTTGGGCACCAGCCACCCACCGTCACCCGGCATCGCCGAGTGGCTTGCTGGGGGCGCGTCTGGGCCACCAGATGCGTTGGGGCGCATCCAATGCAAGGTCACGGCGCAACTGGCGCTCATCCCCAAGGGACAAGTGGGGCTGCCCGATGCGGAGCCGGGCGAGGCAATGGGCGCCCAACTGGACGCGCTGGCTGGTTCGGTCGCGGTTGATTGTGGCTTGCTGTGGCCTTCCCACGTCGATGCCAGAGGAGCGCAGTGGTTTGTCGAACAAAGCACGACGTCTGTGTTGGTGACTCGGCCCTGTTACCTGGCGCTAAGCCGGGTCGCTGCTTCTCCTGTTCGTCCGTCGGGGGTGGTGCTGGTCGCTGAGCCAGGGCGGTCGCTTTCCAAGGTCGACGTCGAGGCCGCTGTTGGTGCCCCAGTGTTGGCCACCATCGCCGCCGACCCGGCCGTAGCGCGAGGGGTTGATGCTGGGCTGCTGGTCTCCCGCATGCCACGAGGCGTCGGTGCAGCGTTAGGGGCGGTCGCATGATTCCGGTAGAAGAGCTTCTGCGGCAGCGGGCGTTGGAACTGCCGCTGGAAGCACTGGCCGAAGACACCATCGGTGATTCGGTGGAGCGATTGGTCCGCCACCACGCCCCGCTACAAAGCAACCAGGAACAAGCAGCACTGGCCGAGCGGGTGCTCGCCCGCCTGCGGGGCTTGGGGCCACTCGAAAACCTGTTGGAGACAAGTGGGGTCACCGAGATCATGGTCAATGGCCCCGGCCCAATCTGGATCGAACGCAACGGTCAGCTAAGCGAAACGGCGTTTGTGTTGCGTGCCGAAGAGCTCGACCATGTGATCGAACGCATTGTGGCCCCACTTGGGCGACGGTTGGATCGCACTTCACCACTTGTCGACGGCCGACTCCCCGGTGGGGCCCGGGTGCATGTGGCTGCCTCGCCGGTGGCACTGGATGGGCCGTACCTCACCATTCGCCGTTTCGAGGTACGGCATCTCGACATTGCCGAGATGGTTGGCTCCGGTACTGCAGCCATGCTGCGCTGGGCTGTGCAAGCTGGAGCCAACATCATGGTGGTTGGAGGCACGGGCACAGGAAAAACGACGCTACTCAATGCGCTGTGTCGGTCGGTGCCCGAGGGCGAGCGGATCGTCACTATCGAAGAAGCCGCCGAGCTGCGGCTGGAAGCGCCCCATGTTCTCCGCCTGGAAGCGCGGCCACCTTCGGCAGATGGACCCCCTGAAGTTGACGTTCGCCAGCTCGTGAGGAACGCGTTGCGGATGCGTCCGGACCGGATCATTGTGGGCGAAGTTCGTGGGGGCGAGGCAGTGGACATGCTGGCGGCCATGAACACCGGGCACGCCGGGTCTTTGTCCACCATCCACGCCAACTCTGCTCGCGATGCGCTGGCGCGCCTGGAAACCTTGGTGTTGCTTGGTAGCCCAACGATGCCGCTGGCCGCCATACAACAACAGATTGGGCGCTGTATCGACCTGGTGGTTTCGTTGGAGCGCTCGCCAGACGGCGCTCGGGCCATTACCGAGGTATGCGAACCGGCGCTGGATGGCTCCGATCAGCTGCGCCAGTTGGCCGACAAGCACAGTCTCATTGCACTGCCGTCTCGGTCTCCGCGTCGACCTAGTTCGCCACCTGACGAAGGGTGGGTTGGGCAATGAGTAACGTTCGCCTTGCCCGGGGCGTACCTGGTTCGCGCTTTGGGTGGCCCGGCGTCGAGCGGCGGGCGATGCAGCAGCGAGTTGCAGAGCTTCCGGTCCTGCTTGATGAGCTGGCCGCTTCGGTGCGAGGCGGCCACAGCATCACGGGGGCCTTGCGCGCCACCACAGGGCATTTGACTGGGCCGTTGCGCCGCGACTTTGTAGATATGTGTGCCAGGCTCGACACGGGGTTGCCATTGGCGGCGGCACTAGCCCTGTGGGCAGACCAGCACCACCAAGCGCGCAGTATCCGGACTGTCGCTTCCGCGCTCACGTTGGCGTCGAGATCTGGTGGTCCTGTTGCGTCGGCAATCGATAGCGTGGCTGAGACGGTGCGAAGTGAACTCGCCATGCAGGCAGAGGCCAGCGCTCTGGCTGCGCAGGCGTACGCGTCGGCCGTTCTCGTGGCCTTTTTGCCCATCTTCTTTGGTGCAATTGCCGCGGTCACCGACCCCACCAGCCTCCGCTTTTTTTTGGGGAGCAAAGTTGGCCTCGGATGCCTCATGCTGGGCATATGCACCGACGGTGTCGGCTGGTATTGGATGCGCCACATCATCCGCGCCGCAAACCCGGCATGAACCCGGCGGCCGCAGTTGCGTGTGCCTGGGCAGTGTTTCTGGGGTTGGGGGTGGTTTGTGCCCGGCCCACAGCGGTGCGGCCGTTGGTCCCGTACATCCCCACGCCAATCCTGCACCAGTCGCAAACAACGCCCAGCCGGCCCAAGCAGCCTGGCCAGCACAAAGCCAACGTCGTGGTCGTGGCGCTTGTGACCGGGTTGACGCTCGGCCCAGCCGTGGGCCTAACTGTTTGTATTGCGAGCCTCATTCGCCTTGTGCTTTCGAAACGGTCTCGGCGCATAGCCCACCAACACCAGGTCCGCCGCGAGCTTCCGGAGGTAGTCGACCTTCTGCGGCTCGCCATCTTGGCCGGCGGGTCAGTTGACCACGCGATACGAGACACCGCTGCGGTGTGCGGCGGCACCTTTGGTGCTGCCCTCAACCACGTGGGCATCAAAGTCGCCGGCGGCCATCGTTTGACCGTTGCCCTCGAAGGTCTTGTCGCCGACACCTCGCCCGAGGCCCAACCGCTTGCTCGAGCTCTGCTGGCAGCAGACCGCCATGGCGTCTCCATCGAACAAACACTTCAGCGGGTTGGCCTAGAGGCGCGCGAGTCGCGTCGCCGGCATGCCCAGAAGCGGGCGCGGCAGGTGCCCGTGAAGCTCCTGATCCCTCTTGTTGTCTGCGTGCTTCCGGCGTTTGCGCTACTGACGCTCGTGCCCACGTTGGTTGGCACGTTTCACGGTCTTGACCTCTCGCCGACCTGATCAGCCTTGGCCGATCAGTACACGCCCTGTCGACCCAGCCCCTCAGTGGTTGGGTCCCACAACGGATGCAAGACAGAAAGACAAGATTGATGCAACGAAATGAACGAGGCCAAACAACGGCCGAGTACGCGCTGGTGCTTGTGGGTGCTGCAACCATTGCCATGTTGGTGGTTGCCTGGGCGGGTTCTACAAGCCGCATCGGCGGCCTGATGGACACGGTGCTGCGTTCGATCACCAGCATGGTGGCGTGACGGTGCGACAAAGGGAGCGCGGCCAGGCCGTTGTGGAGTTTGCGCTTGTGCTCCCTTTGTTGTGTCTTATGGCCCTCTTCGTTGTTCAGGTCGGTCTTGTCGTTCGGGATTCGCTGATGGTGCTCAACGCTGCCAGGGCCGGAGCGCGCGCAGCCGCTGTAGAACCCAACGTGGAAGCGGCGACCGATGCCGCGTTGGCGGCCACTTCACTTCGGCCAGCGCAGCTTTCAACCGCGCTCGTGCGAGAAGGAACCCTCGTTCGGTTCACCGTCACCTATCGGGCCAGCACTAACGTTGCTTTGGTTGGCGCGCTTATCGGCGACGTGGTGATCCGAGAGGAAGTAACAATGCGCGTCGAGGGTCCCGGCTAGAGCCCCATCAATCAGCTGTGATCTCCAACGGCACTAGTCGAGGCTGTCCATCAGTTTGGTGAGCTTGTGGGCGAGGACAGGAACGTTCGGTTCTTCCAGCATGCCCAGGTGACTTCCGGGCACGTTGTCGACATAGAGCGGCCCTTCGGCAATGGTGTCCCAGCCCAGCCCCTGGGCCTTGATCTCGGGATCCCAGAACTTCTCGTCGTCGGCACACAAGACCGCGATTGGGCTGTCGTATGGCTTCATTTCATACGCAAACTGCGAGGCATAGTTCGCATGGACAAACTGCAGCACGCGCAGGGATCTGGGCACCGGCCGACCCAATCGTTCGTTGAGCGCAATGCGTTTGAGGCCCACCTTCTCGCGGACTTCGGTGGCTTTGTTGGACAACGTCTCGGTGACGTACTTGAGGCCGTGCTCTCGTAAGTGTACGAGATGCGCCTGCACTCGGCCAGTGTGGTCGATCGGAGCGGCGATGCCCGGTCCTCGGGCATCGAGCATCACCAGCAACGAAACTTTCCGGCCGCTGGCGCGAAGCTGCTGAGCCAGCTCTACCGCCACGATTGAACCCAGCGAAATCGCAGCGAGTGCAACGGGCCCAACAGGAACGACGCGGTCCAGTTCGCTGCGGTATGCCGCGGCGATATCGGCAACTTCGGTCGGTGCATCAACATCTGGAGTCAGCGAAGCAAGGCCAAGACCATAGAACGGTTGATCGCTGCCGAGCCGCGCGGCAAGCGGGCGGAAGTACTCACCGTTCTTACCGAGTACGTGGATGCCAAATATGGGTGTCCGGGTGCCATGAGGATGAATGGGGAGGAGGTATTCGTATTGGCCGGTGGTCTGGCCATCTCGCAGAAACGCGCTCAGCTCTACAACGCTGGGGGCCCCATGAAGCGTAGGCAGCGTGATCCGCTGCCCAAGTTCAACATCTAGCCGATCGAGAAGTTGGATCGCACGCAACGAGTGTCCTCCAAGCTCAAAGAAGCTTGCGTGGGGGTCAACTGCCTCGCAATCCAGCGCTTCGCAGAAAGCGGCCGCAACCGCCAGCTCGACGTCGTCGCCGAGCGTCACCTGGGTTGAAACGGTTGTGACCTTCTGAGGGGTCGGCAGGGCTGCAACGTCGATTTTGCCGCCAGGCTTGATGGGCATGGTCTCCACGGGGTGAAGCGAGTCGGGCACCATGTGCGACGGCAACCGCTCTGCTGCGTGGTCTGTCAGCTCGATAGTGTTTGGGTCGGTTTCGGGCTCGGGTAAGAACCAACCCACGAGCGCATCACCGGTAGGGGTGCTGCGAAGGTCGACCACCGCTCGGGCAACCTCGGGGTGAGACTCGAGAGAACGTTCAACTGCGGCAGGTTCGATTCTGAACCCTCGAAGCTTGATCTGACGATCAATCCTTCCAAGGAACTCCAACTCGCCGGTTGGGAGCCACCGAACGCGGTCGCCGGTCCGATAGATCCGGTTGCCGGGCTGCGCGTCGAACGGGTCGGGCAGGAACCGTTTGGCCGTCAGGTCGGGTTTGCCGAGGTACCCCTGCGCGACGCAGGGTCCGCCCACCCACAGCTCGCCGGCGACTCCCACTGGTGCGAGGTGACCCCTGGGGTCCACAACGTAGGCACGAGCGTTCGCTGTCGGGCGCCCGATGGGAACCTCGATGGTGAGTTCGCCAAAGCCGGAGGCCGCCGAACCCTCCGGTGCCTCGAATGCGGTGCAGGTGATGGCGCATTCGGTTGGGCCGTAGCCGTTAATCCATCGAACGTGTGGAGCCAACCGCGACCACGAGGTATAGCCCGGTGCCGACACCTGCTCGCCGCCGGTGATGACAAGCCGGACCGAAGCGGGGACGTTGTCTTCTCGGCGTTCGAGCGAGTGCACCCACTCGAGCCAAAAGGCAGAAGGGAGGTTGAGCACGGTGATCTTGTTGGCCTGGATAGCTTCCTGAAACGCCGACATTGACTCGGCCATCTGGGCGCTGCGGAGCGAGACAGTTGCGCCCACGAGCAACGTGGGAAGAATGTCTTCTACTGAGACATCGAAACTGAGGCTGGCGAACTGCAACACGTTGTCTGATGCGTCCAAATTGGTGAGCTTCTGGAATGCCTGGTTGTGCGAAACCAATGCCCGGTGCGGGACCATGACCCCCTTGGGTGCACCTGTGGACCCGGAGGTGTAGATGACGTACGCAACGTCATGGGGTTGAGCAGCGCTGGTTACTGGGTCCTCGGTCTGACGAGCGAGTTGGTCATTGGTATCCATGCAAACAACGGCTTGCGCAGAGCCTTCGCCGTTCAGCTGACTGCGTAGTCCGCTGGTCGTTAAGACAGCCCGGGCCCCGGAGTCCTCCAAGATGTGCTCTCGGACAGTCGACGGGTAGCCCGGATCCATGGGCACGTACGCCCCGCCTGCTTTGAGGACACCAAGGCAGGCAACAACAAAGTCCAGCGAGCGCGGTAGGTACAACGCCACGCGATCGCCCGTGTTGACACCCAGGCCAGTGAGTAGGTGCGCCACTTTGTTGGACAATGCATCCAGTTCGGCATAGCTGAGCGACGCGCCGTTGCCGAGGTCGACCACGGCGGTGGCGGTTGCATGGACCTGGGCGGCAGCCGCGAAGAGGGCCGGGTACGTGGTGGTCGGGGTTGGTGTTGGGGTGTGCGCTTCGATGAGCGCCCTTTGTTCTGCGCGGCTGGTGATCTGGATTGACCCAACAGGGTCTGCGGCATTGGCCTGAGACAGCGAAGTGAGTGCGGCGCATACATGGCCCGCCATGGCCGCAACCATGTCGGCGTCAAACAGGCTGGGGTCGTACTCAATACAAATGAGCAGGTCGTCATCTAAGTACCCAGCCAACGTGAGTGCGAACCCACCCTGTTGCACGAGCTCAAACGTGCGCAGCGACCATAGACCTCCATGGCTCTGAAGCCGACTGTTCACCGAGTAGCGCTCAAAGACCACGTTGCTTTGCAGCAGGTCGTGTCCGTGAACGGCGCCCAGGAGATGTTGGATGTCAGTGAGCGGTGTGTGTTCGTGGGGGCGGACCTGGACCTGGTCGGCGCGGATGGTTTGAAGAAGCCTGCCTATCGTGGCATTGTCGTCGATCTGGATCCGGGCCGGCACCGTGTTGAGGAGGCACCCAACAATTGTTGAGGCCCCGCTGACGGTGTGTCGCCCCGAGCGCGTGGTTCCAAAGACCACGTCGTCTGAAGCGGTGTAACGCGACAGCACCAATGCCCAAGCCGCGAGAACACAAGTGTAGATCGTCGAGTCGGTCTGGTTTGTCAAGCGAACCAAGCCCTCTACAACGGCCTGATCCAGCCGTTGTTCGACCTCGTCGTGGTTGTTGGTCGCGGGGCCGCCGTTGACGCGACGAATCGGGAGGGGAGAAGCCTGCGCAACGCCGTCCAATAGCTGCGCAAAGTAGGCGGTGTCGGCGTCTCGGTCTCGGGCTTCTAGGGCGTGGACGTGGTCAAAGAACGGGATTGGTTCGTCGAGGTCGGGGTCAGCTTGGGCGACGAAACTGTCGTATGCGGAGAACACTTCCTCGAGGACGAGGGTCGCGCCGCGGCCATCGAGAATGGCGTGGTGAAACGTCCAGACCACGAAGGTCAGCGACGGGTCGACGAGGAATACGTTGACCCGGTGGTACGTGCTAGCTGTCAGCTCGATGCCTTCGTCGCCGTCTTCGTGGATCCAGCTCTTTAGCGCCGCTTCAGGGTTTGGCGTCTCGGTCCAGTCGTGCACAAAGAAGGGCAAGGCCACATTTGGTTGCACAACTTGGATGGGGTCTGGTCGGCCCGTCCATTCGAACGCTGTTCGAAGTACATCGTGCCGCTGGTGCGCCAGTTCCCAGGCTTGGCGCATCGCGGCAAGATCGAAGTCGTGGCTCAGCCGGCACACGTGCTGTTGCAGGTTGGTGCGCGAGCTACTGCTTGTCAGCGATTCGGCCAGCATCCCCCGTTGCACTGGGGTAAGTCCGCCCGAGCACGTCTTTGTCGTTGTCTGGTTTCCAGAATCCGACAGCGCCGGTTGATTCTGAAGGGCCATGTTGTGGATCCCGCCTTGCCCATCGCCGAAAGGTTTGGGCCCCCATCGGCCGCGGAGCAACCGGTAAAAGCGTCCTTGTGTCCCGATAGGCCGCGAGGCCTAGGACACCTAGGTGGCCGAGGGGTCAGCGAGCACCGTGCGAAGAAGGCTGATGGCGCCGTGCTTGTCGAGCGGTTCGTTTCCGTTGCCGCACTTGGGTGACTGCACACAACTGGGGCAGCCGCTAACGCACGGGCAATCGACTAGGGCTTCGAGCGTGGCCAGTAGGTGCCTGGTTGCGGCTTCGAAACCAAGCTCGGCTATGCCAGCGCCGCCTTGGTACCCGTCGTAAATGAAGATGGATGGCTGGGCGGTGTCGACGTGCATGGCGGTGGAAACCCCACCCACATCCCAACGGTCGCAGATGGTGAAGAGCGGCAGCATCGCAATGGCGGCGTGTTCTATTGCGTGGAGCGTGCCCGCCAAGTCGGCCGTGGCGACCTCGGCCTTGGCCACGATCTCCAGGGGTACCGTGTACCAGAACGCCCGTGTAGTGAGCATCTGCGGTGGCAGGTCGAGCGATTCTTTGGTGAGGACCTTCCTGGTCCGTATGTCCTTTTCTTGATACCCGGTGACCTGGGTAGATACCTCGACGGTGCCAAGGTGTAGTCGGGTGCTGCCGACCGCGATGGAGGCCTCGGTGTCGAGCAGTTGGATGTCGGTGGTTGAGCGGGGCTGGGTGTAGGTGGTCCCCGCACTGGGGGTAACAACGGCCTGCCCGGTATCGAGGTTGAGGTGCTCGACCTTGAACGCCGCTCCGCGATGAAGGTAGATGGCGCCGGGGTGGACCAGCGAGGGTGCTTGTGCCTCGTCGACGGTGCCAATGAGCGTGCCGTCGTCGAGGGTGATTTTGCATTGGCGCGACGACCCAGAACGGATCCCCACATCGCGGCCCGGGATGCCTCTGGAGGCCCAGACTGCGATTGGCTCGTCGCCCCCACCGCGCAGGCGTCGGCGGCGGGTGCGCAGCCGATCGGTCTGTACCAGCTGTCGGATGCCATCGTCGAGGTCGGTGTTCCAGTATTCGTAGTCCTGATGCGTTAGCGGTAGCTCGTAGGCGGCGCACTCGAGATGGGGGAGCAAGATGAAAGGATTTTGGGGGTTAATGACGGCCGGTTCTGGTGGCCGCGAGAACACTTCGTGAGGGTGAGCCATGAGGTATCGGTCCAGTTGGTCGTCGCCGCCTACCAGCACCGCGATGGACGCTTGTTGTTGGCGCCCCGCTCGCCCAGCTTGCTGCCAAAGCGATGCAATGGTGCCGGGGAATCCATTGAGGACGCAGGCATCTAGCCCGCCGATGTCGACCCCAAGCTCGAGTGCTGTGGTGGCAACGACAGCTTGGGTGGTTCCTGCGAATATCTCGTCTTCTATTTCACGTCGCTCTTCGGTGAGGTAGCCGCCTCTGTAGGCACGCACCGTGTGTTTGAGATGCTCGGGCAGCATGTCTTTGACGTGACCAGCGACCACCTCGGTTCCTTTGCGGCTTCCGCAGAAGGTAATGGTGCGGTGTCCGCCACGGACGAGGCGCGACACCATGGATGCGGTCTCGGCATTGGTCGAGCTGCGGGCGCCGCTGGCCTGGTCGAGCACGGGTGGGTCGAGCAGCGCAAAGAGGCGAGGGCCGGCAGGGGAGCCGTCGTTGCTGACGCACTGGACTGGCTTGCCGCACAGTTGGGTTGCCAAGCGTTCGGGCTGGCCAATGGTGGCTGAGGTGAAGACGAACGTTGGGTCGGCCCCGTAGTGTTTGCAGAGTCGGCGAAGGCGCCGCAGCAAATGGGCGAGGTTTGTGCCAAAGATGCCGCGCAAGACGTGCAGTTCGTCGACGACGACATAGCGGAGCCTACGCAAGAAGGTGTCCCACTTCTTGTGGTGGGGCAGGATGCCCGAGTGCAGCATTTCGGGGTTGGTGAGGATGGTGTTGGCGTTGCTACGAACCCAGGTGCGTTGGTTTCGGTCGGTGTCGCCGTCATAGGTTGCGGCCACCACGTTGGGAAATCCGAGGCTGCCCAAGGATCGGAGTTGGTCGTGAGCCAATGCTTTGGTGGGAAACAACAGCATTGCGGTTGCTGGGGTGAGCGGGTCAGCAATGGCGTCAGCAATGGGTGCTTGGTACGCCAGCGACTTCCCCGACGCTGTTCCTGTGGCCAACACAACAGATTGGCCCGAACGAATGAGGTCTATGGCTTCTGCCTGGTGGCTCCAGAACTTTGGGAACGGGATCTTGTCTGCCACCTGGGGCAGAAGTGGTCGTTCGAGGGACCTGTAGCGTTGGTGGCGCGGAGGCAGATGTTCGATGTGGACGATGCGGCCGTCGTCGGCCAGCTCGTCCAGCAACACCTCTAAGGAGGTGCGGTCAAGAAGCGCCACCACGCCATCGTAGGTGTTGGGTGTGACGAAATCACAGCGTTGGAATTGCAGCGGCCAAACACGTCTCAGCAAGGTTTCTTGCAGATCACCGGCCCAACGCCTGCCTTTTGGTTGGATTTCCTTGCATTGTGGCCCTATGTGGTGAGCGGATGCTTTACCCTTTGTTACGTGATGCTCAGCGTTGGTGTGGCGACGGTTGGTGCTTGGACAGTGCTTCGCGTCACGGGTGAGGTCGACATGTCCACCGGCCCTCAACTCCGCCAGACCTTGGTCTCCACCATCTCCGAGGGCAATGCGTGGCTTGTTGTAGACCTCGGCCAGGTCGACTTCATCGACTCCACCGGGCTCGGCATCCTCATCGGCGGGCTAAAGCGCGCCCGCAGCCAAGGCGGCGATCTCAAAGTCATGGGTGTCCATGGTCATGTGCATCGCGTGTTTGAACTCACCGGACTAGGCGAAGTCCTCGCCCCGATAGCCAGCATCGCAGATCTGCCTACACCATCCACCAGCACCGAGCACCAAGGCGCAACCCAATGATCGACTCGGTGGGGGCGGAGGCGTCACTCGATGCTGGCGACAGCATCATCAGCCTCGCAATACCAGCCCAACCCCAATACCTGTCGCTGGTACGTGCAGTGGTCGCCGCCGCGGCCGCGCTCGACCCCGGTCTGGGCGACGAACGTATCGAAGATCTCCGCATTGCCGTGTCAGAGGCGACGACCAACGCCATTGAGGCCCACGCCACAATGGGTTCTGACGACCGCATCACCATCCGCTGCGATCTCGCCGAAGACAGGATCGAAGTAGAGATCCAGGATCACGTCGTCAGTGACTTCAACCCAGAGGGCTCCACACCTCTGGGCGATCTCGATGCGCCTGGGCGCCTCGACTACGAAGGCGGCTTTGGTCTGCCGCTCATGCGAGTGTTGGCCGACGAAATGAAGATCCGCTCGCTCGACCACGGCACCGCAGTTCAGCTAGTGGTGTACGCCTCGGCTTCTCGGGCAAGGGACTAACTATCCAGGCCGAAGACCTGCTCTGGTACGTCTCCTACGGGTCCAACCTGTTGGCCGAACGCTTCTCTACCTACCTGGCGGGCGGCCTTCCGCCAGGTCGCCTCATTCCCCATCAAGGGGCACGAGACACATCGTTGTGGCGCCAAGACGCAGCGGTGGAGATCCCGCATCGACTGTTGTTTGTGGGCGAGTCCAAGGCGTGGGGCGGCGGAGGCGTGGCCATGGTCGACCCCCAACCCCAGACCGGCGCCACGTTGGCCCGTGCCTACCTGATCACGGCCCAACAGTTCCAGGATGTGTTGGCCCAGGAGTCTGGGCGGACCGTGGGCGAAGAAGTAGACCTCACCGGAGCGTTTAGTTCTGGAACCGCCGTGCTCGGCGAAGGCTCCTATGACCGGGTGCTGGCCTTCGGCCAGCGCGACGGATACCCCATGGTCACCTTCACTACGCCACGGCCCGTGTCCGCGCTGCGCCAGAACCCACCAGGTCAGCCGTACCGGCAAGCAGTAACCTCCGGTCTGACCCAGACCCACGGCCTTCACATCGACGAGGCGCACGCCTACGTGGATCGCCACGCCGGCCTCATCTAGCGAACGCTACCTACGTTCAGGCGGCAGCGATTCCTCAGCAGTGTCCCAACTGCAGTTGTCGACCCGTTGGGGCTTCCGCTCGAAGCGGTGGGACCGCTACGGTGGCTGGCGATGGACGACATGGATCAACCGCCGTTAGAAACGCTGCCCAAACCCACCGAGTTGTTGGCGCTACATGAAGTCACCGCCCGCCTGTTCGAGACGGTGAAGCGGTGGTTCAACGTTGGTGACAGCGTGGCCCTCGACGTGAGGGCTATCGATTCTGCGGTCGGCGAGCTGGGAGACCCAGTCATGATCGCCGCCATGGCCATGCGCAAGCTCCAGGCCCTCAACCTCATCGCCACGCCCGGCGTGCGCACCTCGACCGACGTGGTCATCACCATTGTCAACGATCTCGACCGGGCGTTGCTTCAAGCCCCAAGCATGTATCTCGGGCTGAAAGCCGAAGCGACAGACTGGGATGCAGCGTTGGCTGGCCTTGGCCAAGACGAAGACCCCGACGATGTGCCGCTCGATGCCAACGAGGCGGACCCCGAGATCGAAGAGTTCCAGGTGCAACACGCAGCATTGCACGAAGCCGTTCACGCAGTTGTCGAAGCCGGTCAGGGAGAAATCCGCTACTTCGAGTAGGGAATGTCGAAAAAACCGGTAGGGATCTGGTCCCTGCGTTCGTGGTTCGGTACCAGCGCGCTACTACGATGAGCCGTCGCATTCCCCTTCCCCATCGTCACGGTTATGGCTGGCCCCTCTCCAATCCCAGAAATCACCTTCATCGGCAGTGACAATCGTCTTGCCTCGCGTGTCGGTCGTCCATTCCGCCGCTTCCTCGAAGTCGAGGCGGCCGGCGGGCTTGTGTTGTTGGCCGCAACCGCCGTTGCGCTCGTCTGGGCTAACTCTCCCTGGAGCGACAGTTACCACGACCTTTGGCACACAGAAATCGAGGTAACCGTCGGCAGCTTCCATCTTGGAGGCGGCCACCACCTTGACCTCGAACTATTGGTCAACGACGCGTTGATGGTGATCTTCTTCTTCGTGGTAGGGCTTGAGATCAAGCGCGAACTCGTCTCGGGACAGCTCCGCGATCCAAAGGCAGCGGCTCTGCCCGCGATGGCTGCTCTAGGCGGCATGGTGGTCCCCGCCTGTATCTATCTCGCTTTCAACGCTGGCAGCGATGCCTCGGGCGGTTGGGGTATCCCCATGGCCACCGACATTGCCTTCGCCGTTGGTGTGGTCAGCTTGCTCGGCGACCGCGTCAGTAGGGGCATGAAGGTCTTTCTGTTGTCGTTGGCCATCGTCGACGACATCGGGGCCATCCTGGTCATCGCCATCTTTTACACCGAGTCGTTGTCGACCGGCTGGCTGCTTGCGGCGGTTGTCATTACCGGGCTGATCTTCTTGTTGCGCCAACTGCGCGTCTGGTACATCCCGCTTTACGTACTGTTGGGTGCGGTGCTGTGGCTGGCAGCGTTTGAGTCCGGCGTGCACGCCACGATTGCCGGTGTCGTCCTGGGCCTCATAACCCCTGCGCGGCCTCTGCAAACCAAAGAACAAGCCGCCAAGTGGGTGCAGTGGCTCCGCGACAAAGGCAACGACTTGTTCCGGGTCGATATCGAACACGCCTCCTTCCACATGCGCGAATCCACCTCGGTCGCTGAACGCCTCGAGATCACGCTTCACCCCATTTCCAGCTTCGTCATCATCCCCATCTTTGCTTTGGCCAACGCAGGCGTAGACCTAGGCGGCCTCGACGAGGCAGCCACTAGCCCGGTCACCTGGGGCGTTGGGATGGGCTTGGTCCTTGGCAAGATCACCGGCGTGTTCACCTTCACTTGGCTGGGTCAACGTCTGCCGTTCACGACCACCCCAGTGGGAATGACCAACCTTCACCTGCTGGGGCTCTCAGCTGTGGCCGGTATTGGCTTCACCGTGTCGCTCTTCATTACTGGCTTGGCGTTCGAGAACGAGAGCTTCATCGATCAATCCAAGATCGGCATCCTGTTTGCGTCTGTTGTGGCCGGTGGCATTGGTCTGGCCATCTTGGCCCGCGCGACACGGCGCCCAAAGAAGCAGCCCTCAGCACGCAGCTAGTGCCGTATCAGGAAACGTTTGCGCGGTTCGAACGAACCTTCTCCGCCACCGGCTGCGTAAGCGCAACCTCCATCCCGGACACCGAGTCCACGGTTGCCCGGGCCTTGCCGGACATCACAACATCTCCGCCCCAACACCACCTACGTTCCCAGACACGGCACTGGTAATGCTTCCCCGCACGGAACGTTAACAATCTGGGGGCGGTTGCCGATCGGGAAGCAGCCGCGTCGGGACACCGCGGTCATGTTCTAGCCGTCAGACCCCGAGTAGCGCTCCCATGTCCCACAATGCACCGCCCATTCCTGAGATTACGTTCCTTGGCAGACCCAACGGTCTCGCCAAGTTTGTGTTCCGGCCCCTCCGGCGCTTCACCGCTATCGAGGCGGCCTCGGGCTTGGTGCTGTTTGCGGCCACCGTCGTGGCTCTCGTGTGGGCAAACTCGGCCTGGAGCGACAGCTACTTCGACTTGTGGCACACCGAACTCGAGC
>JAUIIS010000062.1 GCA_030431575.1 Acidimicrobiia bacterium | reverse complement strand
CAGCGCGAGCAGCCTGTCAGCTGGGTCGGTGGCGCCTAGGGCTATGAAACCGCGCACCGCACCGACATCTTGTAAGGCCTGCTCTCTGGCCGAAGCTCGCAGTTCGTCGGTGATGCCCGCAAACATTGGTGCCAACCACTGGGTGATTGGTCCTGCGTGTTCTGGACCGAGGAGGTCGGCGAACACGTCAGGCCCGAACATGACATGGCCGTCCAGGTCCAGGATGCGCCCCCACTGGGCGGCGTGGCTCACCACGTGCCTTGCGCCCCTACCTTGGCAGTCCAGGCGTTGAAGTCATTGCGCAGAGGGGTGCTGGACTTCCCCATGCCGTCCTCCACGTAGCGAATAGCGCCCATCAACGTAACGTTCGGTCCAACAGGTACATAGGGCGGTGCATAGGAACCGAAACCCTCGACATCGTCGTCCTCGGCGCTGCCGCGGGCGGCGTTGATGAGGATCCGTCGCTCCTCCTTCGAGAGGTCAAGGTCTTCGAGGCCGCTGAAGTCACCGCTACCAACTTCGATACGGCGGTCCCTGTCGGCCATGGCCATCAGCGCCCTAGCAGTGTCTTCGACGGTCATCGTCTCTACCTTTCAACGGGGGTTTACAAGACAGGTCACGGATCTTTGTAGGCAAGACGGTGGAACCAGCCCGCCGTTACACATTGTTTCGGGCCTGGGGTTGCTGGCGGCGCAGGTGTAGCGGTTCGTAGACCCCTAGGCTCAACAGCATGAAACCGAAGTCGGCTGCGCTGTGGGCGAAACAGGACCAACACGAAGGCGATCGCTGGCGGCTCTTCTCCTCGGTCGCCAAGGCCGTTGAGGCTGACGCTGCGCTCTATCCAGGCTGCTACGTCGACGTCGCCCCCTCTTTCGTGTTCCGCTCGGTGACCTATGTCGATATGGACAAACGGACTCCGGGGTTCTTTGCGGACACTGAGGGGTTGCTTGAGCTGGTTAGGCAACACCAGGGTCCAGCCAACCCTGACATCGCCTTCATCCACGGCAACTACACCGATCCGCTGGATCTGCCAGAAGCACACTTCGATTTGCTCATATCGTTGTTTGCCGGGTTCGTCAGCGAACACTGTACGGAGCACCTCAAGGTGGGTGGGACGTTGCTTGTCAACCCCAGTCATGGAGACGCGGCCATGGCCTCTATCGACCCGCGCTACGTGCTCAGTGGCGTTATTGACTCCAGCGACGGGGAGTACCGCGTCGATACCAAAGACCTCGACACCTATTTGATCCCCAAAAAGCCCCAGTCAATCACGGTCGAGGCGCTTCATGAGTCCGGCCGCGGGGTGGGCTACACCAAATCGGCCTTCGCCTACCTGTTCACACGCGTCGCTTAGCGCTCATAGCGTGGCGGTGGGCCGCTCCCCGACGTGGTGACTTTCGGCTCAGCGCTTCTGACCCACGCCAATAAGAGGCCGAATCGTTTCCCCTTCGAAAGCGATCTCGAAGGCGGTATCGACCCGGACGTCGATCAGGTCTGCAGCGCCAAGCGCGCTGGTTATCTCGTCGCGGCTGAGGCCATGGTCATCGCTGCCGGGTTCGGCCTCCCAATCCCATTGGACGAACAGGCCCCCGGGTCGAAGCAGCGCAACAAGCGTCGACACCGTGCCCGGATAGTCCGGAAGAAAGCTGCAAACCGACGAGCAGACGATGAGGTCGTGGCTGGCTTGTGAGTTGGGCAGAGCCGTCGACGTCCGCACAGCCGTCCAACCGTGTGCTTCGACTTTGGCGTCCAGTACGGCAAGCATGGCGCTTGAGGTATCGACGGCGTCGATTTGAGCCGCTAGGTCCGCGAGGCGTTCGGTCAACAGCCCAGTGCCAGAACCGAAGTCGCACACGGCTGCGCCTACTAAATCGAGGTCACGTTGCGCCAACACGTCTTGGAACGACGCAAACGTTGCGGTTGCGTATGCCCTGGCAGCAGGGTCGTCATCCCATGTGCCCGCATACTCGTCCCACGGATCCGCTTCCAACACACGCCTCCAACACGCAGATGAACCCCTCGGACGCTAGCACCGCCTCAACCACACCCTTCCAGAGGCCAGACACCAATTGAGCGCCCCAGCCATCCGCTGGTCAGTTCGTTGCCGCTTCGTGGCGCTGTATTTGGGCACGGTCACGGAGGCGACCTAATCGGGCACGGTCACGGAGGCGACCTAATCGGGCACGGTCACGGAGGCGACCTAATCGGGCACGGTCACGGAGGCGACAAGCGCTGGAGCAGGGAAGCTCACTCGTCCGGAAGCATCGGTGAATGCGGCGAGCTCCGGGCCAGCGGCTTGGACCAGCTTGTCGAAGTGGGCGTCGTCGATCATGTCGCTCAGGGTCCACCCGCGGATGTCGGTGTGTATCCACGCCTCGACCGAGTCGAACCTGGCCACCCCGTCCTCACGGGTGATGGTCCATCCGGGCACCACGGGATCCAGAACCTCCTTTAGTGCGTCTTCCGTGCCCAGCGTGAACGGGGCAAGCAATGCTTCGCCAGCGTCGTCACCGCAGACGCGTCGGACGATGTCAGCCATAGCCGCATAGCCGGGGCTTTCCTCGATCCGTGCCCAAGTGGCGACGGTGACTGTTCCACCTGGCCGCGCGACCCGTACCATTTCCTCCAGAGCTCGACGTTGGTCGGTAAAGAACATCAGGGCGAACTGGCTGACCACTCGGTCGTACGTGTTGTCTCCAAAAGGGAGGTTCTCGGCGGAACCCTCATGCCAGACCACAGCTTCTGGCATCGTCTCGGCAAGCGCGAGCATGTTTGTGTTGAGGTCTAGCCCAGTGACCGAGCCAGTGCCCGCTAGACGACGAAATGCAGCGCGAGCCAAGACCCCGGTGCCACACCCAACGTCAAGAACCTCATCGTATGGTTCGAGGCCAGCGGCCTCGAGTACCCTCGTCGGCCACTGGCCGAACAAAGCGGGAACAAAGAACGTCTCATAGATCTCGGCTGCGGATTGATTGACCTGGCCGCGCTTGGCTGCATCTGATTCAGTCATGCAATCAACTTGGCCTGCACGCGAAGCGAGATCTAGCGCGAAAAACGAACTCGACTCTGGCTGGCAACTTTGTGAGACTGTCGCCATGAGGAGCTACCGGCAGTACTGCCCCGTGGCACGCGCCACCGAGATACTGGCTGAACGTTGGAGCCTGCTCATCGTCCGCAACCTGATGTTTGGTGCGAACACTTTCTCCGCCATCGCTGGTGGCGTGCCAGCCATGTCGCGTTCCATGCTGACCAAGCGCTTAAGGGAGCTGGAGCGCGCTGGTGTGGTTACTTCATCTCCCAAACCGAACGGGCAAGGGTCGCTCTATGCGTTGACCGATGCCGGTGCAGATTTGGCGGGCGTGGTCGACAGCCTTGGCCAATGGGCCGAGACCTGGGTGGAAGTGCTCCCCGAACACGCCGACCCCGGTTTCGTGCTGTGGGCGTGGTGCCAAGTGCAGCTCAACCGCGACGCGCTACCAGCCGGGCGCGTCGTTGTGCACTTAGAATTCCCGGACGAGCAGGTCGGCAATCGCTTCTTTTGGCTCCTCATCCAAGATGGCGATGCCGAGGTTTGCGTCACGGACCCGGGCGGAGAAGTTGACGTGAAAGTCGTTGCCAGCTCGACAGCCTTTGTCGATTGGCATCGGGGTGCACTTGACTGGTCCGGCGCGCTCCGTAGCGCTCAGATAGTCATCTCGGGAAACCGTAGTCTCGTGCAGGCTTTTCCAAGCTGGAACACGCGTGTACCTGTGCTGGCCTGACGTCTGGCCTACAGGTTCGGCTGGGTTATGGTCCGCAGCGCCACCACAGCGGCACCTCTGGATGTAACGCCCAGCACCCGAAACACGGACTCGAGATGCTTCTTGAGCGTCCCTTCAGAGATGGCTAGCTCACTAGCAAGCTGGGCGTTGGTTCCCCCTGTGAGCGAGAGCGCCAGGGCCACTTCGATCTGTCTTGGTGTTAGTCCCAAGTCGACGAGAGGCGTTGTGTCCTGCGTTTCGTTGTCTACTTTGCGTACGAGCAGCACCGTGGGTGCAATCGCGCCGGCGTGCAGGACACAGCGCCAACGCTGGCTCGCCACAGTGAGATCGTGGGTGTCTACAAGGCGCCGATAGTCGCCTTCGCGTGGGATCAGCGCAGTGACCTCGGGCGGGAGCTGCCCGTCTGGGGCAAGCTGCGCTGCGATCTCTGGGCTCGACGAGGCTTCGACCCGACCATCCGAACGCACGGTCAAGACTGCCCAACCGTCACTGCCAGCCGCTCCGGCCATGGCGTTGGAACGATCGCGGTCGACCGCCAAGCGGTGATGCATGGAAAGGTGCCCGCGTAGCGCATTGATGACCGCAAGGTCGCGGTTGGCGAACTCGCCTTGCGCCGACGTTCGGTTGAGCGCGTAGCCAACAACGACGCCTGGAGGCGCAGGTAGGGCAATGGCGAGCTGGTATCGAAGGCCGAACGGCTTGAAGAACTCTCGATACAGATCCGTAGCGGTGAACTCGTCTCCTCCGGGGACGTCGCAAAACCGCAAGGCTGTCTGCACTCGCAGTCGTTGACTCTCGGCCACCAGCGGATGCTGATGTACGTACCGGTCGTATTGAGGCTTCAGCCTCTGGGCGAGCCCGGCTTCATCGGGTGGAGAGATCAGGTAGCGAAAGTCTCCTGTGGCCAGAACCATGTCGTTGAACGAGACACTTCGGCACTCCACAAGCGACCGGAGCAGGTCGAGGACGGTCGCAATATCCGGCACCGGATCTTGCGTGAGACGCTCCGCAGAAAGCAGAACTGCGTGAGTGTCGTCGTGATCCAAGAGCACACGAAACACTAGCTGTCTACGCCGAATGACGTATCGAAACCGCGGGTCGAACATGTCACGCTGCATGGATGACACTGAGTCGTCAGCAGACCCGAGAGCTTCGACCCAAGGGTCGGCCAGTTTGGTGTATAGCGCTAGCTCTGGCGCTGGCCGTTGCCCTTATGGGATGTGGTGGCGGCGATACTCCGCAAAGCGCTGACTCAGGAACGCCTAGTGCAGTCGAAGGAAACACCGAGCAGGCGCCGAGCAACGACGAGAAAGCGAACACCGACGGTGATTCGAATGGCCCAAAGACCTTGGGCGAAGGGTTCGATGTCTCGGCGTTGCCCACCGCGCCGATCAGCGCAGCGCTGCTAACCATGGGTGCAAGCGAGTCGGCCAACGGCGACCTGCCAGAACCACTGGTGGAGGCATGCTCGGTTCTCGATTCACCCACGGTCGACACAATCGTTTCCTCCTACGATGCACTTGGGCTGACCTTTGACTTCTCTGAAATCGTCAACGAAGGAGCATCGTGCCTGTATCGGAGCGACACACATGCCCTTCGAGTCACGGTGCACGGAGCCGACGTTCTCAACGAGGCATTCATCGAGTCGCAGAATTTCTTGGGAGGTGACGTGACGAGCGAGCCGGCATTGTCTGACCCTTCAGCGACCATCTACTTCGAGGACAGCTTCGGAGCCGTCACTCCTTTTGCCGCACGTGCAGAGCGAGAAGGGTTGGCGGTGGTCGTCACGAACTCGGGGGGAACGGGAATTCTCAGCGTCCCCGACGAACAGGACGGACTGGCCGACATCGCATTGGCTGCGCTCGACAACGTGATCGCCGAAGGCGTGACTCCAGTCCCATTGGACGCATCACCGGAGGCCCCAAGCAAGCCTGATCCGTGCGCTGTCTATACCGAAGGCGAGCTCAGCAAAGCCTTCGGCACCCCGCTCGGGCTGGTGCCCGTCAACGAAACTACGTTGCCATCATGTGTTTGGGAAAACGGCGACCGCACCGTCACCGTCACTATCCAGTCCGGGATCGCTGGTGAAGACCAAAGCTATTTCCAGGCCGAGACTCCGCTTGGTGATGGCATCTACTCGCAGGGTTTTGGTAGCGAAGCTGTGGTGGCTACGCCCGAGGTCCTCTTTCAGGTCCGGGTCGTCGTGCAGGGCGAACTCTACGGTCTTGAGGTGTCGGAGTTCGGGGGCGTTGAGCAACGCGAAACCCAACCCATCGTGGATGTCCTCGTCGCGAATCTGCTCGAGAGGCTCGCATGACGGCACGTGAAACGTTGGTTGCGAACCCAACTGCAGAAACGATGAGCGAAAACCTGTGACAACACGCAGACAGCTGAGGAGCGGGTTTTGCGCCCTTGTGGCCCTTGGCCTCGTGACTACGGCGGTGCCTGTGCACCCAGCTGGTAGCCACCAACCCGCCGCGGTTGGCTTCACCGACGGCGAATGGGTGGGTTCATTTAGCTATCTGGGCAGCGCCGAGCTGGGTGGTGTGCCAGTCCGGTATCGCTCGACAGGAACGTTTGGGCTGGTCTCCAGCGCCGGAGGGACCACCGGTCTTTGGGACTTGTATGTCTCGACCCTTATTGAAGGCGGGGTAGCCACCGGGGCAGCGGGAGGACCGCTCGAAGGCGACGACATCGTGACCGCCACCCTGGAACTTGACTCGGTTACCGCCACTGATGCGCTGACCGGCATGGAGATCACGTTCACCGCCGATGAACTCCCCGAAGCAGGCGCGGGGATGATTGTGGCCGACAGCACCTCCTGCAATGCACTCAGCGGTCGCTGGGAGATCCCCTTTTCGGGCACAGTGCTCGAAGGCTCCTTTGTGGCGAACCGCACGGTGGGAGACTCAGCCGGCCCAGCGTGGCAGCGTTTCCAGCAGGCCGGACTCGATTTGCTCACGCGAATCGATGACGGTGAAGTCCCAGTCAATGAAATCCGTGCCTATCTTCGCGAGGCCGAGCTCATCATGGGCGACACCACAGAACGCGACGAGTCCTGCGACGCAGAGACCTTCTTCCGGTTCAACACTGCTGCCCTTGCGCTGGGCGATGCCATGGTGATCGCAGTAGGAAGCCGGGTAGGCGACCTCACGGACGATGAGCTCATCGAGATGACTCGGATGGGCTGGCGGTCAGGCGCCTTCCTCACGCCCGAAGCAGCCTTTCCTTACGAAGCAGAGCTAGATGGTCGGATGGTTGCGCCCATAGCGGCCGAGGACCTTGAAGCGATGCTCTACTGGTTGCCGGTCGCACGTGAGTTTGGCAGAGACAGCATCGCTGAGGCGTTAGAGCAAGCTATTGAGGATGCCCGCGCATGACCCCCGCCAGTACCCAGCGACGCATGCTTGCCGCGCTTGGTGTGTCCATACTGAGCCTGCTGGTCTTGACGGGCTGTGGAGGAAGCGACACCGATGAGGGGACCAATACTGGCCCCGTCGCCACCGTTACCCCCGCCAGCGAATCCTCACCTGCGGCGGAACCTTCAGCCGACGAAGAGCCGACGGTCGACAGCGAGGCTGACGACGCCGCCGAACAGGCTGCCGAAGAAGTCCCCGAACCAACCACCCCCGCAGGCGAAGCCGACGATCAGTGGCTCGATGTCTTCCCCGAAATCGAGCTGGCTCCAAGCGATCCCGGTCCGCGGCCAACGTTGAGTTGGGTTGCGGTGGACGGCGCCGAGCTGTACCAAGTGTCCGTCTTGGACGCCAATGGACGGCCCTACTGGGCATGGAGTGGCACCGAAACCGAAGTGCCACTCGGCGGTATGGCAAACCCAGATGCGGTGGGTGCGTGGGTCTTCGAGGAACTCACGTGGACTGTTGTGGCCCGAGATGTCGCCGGCGTTGCGTTGGCAATGTCGCAACGAGGCGTCCTCCGGTAGCCGCGCTGGCGGTCTCTGGCTGTCGGTTCCGTCGCAACGAGCCGCCGAACGCGATCCCTAGTCCGATTTCTCGGCGATTGCGACCAAGCGCAGTGCCAGTTGCTTCCAGATCACCTTGTGGATGGGCAGCAGAGTCCACCAGTACGCCCTTCCAGTGAGCCCACGCGGGTGGAAGCGAGCGAGTTGGCGGACTGAGGTGGACCCATCGGTCTCTGGTGTGATCCTCCACTCGAGCCACGCGTCGCCGGGGACGATCATCTCTGCTCGTAATCGGAGCAGCTCGGGCGCCTCATGAGCCTCCACCCGGAAGAAGTCCAGCGCGTCACCGACGCGAAGGTTGTCGGGATGACGGCGGCCGCGGCGCATGCCAACGCCTCCGATGAGCTTGTCGATCCACCCGCGCATCGTCCACAGGGAGTTCGCCACGTACCAGCCGCGCTCGCCTCCGATGCCAGAAACCGCAGCGAACAGATCGGCTGGCTCCGCAGTACTCGAGACCTCTTGAATGTCCTGGTAGATGGTGCCGCCAGCCCAATCGGGATCCTGGGGCATCGGGGAGGCTGGAGTGTTGGAGGGGGCGCTGTCCATCCAACTGGTTTTGATAGCCATGTCGCCAACCATTGCAAGGGCTCTCTCGATGGCCTCATCCAGGGTGTAGGGAGCGTGCTCGATGAAGCCACGGATGTCTCGATCGGCGTGAACGACGACGTCGTTGATCAAGCTGTCCACCAGTGGTCGGGCCAGTCCGTACGGGAGTGGCGTGACCAGGTTTACCCAATGCGACGACAAACGTGGGGTCAGCAGCGGCACGGGAACGATGAGCCGTTTCCGGAGCCCTGCTATTGCTGCGTAGCGGTCCATCATGTCGCGGTAGGTGAGGATGTCTGGGCCACCGATTTCGAGAATCTGGCCTTCGGTCGTGGGAGTCTCAAGAACTGCGACGAGATAAAACAAGACATCGGCGATGGCGATGGGCTGGCAGCGGGTGGTAGTGGCCCAACGCGGGCAGATCATTGCGGGGAGCACTTCGTCCAGGTGGCGCAACATTTCAAACGACGCGCTGCCCGAGCCGATGATCACCGCAGCTCTTAGTTCGGTGACCGAGACGTCGCCCGCCGCAAGAACCGCACCCACCTCGTGACGACTGGCTAGGTGTGTGGACAGGTTTTCGGGGTCATCTTCACCCAATCCACCGAGGTAGATGATCCGGGAAACGCCTGCTGCTTGGGCCGCCTCGCGGGTGTTCTGTGCCCCGAGGCGATCTGTTTCCTCGAAGTCGCCTGCGTGGCCCATGGCATGGACCAGGTAGTACACGGCCTCGATCCCCTCCAGCGCAGTGTCGAGCGATCCGCGGTCGAGGACATCGGCGGCCATGACCTCGACGTCAGTTCGCCATTCAACCCCGGCCAGGCGATCGGGGGTGCGGGCAAGGCATCGGACGTGGTGTCCAGCTGAAAGCAGTTCGGGCACCAGTCGCCCGCCCACGTACCCCGTGGCCCCAATCACGGCGACCTTCATGATCCAGCCGCTTGGGTGATTGTCTTGCCCGCTGGTCGCTGGCCCGGTGTGACCCAGGTGTCGGCGGGCGTCCAGTGCCACCATGTCGTCTGCGTAGGCAAGGCGATGTGGGTACCTGTGCGGAGCTGTCTCATCCGTGCCAACGTAGTGGTGCTTGTGGGTTCTCGTTCAGCCCAGGAGACGGTTCCATCTCGATGTTGTGAGGCGCTCGGGTCCATGGGTGTGGGATAGTGGTGCCTGGTTTGCTTTCTGCCTGACCAGGGAAAGGCCACTATGGCCGGCAAAGACAAGGGCGGTCGGAGCAGCAAAACTCCGGCTTCCAAGACCGCCAAAGAGAAGCGACAGGCCAAGAAAGACAAGAAGGCCACGAAGGGAAGCTTCCCCGTTTAGTGTCCGTTCCTCTTGGAGCGGTGAGTTGGTTGCCGAAGCAGCCTGACAGGGACACTTGTTAGAGGGCTTTCAGTGTCGTTTTCCTGGTCGCTATCGCAGGCCCTCAGGGGTACCTGCGCGCTCAGGGTTGGGGGCCACTTCGTCTCACTCGCGTCCACACCGTCTCGAAACCTTTCTGCCAGCTGTAAGGTTGAGGGGGCCTGCGAACGGAGGTCAAGGTGCGCATTGGTGAACTAGCGAACAAGTGCGGGGTCTCCACCAAGACCATCCGCTACTACGAGTCAATCGAGCTGCTGGATGCTCCGGAGCGAACGCCAAGCGGCTACCGCGACTACGACGATGGTGCTATCGAGCGGCTGCGCTTTGTTCGCGACGCTCAGGCCACGGGCTTGACGTTGGCCGAGGTTGCGTCGGTGCTTGAACTCAAGAGCGCCGGCTCAGGGTCATGCGCCCACACAACAGCACTGATCGAGGAACACTTGCGCAGTATCGACGCGCAGATTGCGCAACTAACCGAGGCCCGCCGCGACCTGGCCAGGCTCGCTGCCCGAGCACGATCGCTGGATCCGGCAACCTGTACCGACGCAAACCGTTGCCAGGTGATAGCCGCCGGACGCGAAACTTCTTGACCTTCCACCCCACTGGAAGGCTTATGGTGAACCTATGAACGTCGACACCGCCACCCGAGTCGATCTCGACATTGCGGGCATGACCTGCGCTGCGTGCGCAAACCGGATTCAGCGGCGCCTCAACAAGCTCGATGCGGTCACTGATGCGCAGGTAAATTTTGCTACGGGACGCGCTGCGGTTGCACACAACGGCAACGTCGACGAAGCGATCCTGGCCGCCGAGGTCGAAGCCCTGGGCTACTCGGTTATCAACCCAGAAGACTCACGCGACGCATCGAGGGAACGCGAAGCGGACCTGCGACGCCGAGTGTCCGTCGCTGGCGCGCTGGCGCTGCCCGCAATGCTGATCTCCATGGTCATGACCCTGCATTTCTCGGGCTGGGAATGGGTTGTCGCCGCACTTTCGGTGCCTGTCATTCTTTGGTCTGGTTGGCCATTCCATCGTGCTGCATGGATGAATCTACGGCATGGCTCCACCACCATGGACACGTTGGTTTCCATGGGGTCACTCTCTGCGCTGCTTTGGTCGGCGGTGGTCCTGATCGGCGATGTCGCCGACGGCCACATCTACTTCGAGACCGGTGCGGTCATTGTCACGCTGATCTTGTTGGGCAAATGGTTTGAGGAAAGGGCCAAGCGCCGATCCGGGGACGCAATACGAGCGTTGGCCGACCTTGGGGCACAAACCGCAAAGTTGACCGACGGCCGAGAGATCGCGCTCGACGAGCTCGAGGTCGGCATGCGCTTTGTTGTCCGGCCAGGCGAAAAAGTGGCCACCGACGGGCAAGTCGTACAAGGAATGTCTGCAGTCGATGCCTCGATGGTCACCGGCGAACCCGTGCCCGTGGAGGTTGGCCCGGGCGACGAAGTCATTGGCGGCACGATTAACACCAACGGCTCCTTGGTTGTCGAAGCCACTCGAGTAGGAAGCGGCACCGCACTGGCACAGATCATCGCGCTCGTCGATCAAGCCCAGGGCGGACGCGCTGATGTGCAGCGGTTGGCCGACCGAGTGGCAGCGGTGTTTGTGCCCGTCGCCATTGGTATTGCAGCCCTGACGTTGTTGGCCTGGTTGGCAACTGGCCACGACGCCAACGATGCGTTCACGGCCGCAGTCGCGGTTCTCATCATCGCCTGCCCGTGCGCCTTGGGGTTGGCAACGCCTTTGGGGATCATGGTTGGCACCGGGCGCGGTGCTCAACTTGGCGTCATTATCAAAGGCGGCGAGGTCCTCGAAGACACGCGTGCCATCGATGCGGTCATCGTTGACAAAACAGGAACAGTGACCGCCGGGTCGATGTCGCTGACCGGTGTGCTCTCCGCTCATCTCACCAAGGCCGAAGAGACCAGCATCCAGCGTCTGGCTGCAGCCGCCGAAGATCGCTCGGAACACCCGATTGCGCGAGCCGTCGCGGCCTCCGCGGACGCCACCAACGCACTCGTTGAGGACTTTCAGAACCGTCCGGGTTACGGCATCACGGCCACGGTTGACGGCCATGAGGTTCGCGTCGGTAGGCGTTCGCTTTTCGAGAACGTGCCAGACGCCATCGAGACGCTCGCGGCCCAGGTGGAGGAGCGAGGATCCACAGCGGTGCTTGCTGGTCGCGGAGGTACCGCTGAGCTGGTCCTCGTGGTAGAAGATCAGATCAAACCGACGTCCAAAGCCGCCATCGAAGCCCTGCATCAGCAAGGCCTCAGTGTCATGCTGCTCACCGGAGACAATCAGCGCACCGCACAAGCAGTGGCAACCGAGCTGGACATCGATGACGTCGTCGCAGAGGTCTTTCCCGGCGACAAGGCCGAGGTGGTGCAGCGGCTCCAAGGCCAGGGTCACCGCGTCGCCATGGTCGGCGACGGTATCAACGACGCTCCAGCGCTTGCCCAGGCCGATCTTGGGATTGCGCTAGGAACTGGCACCGACGTGGCCATGGAGGCCTCTGACCTCACCATTGTTAGCGGAGACCTGCGGGCGGTCGCAGACGCAATTGCGCTATCGCGTCGCACCCTCAGCACCATCAAAGGCAACCTGTTTTGGGCGTTTGCCTACAACGCCGCAGCGATCCCTCTTGCCGCTTCTGGTGTGCTCAACCCCATGATCGCGGCGGGGGCAATGGGTATGTCTTCGCTATTTGTTGTTTCCAATAGCCTGCGTTTGCGCACATTCGCCGGCTACCGAGCCCCCTGAACCGAACCCCTAGGAGCCCACCCGATGTCCACTACAGCAACCCGCACATACTCGGTGCCCGACATGAGCTGCCAACACTGCATCGATGCCATCACCTCCGAGGTTGCTGCGGTAGCAGCGGTGAACAGTGTTTCGGTCGACCTCGATACCAAGACCGTTCACGTGGTTGGTGGCGCGGACGATGCCATCCGAGCGGCGATCGACGAAGCGGGCTTCGACATCGCCTGACCGCGGCGCTCACACTCCTAGGAGCGCTTCTTACCCCGACCTGTGCCAAGGTCAAGCGGATCGGCGGCCTTCTCGAATCGGAGGTTGAGCTTGAGCGTTCCCAGCATGATGCCCGGCTGGTGGAGCCAGGTGTTGTCGTCGCCGTATTCGATGCTTTCGAGACGATCGAGGAGCACGCCCCAACCAACTTGTTGCTCAATGCGAGACAGGTTCGCTCCAGGGCAAACTCGGGGTCCGGCCGAGAATGCCACGTGACGTGTAACCGCATCGCGGTCGAGATCCAGCTCGTGAGGACACTCGAACTCTTCCTCGTCGACGTTGGCTGCCCCGAACCGCAAATGCAACAACGAACCCTTGGGAACGGTGACCCCTTGGAACACCTCGTCCTGTGACGTCATCCGGGTAGACAGACCATGGGTGGGAGCCCGCATGCGCATGCCCTCCTCGGTAAACGCCCGCAGCTTCGACCGGTCGTTGCGCAAAAGATCGAACATCCCTGGGTTTTCACACAACAGTTGCGCTTGTTCTTCGAGCGCATACTGGGTGGTCTCAAGCCCGCCCAGGATCATGGCGTGCACAATGCCGGCAATCTCAAGGTCGGTAAGCTTGCGGTCAAGCGCCTCGTAGTGCACGTCGCACAGGAAGCTCACCATGTCGTCTTGGGGGTCGCGGCGCTTCGCCGTGACGTGGTCGTAGATGTAGTCCTGGAATCCATCGAGACGAGCGATCATCTCTTCGGCTTGTTCGGGCGTCATTTCGTGGCGAAGGCCAGTGCCATGAACGAATGGTGTCACCGCAGCGTCGCCCCATTCGGCGAGTTGTGGGATGTCTTCGTGAGGGAATCCCAGAATGCTGGCAAAGACGTGCTGAGGCAGAGGCCGGGCAAACTGGCTGATGAACTCCACCTCGTCGCTGTCGATCCATTTGTCGAGGAGTTCGTTGGCGTGTCGCTCGATCATCTCCCGATGGCGGAGGGCTCCGGTGCCTACCCACGGGTCAGTGAGCTCTTTGCGGTGGCGAATGTAGAGCTCTTGGGTGGGCCGCAGCGAAACCATGGAGGCCTGCATGAGGTTGTGGTGGGTCTCATAGGCCTCTTCAGGAGACATATCCTGGTCCGCAATGGCTGTAATGCGTGTCTGGGTCAGGCTGATGTAGCGCTCTGGGTCGCGGACAATCCGCAGCAGGTCGGCGTGTTTGGTGATGACATACGCATCGGTCCCTGGCGTGAGCCCACCGCCTTCGATCCGGTACACGGGTTCTTCGCGATGCAAGATCTCGTAAGCCTCGTACCAGTGTTCTTGAGCGCCTTCGCCAAAGAGGTCGACGTCGTCGAGCGTGACTGGGCAACGCATTGGACTGAGTTCGTGGTTGACGTGTTTCGCTGTCGGCGACATGGCCGTCCCTCCCGGGCATCTGTGGATGCATGTTGACGCGCCGCCATCTTAGGTCTAGCCCGCCCACCCGTTCCGAGATTGTGGTCCAGGTGGCCTGCTTGGTCGTCGTTCGGAAGGGCTTCGTCCGGACGCACACCGGCGAGGCGCAGTATCTTGGGCCCATGAGACTGATGAGCTACCGCCATCTGGGCAGTGTCTACGTTGGTGTGCGTGAAGGCGACACCGTCGTGCCGGTTAGAGCCATTGATCCCGCGCTACCCGACACTTTGCTGGGATTGTTAGCGGGCGCTCACCTGGGCGAGCTACAAAACCGACGAGCGGCCGGTTTGCCTGAGGCCACGGTCGCAGCGGGTCAACCAATCGGCGAGGTGGTCTTCGTTCCGCTTCTTCCTCGCCCAGGCAAAGTTATCTGCATCGGCCGCAACTATGCGGCTCACGCAGCCGAGGGTGGCGCAGAAACGCCGACCTTCCCTGAGGTCTTCTACCGAGGGGCAACATCGCTGGTGGGCCACAACCAGCCAATCATCCGCCCACGATGCTCGGACAAGCTCGATTTCGAAGGAGAGTTCGCTTTCGTAGTTGGCACGACGTGTCGCCACGCCACCGAAGACAATGCACTCGATCACGTGGCCGGGTACACGCTCTTTAACGATGCAACGCTGCGTGACTATCAGCGGTTCGCATCGCAATGGACGGTTGGCAAAAACTTCGATGGCACCGGCGCCTTCGGGCCAGAGCTGGTAACCGCCGACGAGCTGCCGCCAGGCCTGTCCGGACTGACATTGACCACACACCTCAACGGAGAGTTGATGCAAGAGGGACGCGTCGATGATCTCGTGTTCCCCGTCCGCCGTCTCATTGCGATTCTCAGCGAAGCCATGACTCTTGAACCCGGCGATGTTGTTGTCACCGGTACCCCTTCCGGGGTCGGCGCGGCTCGCAACCCACCGGTGTTCATGAAGGCCA
>JAUIIS010000061.1 GCA_030431575.1 Acidimicrobiia bacterium | reverse complement strand
GGTTCTTTGGCCGCGAACTCTTCGGCGGTGAGGCGATGCGAGACGATTTCGCTGTAGACGTTGGCTTCGCGGACGCGGCGGGCGATGAGTTGCGCGTACTGCGCTCCAAAATCAACAACAAGGACGGTTGGTCCGTGCGACATAGGAAACCTTTGGTTGAGCGGTAGAGCTGGCGGGTCAGGCAGCAGAGCTAGACGGGTGAGGCTTCGCCCGACCCTCTAGCCCATACCCACGCCCTGTTGCTTTTGCAGGTACTTGCCTTCGGTCTGGAGCGCAGGCGCCACCATGACCTCGGCCTTCTGGAACTCTTTCAACGAGCTGTAGCCACAGGTGGCCATTGACGTCCGCAGCCCACCCATGAGGTTGACGCGGCCATCGTTCTCGCGGGCGGGGCCGACGAGAACCTCTTCGAGGGTCCCTCGGATCTGGGTTTGCACTCGGGCGCCTCGAGGCAAGGTGGGATGAAAGGTGGCCATGCCCCAATGAAACCCTTTGCCGGGAGCCTCTGCGGCCGCTGCGAGCGGAGAACCAACCATGACCGCGTCAGCTCCACACACGATGGCCTTGGCAATGTCGCCACCGGTGGCCATTCCACCGTCGGCGATGACGTGTACGTACACGCCGGTTTCGTCGAGGTGACGCATGCGGGCGGCGCGAGCGTCGGCAATGGCGGTGGCCTGAGGAACTCCAATACCAAGCACGCCGCGGCTGGTACAAGCATGACCCGGCCCCACACCCACAAGGATGCCGGCGGCGCCCGTGCGCATGAGGTGAAGCGCTGCTTCGTAGGAGGCGCAGCCGCCCACGATGACCGGAACCGGCACCTCTCGCACAAATTTCTTAAGGTTAAGAGGTTCAGAAGTCTTGGACACATGTTCGGCGGTAACAACCGTGCCCTGTATGACCAGCAGGTCGAGATCTGCGCTCAAGATCTCTTTCTCGTACATTGCAGTGCGCTGCGGGGTGATGGATACGCACGACGTCACGCCTGCGTCGTTGATCTCTTTGATCCGCTGTGGGATCAGTTCGGCGATGATGGGCGCTTCGTAGAGCTCCTGCATCCGTAGGGTCGCCTTCTCGGCCGGTAGCTCAGCAATCTCGTCGAGGATGGGCTCTGGATCCTCGTATCGGGTCCAAAGGCCTTCGAGGTTCAGCACAGCCAAACCGCCAAGTTGCCCTATTCGGATTGCGGTCTGCGGGCTAACGACACCGTCCATGGCCGAGGCCATCAGTGGCATCTCGAATCGGTAGGCGTCAATCTCCCAGGAGATGTCGACATCTTGAGGGTCGCGGGTACGGCGGCTCGGAACAATCGCTATGTCGTCGAACCCATAGGCTCGGCGACCGGACTTTCCTAAGCCAATCTCGATCTCTGCCACGGCCCTACTCCCATACGGTGTGCGAAGAAGCGATCAGTCTATGTGGCACGGAACCGCGAGCGTGGGAACTGCACGCACCTTTTGCTGGTTGTGCAGTCAGGGCTCGCTACCGGCTAAGGCGAGGGTCTGCTTTGGTGATCAGGTCAAGCAGCTGGCGCAACATGGCACCCGTTGCCCCCCATACCGTGTCGCCGTGAAGTTCGAAGAAGGTAATGGACCGGCGCACGCCGTCGCGCACCCAGATCTCTTCGCGATAGACCTCGGGTAAGAGAAGTTCCCGCAGTGGCACATACAAAATGTGTTCGACTTCGGCCTCGGCCGGGGTGAGGGTCGGCCGCTCCGGCAACGCACCCACAAAGGGCGTGACAAAGGTGAGACTGCCCCCCGTAATGAACGAGTCGAGCTCACCAATGCGGCGAGGTAGCGCTGGATCGAGCGCTACCTCTTCCTCCGCCTCGCGGACTGCAGCGTGCCAGGCGCTTGGGTCGGTGGGGTCAAGCCGACCTCCCGGGAATGCCACCTCGTGGCGATGCGAGCGCATCGTTGACGCTCGCCGGGTGAGAACGACATGGGTCTCGCCCCCTTGCTCGTAGAGCGGAACGAGCACGGCCGAACGTCGGGTTTGGGGTCCCGGTGGTTCGCCAAGCAAACCCGGTTGACCTCTCGTGGCCAAGACGTGCTCGATCCGGTCCAACCCAAGATCTACCTCCTGTGCCTCGTGCCACGGCGCAAGTCCACCAGGCATGGCATCTGGTGGTCTCGGGATGCGCTGTGGTCCACCACGTTGGGGGCGAGGTCCACTGGTTGCGATGCTGCGGTCCTGGTGCTGCGATGGGTCGCCCATGCCGCCACGCTAGTGTTCTGTCCGGCCATTTCGCCTGCTCATTCGTGCTGAGCGCACAGAACACTGGGTCCTTAGTTATCAAGGCAACAGGTCCTGGGCACCGCAAAACAGACGAGCGACCGGCCCTAGGGCCGGTCGCTCGAGTAAGGCTATGCCTGAGAAGGCATGGGCTACATCATGCCGCCCATGCCACCCATGCCGCCCATGCCACCCATTGGGTCGCCGGCAGGCATAGGGGCTTCTTCTTCGGGCTTGTCAGCAATGAGCGCCTCGGTTGTGAGGAGCAGGCTGGCAATGGACGCTGCGTTCTGCAGCGCCGCACGAGTGACCTTGGCCGGGTCGATGACACCGGACTTGATGAGATCCTCGTTCTTGCCCTTGGCTGCGTTGAAACCAACCGAGCCCTTCTCCTGCTCGACCTCTCGCACAACGATGGAACCTTCGTACCCAGCGTTTTCGGCGATGAGCTTGGCGGGAGCTGACAGCGCAGTGGCGACCATGCGAGCGCCGGTTGCTTCGTCACCTTCGAGGGACTTGGCCACTTTGGTGACTGCGGCGCGTGCACGAAGAAGTGCAGTGCCGCCACCGGCGACAACACCCTCTTCGATAGCTGCACGAGTAGCAGACAGTGCATCTTCGATGCGGTGCTTCTTTTCCTTGAGCTCCACTTCAGTGGCTGCGCCAACCTGCACGACGGCAACGCCGCCAGCAAGCTTGGCAAGACGCTCTTGGAGCTTCTCGCGGTCCCAGTCGGAATCGGTGTTTTCGATCTCGGCGCGGATCTGAGCCACGCGACCGTCGACGTCGGACTTGGTGCCGGCGCCTTCGATGATGGTGGTGTTGTCCTTGGTGATGATGACCTTGCGGGCAGTACCCATGAGGTCAAGCGTCACGGCGTCGAGCTTGAGGCCAACTTCTTCAGCGATGACCTGGCCGCCGGTGAGGATGGCCATGTCTTGGAGCATTGCCTTGCGGCGCTCGCCAAACCCGGGGGCCTTAACGGCGACAGAGTTGAAGGTGCCGCGGATCTTGTTGACAACCAGAGTTGCCAGCGCTTCGCCTTCGATGTCTTCGGCGATGATGAGAAGCGGCTTACCAGACTGCATGACCTTTTCGAGGACAGGCAGCATCTCTTGGACCGAGGTGATCTTGCCCTGGTTGAACAAGATGTAGGGGTCGTCGAGGATGGCTTCTTGGCGCTCGGCATCGGTCACGAAGTAGGGCGACAAGAAGCCTTTGTCGAACTGCATGCCCTCGGTGAACTCGAGATCCATACCAAAGGTGTTGGACTCTTCGACGGTGACAACACCGTCTTTGCCTACCTTGTCGATGGCATCGGCAATGATCTTGCCTACGGTGGCGTCGGCGGCGGAGATCGAGGCAACGTTGGCGATCTGCTTCACATCAGAAGCGACCTGAACGGCTTGCTTCTGGATGGAACCAACAGCGGCGTCGACCGCAGCTTGGATGCCACGCTTGAGCACCATTGGGTTGGCGCCAGCGGCAACGTTGCGTAGGCCTTCTTTGACCATGGCTTGGGCCAAGACGGTGGCGGTGGTGGTGCCATCGCCGGCGACATCGTTGGTCTTGGTTGCGACCTCTTTGACAAGCTGGGCACCCATGTTCTCGAAGGGATCTTCGAGTTCTACCTCACGGGCGATGGACACGCCATCGTTGGTGATGGTTGGAGCACCGAACTTCTTGTCGAGCACAACGTTGCGGCCTTTGGGGCCAAGGGTGACCTTGACCGCGTCGGCCAGCTTGTTTACGCCGGTTTCGAGCTTGCGTCGAGCTTCTTCGTCAAACTTGAGAATTTTGGACATAGGGCAGGCCTCTACTTGATCACGGCCAGCACGTCGCGAGCGGAAAGGATCAGGAGATCCTCGCCGGCGCTGCTGATCTCGGTGCCGCCGTACTTGGCGTACACGACGGTGTCGCCTACGGCGACGTCGACAGGGATGAGCTCACCGGTCTGTTCGGACCGCTTGCCGGGCCCAACTGCGAGCACTTCACCTTGTTGCGGCTTTTCTTTGGCCGTGTCGGGGATAACCAGACCGCTTGCGGTGGTTTCCTCAGATTCACTCGGCCGGACGACTACCCGGTCCTCGCGTGGCTGCAGGTTCATTGCTGGGCGTCTCCTCAGACGTTGATGTTCCGTTATCAGTCAGTGCTTCGTGCGTGTTAGCACTCTCACACTGCGAGTGCTAACGATACGCGTCCCGTTGCTATTTCCAAACACAAAATGTTGGCAAAAGTAACGAACCGAAGCCTGAACCCAGGGCAGTGCCCCTATCCCACGCCGACCGCCAGCAAATGGACCGCGCGAACTCCTACGTTTTGGCTTCGCTTTCTCGCGGCTGTTTCACCCGTTCGGCCACGCCGAGAGCCTGCTAAGCATTGGGGCACGAACAGCACCCACACCCGCCCCGCAAGAGGTACGACCGTGAGCGACCACAAAGCAGCCCTCATCGGCGACAACCAAACCCGATGCTGGTGGCCGGGAACAGACGCGCTCTACCTCGACTACCACGACAACGAATGGGGCAGACCCACCGTCGACGACACGCACCTGTTCGAAAAGGTGTGCCTTGAAGGGTTTCAGTCGGGTCTTGCGTGGATCACCATCTTGCGCAAGCGCGAGAACTTCCGCGAGGCCTTCCACGGGTTCCACATCGAAACCGTCGCCGGATTGGACGAAAGCGACATCGCTAGGCTGCTGGGAGACAGCGGCATCGTGCGCCACCGTCGCAAGATCGAGTCAAGCATCAACAACGCCCAACGCGCCATCGAGCTCGCCGAAGAGTGGGGGTCACTTGCGGCGTACTTCTGGTCCTTCGAACCCGCCGAGGTCGAACCCGACAGCTCGGCGAACCCCAACGACCCCTGGTCGGTGCCCGCAATAACCGACACCTCAACCCGGCTAAGCAAGGACCTCAAAGCACGGGGCTGGACCTGGGTTGGGCCAACCACCATGTACGCATTCATGCAAGCCATGGGACTCGTCAACGACCACGTCGAGGGCTGCATGGCCCGCTCCCCCTGCGCCGCCGAGCGCGACGCACTGACGAAACCCCAGCCATCGAAACCAGTCTGAGGCCGTCTATCAAGCCACCAGAACCAGTCTCAGGCAATGAAGTAAGGTCCCCCGACATGATCGTCGAATTCGAAACCCAAGGCCGTGTGGCCATCATCACCCTCAACCGCCCCGAAGCTCGCAACGCCGTCAGTAACGAGCTCGCCGAAGCACTTGAGGCAGCCGTCGACCAGCTCGAAGAAGACGACGACCTCTGGATGGGCATCCTTGCGGCCAACGGCACCGTCTTCTCAGCCGGCGCTGACCTCAAAGCCGTCGCATCTGGCAACGCCCGTCTCGGCACCAAGCGTGGCGGCTTCGGCGGCTTTGTGACCCGCAACCGCACAAAGCCAATCATTGCTGCCGTTGACGGTTTCGCCGTAGCTGGCGGCTGCGAACTGGTGCTCGCCTGCGACATGGTGGTTGCCTCAACCCAAGCCGAATTTGGCTTGCCTGAAGTCAAACGATGCCTCGTCGCTATGGCTGGCGGAACAGCCCGGCTGCCCAAGAAGCTCCCCCCAAACATAGCCATGGAAGTCGCGCTCACCGGCGACCGCATCACGGCCGAACGGGCCTACGGCTTTGGGATGGTCAACGTGCTTTGCCAGCCAGGCGAGGTGATCGACAAGGCACTCGAACTCGCCGCCCGCGTCAACGCCAACGCTCCACTTGCGGTACGAGCCACCCGCGAAGCCGTGCTCCAAGGCGCCCAGGTCGACGACCTCGAAGGCATCCGCATCGCCGCCGAGCTGTTTGCACCTGTGGCTGGCTCTGAGGACGCCAAGGAGGGCCCCATTGCCTTCGTTGAAAAGCGCGACCCTGTGTGGAAAGCCCGCTGAGGGTCCAGTGGCCAAACCCATCCTGTTCGACGCCACGCTCAAGTCGCGCCTCAGCACAAACCTCGAACTTCACCAGCGTGCCACCATTGCCAATACCAGCCTGCGCCATGCCGCAGTCGCCATTGCAGTCACGCCCGGCCACAACGGAGAAGCTGCGTTTGTATTGACAAGGCGCCACGCTGGTTTGCGCGCACACGCCAACCAATACGCGCTCCCAGGCGGGCGGCTTGACACCGGCGAAGACGCCGTGACCGCCGCCCTTCGTGAAATGCATGAGGAAGTCGGGGTCGAAAGCGGCGAGGCCGACGTCCTTGGGTGTCTCGACGACTACCAAACAAGGTCGGGGTACATCATGACCCCCGTCGTGGTTTGGGTACCAGACCCGAACGACCTCGTGGCGCAACCCGGCGAGGTGGACGACATCCACCTCATCGACCTCACCGAACTACAACGGCCCGACTCTCCCCGTTGGATCAAGATCGAGGAGAGCGAAAGGCTGGTGCTGCAGCTCCCCCTCCGCAACCGCCTCATCCACGCCCCCACCGGTGCGTTGCTCTGGCAGTTTCGTGAGGTTGGGCTCAATGGCACGACCATCCGCCTCGACGAGGTTGAAGAGCCGACCTTTGCCTGGCGGTAGGCAGTGTTGTGCCAAAGTGATCCATCGTGACCCCCGGCGCACCCTGTGCGGTCAGTTCCCAAACGGCCTAGGTCACCGTAACTAGGCCTCCTACCAGCGGATTTCTTGGTTTTGGCGACCCCCGTTATTCTGGGACTTCCTATAGCACGGTCGCAGATCGGGCAGGTGTTCCTTGGTGCAAAGAGCGCTCGGGCGGAGACTCCTGACGGCAATGACCAGGTTCCACTGGAGGGATCACTCAATTATGAAGAGACCACTACTGACAGCGCTAGTCATGGTGCTGGCCGTTCTAGGTGCATTCGTTGCCCCTGCGACAGCACAGGACGGTCCAAGCATTACCGTCGAGCCCGCTACCGTCGATGCACCCGGTGAATACGAATTCACCGTCACTGGCGAAGGCTGGACAGCTGCTCCCCCGATCTTTGTGGTGCCGTGCGCGGCCCCCGAGTCCGGCGAAGCCGCTGACGTCGATGCAGACACCTGCGACGCTGCAAACCTCACCCCAGGCACCCCTGAGGACGGAAGCTTCGAAGTCACCGTGACCTACGAAGTGACTGAAGGCGGCATCGCCATTGCAGCCACCGACGCAGCACAAACCGAAGTTGCTGCTGCTGTTGTCACCGTCGGCGCTGCCGAAGGCGAAGACGGCGAGGCCGAAGGCGAAGACGGCGAAGAAGCTGGCGAAGCTGAAGGCGAAGAAGCTGGCGAAGCTGAAGGCGAAGAAGCTGGCGAAGCTGAAGGCGAAGAAGAGCTCGCCAACACCGGCGTCGAAAGCGGCCTAATCGCCATTGTTGCCGTCGCCATCTTGGCAGCAGGCGCAATGACCGTCGGCTACACCCGCCGCTTCAGCTAACCCTGAGAGCAGCAACAACCGTCTCACGGGCAACAGCCCCGTGACACCCAATACTTCGGGCCCGGGCACTTCGCCCGGGCCCGGTCGCGTGAGCTCAGCTGGCCGGGCTTCGCCCGATTGCCGGCTTCTCCTCACGCACATCCTCGCCGCAGGCTCGCTCCGGCTTCGCCTTCACTTACTCTGCGGATTACCCACCGCCCGGTAGGCCGCTAAACCGATTCGGGGCCACAAAGGGGTCGGTGGTGTCCCCCCCCGCTGCACGAATCGGCGGGACCCACGAAGGTTGAGGGTCTGACCCTCAACGTTGAGGAAGGCCCGGCTAAAGGAGGTCGGGGCGCACGATGACGACGGGGCAGTCGCCGTGGTGGGCGATTTGTTGAGAGACCGAGCCGAGGAGGAGGCCGCGGAAGCCGCCTCTGCCACGGGATCCAACAACGAGCATGTCGGCACCGGATGCCGCGGCGATGAGTGAGTCGGCCGGGCGGCCCCTGACCACGGTGCGGCGGATTTCGATGTCGCTCTCGCCCAGCTCAGAAAGGACCTGGTCGACCACCGCAGCCTGCATGCGCTTGACTTCGGCCTCGAGATCTACGGGATCGAGTGGGACATAGTTGAAGTCGGGCGATGCCGGCACATAGGTGGTCGAGAATGCGGTCACCACCTCGACACACGCATTGCGGTAACCCGCCTCTCGGATGGCCCACCGCAGCGCAGCTTTGGCTCCGCCGGATCCTTCGACACCCACAACGATGCGGGGCTCGCGTTCATTGTCGCTCATGACGTGTGCCCTTCAACTCGCGCCGCCACCGTTGTGACGTGCGCCACAAATGTAGCCTCAAGTAGCCCCTGCGCCCAGTGCAGCCCGGAAACCTGCATGCCTACAACCGCAGGCTCAGTCTTTGAGCGCCACGGCATTGGGGGTTACGTTCATTTTGGGCTCATACGCTGCGGCACTGACGTCTTTTGCCTCACCCGCGTAGGTGGCCCGGAGCTGGTCGCGGCAGTCGCTGCACGGCCCGTAGTACTGATCGGAAACGGTCCGTGCGCAGCGGGGGCAAACAAAGGAATCCAGGTCCAACGAGTCCATAGGGCCAACCTAGTGGCTTTGCTCAATGAGCAGGCGGTTGGTTGCACTTCGATGAATGACTTGGTGAGCATCCACCCGTGTGAGCCGGCCATGAGCCAGAGTGAACACGTCGTTCGCCCACGGTTTACTGCCACCGCGTTCCGGGGGTGGGTTTGCGCCCACCCCCGGCTCGCTTCTTCTTCTGCGCAGCGAGACCGCCACACAGCCCAACCGGACTTCGGCCTCGCACATTGCTCTCGCCTGAGGTGGTTGCGAGCGTTCAGTGCGAACACAGGCCTCTGTAGCGATAGCCCGCCCCGACTGGTGGTTAGTCGAAACGGAAATTGCCGTCTTCGTCAACGGTGACGAGGACGTCGTCGCCGTCGCTGAAGCGTCCGTCGAGCAAAGCCATCGCTAGGCCATCGCCGATGTCGCGCTGGATCACTCGCTTCAGTGGCCTTGCACCGTAAGCCGGGTCCCAGCCACGTTCCGTCAGCACCGACCGCGCGGCGTCGTCGACCTTGAGCGTGATGCGGCGGCTCGCAAGCCGTGCCCTGAGATGATCGAGCTGGATATCGACTATCTCGGCCAATGCAGCGAAATCGAGGCTCTCGAACCGAACGATGTCGTCGATGCGGTTAACGAACTCGGGCCGAAAGAAGTCCTCGGGTTCGCCTGGGAGGTTAGATGTCATGATCAGCACAACGTTGCTGAAGTCGACTGTGCGTCCTTGCCCGTCGGTGAGGCGCCCGTCATCGAGCAACTGCAGCAGGACGTTGAAGACGTCGTTGTGCGCCTTTTCGACCTCGTCGAGCAGCACCACGGCGTAAGGACGCCGGCGGACCGCCTCGGTGAGTTGGCCGCCTTCGTCGTAGCCGACGTACCCGGGAGGCGCTCCGATCAACCGGCTGACGCTGTGCTTCTCCATGTATTCGGACATGTCGATGCGCACCATGGCCCGCTCGTCATCGAAGAGGAAATCGGCCAGCGCTCGTGCGAGTTCGGTCTTACCCACCCCTGTTGGCCCGATGAACAAGAAAGAGCCAATGGGGCGATGCGGGTCTGACAGGCCCGCGCGGCTGCGGCGGATAGCGTTGGCAACCACCGAAACGGCCGCGTCTTGCCCGACCACTCGCTGATGCAGCACATCTTCGAGACGGATGAGCTTTTCGACTTCGCCTTCCATGAGGCGAGAGACAGGCACGCCGGTCCAGCGGCTCACGACCTCGGCTACGTCTTCTTCGTCGACCTCTTCTTTGAGCATCTTGCGGTCGCGTTGCAGCTCGGAGAGTTTATGGTCGGCGGCTTCGATCTGGCGTTCCAGTTCGGGAAGCTGGCCGTATTGGAGCTCGGCAGCGCCGGCGAGGTCCCCCTCGCGCTCTTTAGCCTCGATCTGGCCTCGGACGTGTTCGACGGTCTCTTTGAGGATCCGGATGTTGGCAATGGCCTCTTTCTCTGAGTGCCAATGCGCTTGCATGCCGGCGAGTTCTTCGCGGAGGTTGGCGACTTCTTCGTCGAGGGTGGCTAGCCGTTCGAGCGATGCGGCGTCGGTTTCGGCTTCGAGCGCCACTCGTTCAATTTCGAGCTGACGGATGCGTCGATCGACCTGGTCGATTTCAGTCGGCATGGAGTCGATCTCGATGCGCAGCATGGAGGCAGCCTCGTCGACAAGGTCGATTGCTTTGTCGGGGAGGAATCGTCCGGTGAGGTAACGGTCTGAGAGGACCCCGGCAGCGACCAAGGCAGCGTCCTGGATGCGTACGCCGTGGTGCACTTCGTAGCGTTCTTTGAGCCCACGCAAGATAGCTACAGTGTCTTCAACCGAGGGTTCGGCAACAAAGACTTGCTGAAAGCGCCGCTCCAGAGCTGGGTCTTTCTCGACGTACTTGCGGTATTCGTCGAGGGTGGTGGCGCCAATCAGGCGGAGTTCGCCTCGCGCCAGCATGGGTTTGAGCATGTTGGAGGCATCCATGGATCCTTCGGCCGCGCCGGCCCCAACCACGGTGTGCATTTCGTCGATGAAGGTGATGACCTCGCCGCCAGCGTCGGTGATCTCCTTCAGGACAGCCTTGAGGCGCTCCTCGAACTCCCCACGATATTTGGCGCCTGCGACCATAGATCCCATGTCGAGCGAGATGACGCGCTTGTTCTTGAGGCCCTCGGGGATGTCGCCTTCCACAATGCGGCGGGCCAAACCCTCGACGATTGCGGTCTTGCCAACGCCGGGTTCGCCGATGAGGACCGGGTTGTTCTTGGTCCGACGCGACAGCACCTGGATGGTTCGGCGAATTTCTTCGTCTCGTCCAATGACGGGGTCAAGCTTGCCTTGCCGGGCTTCTTCGGTGAGGTCGCGGCCAAAGCGCTCAAGTGCCTGGTAGGTGTCTTCAGGGTTCTGGGAGGTAACGCGGTGGCTGCCTCGCACCTCAGCGAGCGCACTCAGGAGCGTTTCGCGGTCGATGTTGATGTCGTCGCAGAGCGCAAGAAGGAGGTGCTCAGTAGAGAGGTAGTCGTCGCCGAGATCGCCACGCACGTTGTCTGCACGTTCGAACGCATCGCGGAGTTCGCGTGCGAGTTGGGGGTCTGCGTTTGTTCCGTAGGTGCTGGGAAGCTTGGCGAGTGCTTCGTCGAATCTTGTTTTGAGTGCAGCGGGGGCAACGCCGACGCGTTGCAGCACGGGCAGCACGACGCCGTCGGCCTGGCTGAGCAACGCCAGCACGAGGTGCACCGAGGTGACCTCGGGGTTGTTGTGTGTCCGCGCCATCTCCATGGCGGCTTGGATGGCTTCGGTTGTCTTATGCGTCCAGCGGTTGGGGTCGATACTCATGCACGGTACAACGCCTTGGTAGGGCAACTATTCCAAAGTTGAGCGCAATGCACTTAAGTTTTCTTACGAGCGGTTTTGATGGCATTTGTCGGGCGATGCCGTTCAGGACTGCCCCACATGTGCCGATGGTAAGACGAGCATGTATTCGGCCGTAGCCCCACCAGGAGCGGCCACCGATCTCCCAGGGAGGCTCCAATGCCCGACTTTCTCAAGAAGGCCGAACGGCAACTGACCAAAGTGTGCGCCCCTGGCGAAGAACCCTTAGCCGCCGTATTCGTGCGCCCCCGCATCGATGGAGAGACCCGACGACTCGGCGCTCCAGCGGCGGTGGCCGGCAAGGCACCCGCCATCGACCACGGCGGCAGCATCAATCAAAACGCCGTCCTCGTGCTCACCTCAGAACGCATTCTGGCGTTCGGCCACGGATCGCTTATTGGCCGAGTCAAGGGGCTAATCGGCGAGTTCTCCTTGGACGACATTGTGGACCTCGCACTCGATGTTCCCGACAAAGACGCGAAGGTCCCGGCCACGCTCTCGCTGACGTTGCGCAACGGCGACACCACGGTGGTCACCCCTGGTTCACGACGCAAGCAATTCCTTGCTGCCTACCAACAGGTGCAGAACGCCACCTCCTCGAGCTAGCGAAAGGTCCCGCAAAACCGCGGATCCCCTAACACCATCGAATCCAATTCGCGACTTACTGACGCCCGCCAGCGTCTAGCCCCTGGACAGCTGTTCTTCACCAACCGCAGCGTCTAGGAGACACACAATGGAAATGCTACTCAAGCTGTTCGGCATGCTCGGCAAGGACGGGCAATCGCAGCTTCTCGGTAGCCTGGGCGGGCTTCTCAGCAACGGCGGGCTCAACGACATTCTCGCGAAGTTTGGCCAGGCTGGCCTCGGCAACAAAGCCCAGTCCTGGGTCAGCGCAGGCGCCAACGAAAAGCTCAGCGCCAAGGAAGTTCAAGCAGCACTTGGACCCGCAGAAATCGATCGTCTTGCCCGTGAAGCTGGGGTAACCCCCCGTCAGGCCAGCAATGGCCTTGCCAAATTGCTTCCCAGCGCCGTGGACAAGCTAACCCCGATGGGCTCTGTACCCGAACAAAGCCAGGTTGACTCCTCGCTGGGCAGCCTCGCCGAGATGTTCGGCCTCTAAGACTCTGCGTCGACGCGCCTGATGGCTTCGTCGGCGCGCAAGGTCGGCGGGAGTGACCTAGCTACCCGCCGCGGGTGGGGCTGTCGAATCGCTTCGGCAGTCCCACTTCGGCGTTTTAGGGATTTAAGTTAACTGGATTGTCTTCGGTTCCGTATGCGGCACTAGCTCTGGAGTTCTTCGTTGGCTCGCTTGAGGTCTTCGGCAAAGTCGACCTCGATACACATGGCCTCAGAGATATCAATCGGGGCGAACCGCCGACCGTCTTTCTCGATGACCATCTCGATCCCACGCTCGAAGTAGTCGTCGGGGGCACAGTCCTCAAGGCGGGCGATCAAATAGGGCTTGTCGTCGGCCGAGACGAAGTTGATACCCACCGCCTCGCCAAGCGCGGGGTTGACACTCTTGGACAAGGCATTGATAAAGCCCGTGTCGTCCAAGCTGTACTTCACTTCTTCTTCGCCCACCTGCTCGGTGTTGACCGCAACAAAGGACTGGCCTCGGTCGAGGTGATCCGACAGCAGGTCAAGGACATGTGCATCAAAAACCACATCGCCGTTAAGCCAGAGCACCGGTTCTTTGCCAGTAAGGCGCAGGCCTTTCAACAAGCTCTTGGAGGTGTTGGTTTCGCCAAAAAGTGAGTTGTAGACGAACGACACTTCAGGGAAGGCCTCCATCACCATGTCTTTTTTGAAGCCCACCACAACCGAGACGTCGGATCGATCGAACCGCAACGCCAGATTGTCCAGGGCGCGCTGCATGATGGATCGTCCGTCAGCCAACATGGTCAACGGTTTGGGGTATGGGTTACCCAATCGAGAACCCACACCAGCAGCCAAAATCACAACTCGCACACGTGCTCCAAAACCTCGGTGGCGTAGGCCACCAAGCTAGTAGGAGCAGGCACCAAAGCCGTTCACCTGCGCTCTAACCGGACAGGACACTAGGACCGTTCGCCAAGGAGTGGTGTGCGGTTGAAGTGATCACGCAGGTCGATCCCAAAGCTGGTGTGCAGCGCAGCAACGGCCGATTCACACACGTAACGATCTTTGCGCTTGAGGGCGTCCATGGCCGTCTCGTAGAGGTAGAGCAACGACTCTGAGGTTTGGCGGTACTCGCGGTTCGGGGTGTCGAAGCTCTTGTGGTAGAAGACTGTCGGGTGCTGCCAAGAGCCGTAGTTCTCGGTCAGGTAGGTATCGGTGTCGTCTGGTATCCAGAAGCTGCGGTCCCCCATTTGGGCCTCAGCCAGCTCAAACGGCGTGTTCCACCAGGCGTGTGTGAGGGTGGCGTGGTAGAAGCGACCGTTCTCCTCGTAGTGGACAAAGATGTCGTACGACACCCCGCTCGGGTGTGTGCCCCACACCCGCCACTCTTCAACTTCGATCTGCATCCCATCGATATCGGCAAGTGCCGCCGCTACCTGATCGACCGAGGCTGCACCTGGCAAGAGACCAAGGTCAAGGTCATAGTCATGCTCGAGCAATGCTCCGTTGCGGACCAGCCCAAGCAGAGTGCCGCTCACAAGGAATGGGCGCATGCCGTGGCGATCCAGCGCATCGCAGAGTTGGGCCAGGACCTCGACCCCCGCGGCTGGTGCCAGTTCGCCGGTTGGGGCAACTGCAGCAGATGCGAAGTGCCGGTCCAGTGTCTCTTGCACGAAGGCCCGAGTCTGGGGATCGCCCGCTCCCAGATGGTTGTTGAGATAAGAGCGGTGGCGTCCTAGTTCGTCGTCACCAGTCTCGGCGAAGCGTTGCTCAACCAGAGTCAGGCCGCGCTCTTTAGCTTCATCGCTGGCCAACCGTCGTTCCGGTCGGAACCCCTTTGGCAACGTTGCCCCGCCAGCCAAGGCGGCAGCCCATCGCATCGTGGATCGCGTGGCTGACAGGTTGAGCGTCCCCGACTGCGCCAGAGCATCTTCGATAAGCAGATGGTCGGCTCCCCTAGCCATGTAGTACTTGGCCATCACAAAGCTCAACGCGCGGCGACGTCGCGACCCGCCCTCGACCGCCCGCACCACCCTGGCGATTGGACGCCTCAATTCTTCTCGCACAACAACCTCAAAGACACAGCTCTCAAAGACACAGCCATCTGCTCTCTTCGCCGAACCACCATCCTAGGATGGTGGCCGTGAGCCGCCCTGCCCTTCCCTCCATCGACGAGCTTCGCGCCCGCGCCCAGCCGGCGGCGGTGCTGGGCCGACCAAACGCCGAGCATTGGATGGGTCGCTGGCTCCGCCGCTACTCCATCTATGCAACTCGGGCCGCGCTGCGCCTGGGAATCAGCGCCAATGCGACCACTGGCCTCATGATCGTGGTTGGTTTGGCCGCCGCCTCGTCGATCTTCCCAGAAGACGACACCT
>JAUIIS010000060.1 GCA_030431575.1 Acidimicrobiia bacterium | reverse complement strand
AGGTGTTTCGTAGGCGCCACGTGACTTCATGCCCACGTAGCGGTTTTCCACGATGTCAAGTCGTCCAATGCCATTTGCTCCCCCGACACGGTTGAGTTCGGTTAAGACCTGAGCTGGTGACATCTCTTTGCCGTCGATGGCCACGATGTCGCCGCCGCGATAGGTGAGATCGAGGTAGGTGGCTTCAGATGGCGCCATCTCCGGGCTTACCGACCAGCGCCACATCTCGCTCGGGGGCTCGGTCCACGGGTTCTCTAGCGGGCCACCTTCGAAAGAGATATGGAGCAGGTTCGCGTCCATGGAGAACGGCGACTTCTTGCCCCGCTTCATCTCGATAGGGATGTCGTGCTGTTCGGCGTAGCGCATCAGCGATTCGCGTGAACCAAGATCCCATTCTCGCCATGGAGCGATGACGTGGATGTTTGGGTCGAGCGCATAGGCGCCAAGCTCAAAACGCACCTGGTCGTTGCCTTTGCCCGTAGCGCCGTGGCTTACGGCGTCGGCGTTGGTTTCGTTGGCGATCTCAACAAGTCGTTTGGCAATGAGCGGACGAGCAATCGAGGTACCCAACAGGTATTCGCCTTCGTAGACCGTGTTGGCCCGGAACATCGGGAACACGTAGTCGCGGGTGAACTCCTCGCGAAGGTCTTCGATGTAGATCTCGTTGTCGGCCACGCCCATGGCCTGGGCCTTGGCACGTGCTGGCTCGACCTCTTCGCCTTGTCCCAAGTCAGCAGTAAACGTGACGACTTCGCACTCGTACTCGAGTTGAAGCCAACGCAAGATGATCGATGTGTCCAGCCCTCCCGAATAGGCGAGCACAACCTTGTTGATGTTGGCCCTATTCATCTTGGCCGTGTTGATCTTGGCCGTGTTGATCTTGTCTTGGTTGGCGCTTGCGCCGTTGGTCTCAGTCACAACTACTCCAGTCCTGCGAGTTCTTTAAGCTCTTCCGCGAGGTCTTCGCCCGCGACGCCTTGGGCCCCGACAACCATGATGGTGTCGTCGCCTGCGACGGTACCCAATACGTTTGACAACCCGGTCCGGTCCAATGCCGAGGCCACCACGTGTGCGGACCCGGGTGGGGTGCGCAGCATTACGATGTTGCCCGACCACCCAACTGTGGCGACCCACTCCCCCAGCACGCGCCGTAGGTGGTCTTCGGGGATGTGCTGTTCGCTGGGGAGTTCGGGGACGGCATAAACGGTCTCGCCGCCAGCCACCCGAACCTTCACAGCCCCAATCTCGTCGAGGTCGCGACTAACGGTGGCCTGGGTGGCCTCGATGTCGCGACCCGCGAGGAGCTCGACAAGACGGGCCTGCGAGCCCACTGAGTGTTCGGCTAGAAGTTGGGCGATGACATGTTGGCGCTGTCGCTTTGTTGCCATGGCTAGGCGCCGCCGAGCAGAAACACCAACAGCCCGCGAGCAGCGTGCATGCGGTTTTGCGCCTGCGGCCAGATCCGGCTTTGGGGACCGTCCAGCACGTCGCGGGTGCATTCCTCGCCGGGGTGCGCTGGCAGACAATGCATGAAGATCCCATCCGACTCCAGCCCTTCCATCAATGCGGCATCGATGGTGAACTCGGCGAATGCATCCAGGCGTTGGCGCGTCTCTTCCTCTTGACCCATGGAGGTCCAGACATCGGTGTAGACCACGTGAGCACCAGCAACGGCTTCGGTGGCCGACTCGGTGACCATGGGTTCTCGTCCGTTGGCCCGAATGCGATCGAGATCTCTGTCGTTGAACTGATACCCGGCGGGGCTGGCAATGCGGAATTCCATGTCAGTCATGGCGCAGGCGATGGCCAAGGATCGGGCCACGTTGTTGGCGTCGCCGACGTAGGCAACCGCTTTGCCACCGAGGTCACCGAACTCTTGTTGCATGGTCAAGATGTCGGCCAAGGCTTGGAGCGGGTGGGACTCGTCGGAAAGCATGTTGACCACAGGCACGTCTACCGCCGCTGCCATCCGCTCGATCTTGCTGTGCTCAAACACTCTTGCGCCAATAGCGCCGTGATAGCAGGCCAAGGTGCGAGCAACATCCTCGGCGGGTTCGCGGGTGTCGAGGCCGACCTCGTCGGGGCGAATGGTCACGGGGTGACCGCCAAGTTGGACCACGGCCATTTCCATCGAGTTGCGGGTTCGTGCCGAAGGCTTCTCGAACAGCAAGGCCATGCCGAGGCCGTCAAGAACCTTCGACGGGTAGGGGTCTGCGGCGTAGGCAAGGACCTGTTGCAGCTCGTCTCGGCTGAGGTCGTCGACCTCAAAGAAATGCCTAGTCATGACAGCGCTCCACCCAGAATCGTCATGGCTTCGTCCACCTGGGCCTCCGACGTGGTGAGCGGTGGCGTCAACCGCAGAGCGGTCGGCGTGATTGCGTTGACCAACAGCCCCGCCTCGCTGGCCTTTGCCGCAACGTCTTTTGAGATTTCCCCATCCAGTTCGGCCGCCAACATGGCGCCTAGGCCACGCACTCCAGTGACCCTTGGCAAGGCCGAAAGCCCTTCGGTGAGGGACTGGCCCAGCGACGCGGCCACTGCGGGCATGTGGTCGCGTTCCATGATCTCGAGCACCTTGCGCGCTGCTGCGGTGGCTAAGGGGTTGCCGCCGTAGGTGCTGCCATGATCTCCAGCAACCAGACAGCCAGCAACTTCCTTTCGCGCCCAAACAGCTGCGATGGGGAAACCGTTCCCCAAGGCCTTGGCCATACAGACCACGTCTGGCTGGACGTTGAAATGTTCGAACGCAAACCACTTGCCGGTCCGGCACAAACCGCTTTGCACCTCATCGACTGAGAACAACACATTGCGTTCGCTAGCCAAGGATTGCGTTGCATCCATGAACTCTTGCGCATTGGGCCAAACGCCACCCTCACCCTGCAGGGGTTCGAGATGGATGGATGCCACGGTCGGGTCGACAGCCGAGGTCAAAGCGGCCACGTCGTCGCGGGCCACGTGACGGAACCCCTCAGGCATCGGAGCAAACGGTTCGTGCTTGTTGGGCTGGCCGCATGCTGCAAGAGCAGCCAGGGTGCGCCCGTGGAAGGACCCGAACGTGGTAATCACGCCGTATCGGCCGTGGCCAGCCCATTTGCGAGCCAGCTTGAACGCGAACTCGTTGGCCTCTGCACCAGAGTTGCAGAAGAAAACCTGGCCATGTTGACCATCGCCAAGCCCAGCGCCGGCCGAGATGTGGCGGTCGAGGGTCAGCGCAACCTCGTGGGCGTGTTCTGTGGCCCACAGGTTTGAGACCTGCACCAGCTTGTGCGCCTGTTCGGCAATGGCATCGGCCACCTCGGGGTTGGCATGTCCAAGGGATTGCACCGCAAGGCCGCCTACGAAGTCGAGGTAGCGCTTGTTGTTGTTGTCCCAGAGCTCTGTGCCTGCGCCGCGCACAAACATCGTCTGTGGCGGCCCGTAGTTGGGCATGAGCGGACAAAACGCTGTGTCGGCGCTTGCACCCATTGCAGTGGTGTGAGTCATGTCTCCCCCGTTGTACTTTCGGTCGGTGGTGGTGATGCGGCTTCAGGCCCGGTGATCATGGTGCCGATGCCACGTTCGGTGAACAGCTCGAGCAACAACACGTGCGGCACCCGGCCGTCGAGCATGTGCGCGCTCTTGGCCCCTTGTTGCACCGCCTCGATGCACGCAGTGATTTTGGGGATCATGCCCCCGGCGATGGTTCCGTCGGCAATGAGCGCGTTGGCTTCGTCGATGCTGACTCTCGCTATGAGCGTGCTGGGATCGGCCACGTCGGCCAACAGTCCGGGGACGTCCGAGAGGTAGATAACCTTCGCGGCATCAAGAGCGCCAGCGATGGCGCCTGCGACCGTGTCGGCGTTGATGTTGTATGCCTGCCCATCGGCATCTGAGCCAATCGTTGAAACCACCGGAATCATGTCTTCGGCCAACAACCGCTGAATGATGCCTGGGTTCACCGAGTCAATGTCGCCCACGAACCCCAGAGCGTCGTTGCGCGCCGATGCCGTGATGAGGCCGCCATCTTCGCCCGACAGGCCAACAGCGAGCGCCCCATGGACGTTGATGGCCCCCACAATGTCTCGACCCACCTTGCCCACCAGCACCATGCGCGCCACGTCGAGCGTTTCGGCATCGGTGACCCGCAGGCCATCGACGAATTCGGTTTCCTTGCCCAGCCTTGCCAGCATCTCTCCGATCTGGGGTCCGCCGCCGTGCACCACAACCGGCTTGAGACCCACAGAGCGCAAGAGCACGATGTCCTCAGCAAAGGTCTGAGACAGTGCAGGGTCGATCATGGCGTTGCCGCCAAACTTGATGACCACAATGGCGCCGCGGAACTGCTGAATGTATGGCAGCGCCTCAATGAGCGCCGATGCCCGCCGTTCGGGTTCGAAGCCACGGTCTGTGGCACGTCTGTCATGCTTCATGATCTGTACCCGGCAACGCGCAGCGTTGCTTGGAGAACGGCCATGCCGTTCTCGTGTCTACTCACAACAAGCCCCGTGCGCTTCATGATCTGTACCCGGCATTGATGTCGATGTAGCCGTGGGTGAGGTCACAGGTCCACACGGTGGCGGACCCTTCGGCGACGCCGACGTCTACGGTGATGCGAACGTTGTCGCCTTGTAAGTGTTCGGTGGCTCGGGCCTCGCTGTAGCTGTCTGCCTGTACACCGTGTTCGGCAACTAACTCGTCGCCGATCCAGATCGCGAGCCGGTCGCGGTTTGCGGCCTGGCCAGCCTTGCCAACGGCCATGACAATGCGGCCCCAGTTGGCGTCTTCGGCCGCCAACGCGGTCTTGACCAACGGCGAGTTCGCAATGGCTAGAGCAATAGTCTTGGCCGCATAGTCCTCGTCGGCGCCGTGCACCGACACCTCAACAAACTTGGTGGCCCCTTCGCCGTCACGCACGATCTGGTGCGCGAGATCCAACATCACCGCATTCAGTGCCTCTTGAAAGACAGCTTCGTTGCCGATTGCGGATGCACCACTGGCCCCGGTGGCAAACGTGAGCACAGTGTCGCTGGTTGAGGTGTCAGAATCGACCGTGATGCGGTTGAAGCTATTCTCAACCGCCCGAGTTGTGGCTTCCTGAAGCTGAGCTGGCCCTACCTCGAGATCGGTGAAGACAAAGGCGAGCATCGTGGCCATGTCGGGCGCGATCATGCCCGATCCCTTGGCGATGCCAACAACGACAGCGTCGGTTCCGGCGACGGATGCCGACGAGCCCTTTGCGTAGGTGTCGGTCGTGGTGATAGCGCCCGCGGCAGCTTCCCACTGATCGCTGTTGGATGGCTGGAGGCCTTCGGCGAGCTTAGGCAGCGCTGCTACCAGGGCCGCCTCAGGCAAGGTTTCGCCGATCACCCCGGTAGAGGCAAGAAACACTTCGGCAGCTTCGACCTCTAATGCGTCGGCGATTGCTGCTGCGGTCGCGCGTGCCGCAGTATCGCCGGCCTTTCCCGTAAAGGCGTTTGCGTTGCCCGCATTGCACACGATCGCTCGACCAGTGCCCCCTGGCAGAAGTTCCTTGCACCAGTCGACCGCCGCTGATGGGCACAGCGACGTGGTCAGGGTGCCAGCGACTGCGGTGCCTTCGGGGACCGCAGCTAACATGAGATCGGCGCGTTTGGTGTAGCGCAGGCCCGCGGCATAGCTGGCTAGCTGCACGCCAGCGACAGGCGGAAGCGTTGGGAATTTGGCCGGAGCCAAAGGTGAGCGTTGCATTGACGTGTCCTCAGATCGTGGGTCCGCTGGCATTGGGCTGTGTGTCAGTTCCCTTTGCCGAACCAAGCGTTGGTTAGGGGTAGACCCCAACAATGGGCAGGCCCGTTGTTTCGGGTAGGCCGAGCGCCAAGTTGGCATTCTGCACTGCCATCCCCGAGGCCCCCTTCATGAGATTGTCCAGCGTGGCAATAGCCATCACCATCCCGGTGCGTTTGTCGACTCGTGCGGTGAGGTGAACGGTATTGGACCCGGTGGTGGCCTTGGTGGACGGCGAGCGCTCGTCAACCACCATGAACGGCTCGTCGCGATAGAACTCGCGTAGCGCGTCTAGCGCCTCGGCGGTATCGGCGTTGCCGGTTGGGCGGCCGTAACACGTGGCGATGATGCCGCGGTTCATGGGCGCCAGGTGGGGGGTGAACAACACCGTGGCCTCTTTTCCGGTGCGTTCGGTGAGTGCTTGTTCGATCTCGGGAGTGTGCCGGTGCGTCAAGAGCCCATATGCCTGGACGTCTTCATCAACGGTACAAAACGTGGTGTTTGGTTTTGGGGGTCGCCCAGCGCCGCTTACGCCGGTGACCAAGTTGACCACCAATCCGTCGCCATGAATGATGCCTGCTTCGAGCAGCGGGGCCAGAGCAAAGATTGCCGTGGCCGCATTGCAACCAGTGGCGGCGATGAGCTCGGCCCCGATGAGCTTGGGGCGAAAGAGCTCGGGCAGCCCATACACGAACTCGTCAAGGAGTTCGGGGCTAGTGTGGGCGGCGCCGTACCACTGCGGGTACAGGGCCTTGTCGTGGAGGCGAAAGTCCGAGCCAAGATCGACAATGTGGCCAACCTTGCCACGCATTTCGGGGATGACTGACTGGCTGATGCCGTGAGGGAGCCCACAGAACACGAGGTCGAGGCCATCGACCACGTCGAGGCTGTACGCGTCGTAGGGCCTGTCGCGGTAGGCCGCAGCGAGGGATGGGTAGAGGTCGGCAATGCGGTTGCCTGCTTGCGAGTCTCCTGTCGCCACCTTGACGTCAAGGTCTGGGTGAGCTGCGCACAGCCTCAGGAGCTCCGCACCGGTGTATCCCGATGCTCCAACAATGCCGATATCCATCGCAGAACTATACGTATATCCGCATGATTATGCAACAGTATTACCGAAGGCGATGTTTGTGGAGGCGAACCTTACGCTAGCGCTCCGCAAGCCCCGCTAGTGCGACCTCGGCTGCTTCTCGGACGTTGCGGGCCCGCGCCACATGGTCCCTGAGCCCCTCACGCAAGGCTTTGGAACGAATCTCCATAGACAGCGGGAGACCCGCTGGGAGCGCCTTGACGAACTCGGCCACCGGCAGCGCTCCCCCGCCTGGGTTCGATCTGGCATCGATGGCGTCGGTGACAAGACCCATGGTTGAATCATCGGCAGGTTCGGCTGGCCCATCACACCACTGGGCGTACGTCATGAGCGTCGGGTCAACTTGGCGCAGCCCTTCGAGCGTGCCGCCCGAGCGAAACAGATGCAGCGTGTCCACTAAGACGGCGGCGTTGGGTTGGTCGGCATCGGCGATGATGGCCAGCGCCTGCTCCAGGGTCTTCACCCGCATAATCATCAGATATTCGAGACAGACCGTGATCCCTAATGGTGCCGCCCGCTGACACAAGTCGGCAAAGGCCGCAGTTGTCTGAGCATCGTCGTCGAGGCTCGACACCGCCAACACATTACGAGCCCCGGTCTGTGCAGCCGCATCCAAGAGCCGGGCCCCGTCGGTGACGTCGAGGCGCACGACTTCGCAATCCAGCGCCACCATGCCATTGTCTTCGAGCACTTGACGAACCTGAGCGCCGGTCTGGTCGGTCCAAGACGCCTCGTCGCACCAGATACCACAGGCTCGCCAGCCAGCAGCGGCGGCCGCCCGCACGAAAGCCAGCGGATCTCGTTCCAGCTCAGGAGCGCACCCCGCAGCGTAAGAAACAAGCCGATCAGTCATAGCCATCCCTTCTGGGCAACGCTAGCAAACAGCCTCGAACGAGGACTGCTACGAACGCAGCGTTGCACCCTTTTGCTGCTTGTGCACCATGTCGATGCAGCTTTGACGCACCGATGCCACCTCGGTATCGGTAAGCGTCCGATCGTCAGCTTGGAAACGCAAGCGGAACGCCAAGCTTCGGGTGCCTTCCGCCACGCCTTGACCTCGGTATGTGTCGAACAGTTCGAGCGAGGCAAGCAGCTTGCCCCCAGCTTTACGCAACGATCCCGCCACGGCCGCAGCCGGAATACTGTTGGGGACCTCGAAAGCCAGATCGATGTCGCTAGAGGGATACTTCGAGACTCGCCGGTACTTACGATTTCCATGGGGACCATCGAGCAGCGCTCCAAGGTCGAGTTCGAACCAAGCCACCCGGCCATCGACACCAAAAGCGGCAGCCACCCCAGGGTCGACTTCGCCGACGTGCCCGCGCACCTTGCCCGCCACCACCACCTCGGCCGACCGCGTCGGGTGCATGCCCGCAGGGCTCGCTGCGCGTAGCTGCATGTTGGGCAATGCGAGGGCTTCATCGAGCACGTGCAGAATCTCCACTGCACGGGGAGCCGCTTGACTAGCCAGCGCAACGCAGAGATGTTCGTGCTCATCGGGCAACAGCGTGCCTTTGGGCGGCAAGAACACTGTTCCTATCTCGAACAGGTTGATGCGCTCGACCCGATGCGACTGGTTGTACGCAATGGCCTTCAGCTGGCCGGGCATCAACGACGTCCGTAGGACCGATTCTTCATGAACCAGCGGGTTTGCAAGCGTGACACCGTCTTCGGGCAAGCCGGCCGAAGCCAGGTCGCCCGGCGCCAGGAACGGCATGGGGAACGTTTCGTCCAACCCTGCACCAATGAGCGTCTCGCGGACCAGGCGTCGGTCCTGCTGGTACGGCGACAGCCCGCCTGGCTCATCGCCCTTGGGGACGGTGCGCACCAGGTTCTCGTAGCCAAACATCCGCGCTACTTCTTCGGCCACGTCGGTCTCGGTTTGGGTATCCCAGCGCCAGGTAGGTATCACCACATCGAGGTCGTCGCCCGCTCTGGCGGTCTCGAAGCCAATGGGCTCGATGAGCGCGGCCATGGCATCACCGTCGAGATCGGTGCCGAGGAGCGAGTTGATCTTGGCCGGGCGAACGCGCAGCGGTTCTCGCGACGGCAGATCGCCGCGTTCGTCGATCTGGCCCGACGCACAGGTTGCACCCATTTCGGCGAGAAGCGACACGAACCGGTCGAGAGCACGGTCCATGTTTGGCCCGTAGTCTGCACCGCGGCGGTAGCGCACCGAGGCTTCGCTGGGTAGGTTCAGCCGCTTAACGGTGCGAGACACCGACGGCGGATCCCACCAGGCAAGCTCCAACAACACATCGGTGGTGCTACCTGAGATCTCTGTAGATGCACCACCCATGACACCGGCGAGGCCAATAACTTCGTCTGCGCCGTTGGCAATGACGCCATCAGAGCTGACCAACGTGCGCTCGACATCGTCGAGGGTGATCAACGTTTCGCCGTCTGCGGCTCGCCGCACCCGCAAATGCCCGTTTGGGACCTTCGCGAGATCGTAGGTGTGGTTGGGTTGACCCAACTCGAGCATGACGTAGTTGGAGACATCGACCACGCTGTTAATAGGGCGCATACCCAACGCAGTGAGGCGATTTTGTATCCACTGCGGCGAGGTGCCCACCTTCACGCCGCTCAAGACTCTGGCCATGAATCGTCCACACAGCGTGGGGTCGATAATCTCGACCTTGGCTAGGTCGGCAATGGCGCTAGCAGAGCGTTCGGTGGCAAAGGTGGGCATGGTGAAGGGCACGCCAAGCCCTGCTGCGAGATCGCGCGCCACCCCAGCAACCGACATGGCATCGGGGCGGTTGGCGTTGACCTCAAGGTCCCACAACACGTCGGCCTCGATGCCGAGAACCTCAGTAATGGGGGTGCCCAGCTTCGATTCGTTTGCGGTCTGAGTGAGTAACAAGATGCCGTCGTGGTCATCGCCGAGACCGATTTCGGCTCCCGAGCAGCACATGCCATTCGACATCTCGCCACGCATCTTGCGCTGGGCGATCTCCATGCCATTGGGCATGACGGTGCCGATGGTGGCAAACGGGATGAGGTCGCCAACAGACATGTTGAACGCACCACAACACACCTGCAACGCCTCGCCGTCACCAGCGTCGACATCGACAAGCTGAATCTTGTCGGCATCGGGGTGCGGACGAAGGTCGAGGACCTTTGCTAACACCACCCCATCGAGGCCGCCGCCGGTGATGGTCATCTCTTCGACGGCGAGACCCAAGCCACTAAGGCGTTCGCCGAGGTCTACCGGGTCGCCGTCGATGTCGGGCGCGAACTCGCGCAACCAGGACAAAAGTACCTTCATTAGAACTGCCTCAGAAAACGAACGTCGTTGTTGACAAGCTCGCGAATGTCGTCGAGCTGGTAGCGCATCACGGCTAGCCGATCAATGCCGAACCCAAAGGCAAAGCCTTGCCAGATCTCGGGATCGATACCGCAGTTTCGCAGCACATTTGGGTGCACCATGCCGCAGCCCCCAAGCTCCAGCCAAGAGCCGTCGTCGCGCGAGATATCAAACTCTGCGGACGGCTCGGTGAACGGGAAGTAACTGGGCCGCAGGCGCGTCTTGACCTCTTCGCCAAAGAAGGTGCGCACGAACTCGTCGATGGTTCCCGCCAGGTCGCCCATGGTGATGCCCTTGTCGATCACCAGGCCTTCGATCTGATTGAACGCCGGCAAATGGGTGGCATCGGCGGCATCGGTGCGGAACGTTCGCCCAGGCGCCACGATGTAAATTGGCGGTTCTTGACTTTCCATGGTGCGTACCTGTACCGGCGAGGTATGGCTGCGCAGCATGACCTCTTCGGGTTCACCCAGGTTGACGAAAATGGTGTCGAAACTACCCCTAGCTGGATGCCAGTCAGGGATGTTCAGCGCCTCGAAGTTGTACCAGGCAGACTCGACCTCTGGTCCTTCGGCCACGGTGAATCCCATGGCCACAAAGACGTCTTCGAGGCGGTCGCGTGCTTGGGTGACCAGGTGAGCGTGGCCTCGGGCGGGCCTTGGCCATACCTCGGTGAGGTCCAAGCGTTCGGCTTCGAGCTGTACCAGGCGTGCCGCCTGTTCCAAGCTATCGCGACGATCACTAAAGACGGCCTCGATCTGTTGGCGAGCTTCGTTGATGGCCTTTCCGGCCGTGGCGCGCTGGTCTGGATCGAGGGCCCCAAGCTGCTTCTTAGCAGCATTGATGGCTGCCTTTTTGCCCAGAAACTGGGCCTGGAGCGCGCCGAGTGCTGCGAGGTCGGTTGCGTTCCCAACAGCGGCGCTGGCGGCGTCGACAAGTTCTTTGTAATCAGTCATAGAAGTGTCCGCATGGTAGTGCTGCAGCCGGGCATCGCCGAGCCTTTATTGATCGGTACTGGCGGCGTGGCGACGCTGGCGTGCGGCTTCGAAACATACCGCTGCGCCAGCGGCGGCAACGTTGATGGATTCGACACCGCTAGCCATTGGAATAGTGACAGCGGTATCGACTCTAGAGAGGGCTTGGGCGCTGAGGCCGTGGGCTTCGTTGCCCAGCACGATGGCGCGGCCTTGGGTGTAGTCGACCTCGTCGTAGTGTGTTGTGGCCTCGCCTGCGAGACCAACCAGCGACAGCCCGACGCGGTGAAGGTACTGGGCCATTGCCTCAAACTTGGCATTGGAGACCACCGGGATCCGAAACAGCGCACCCGCTGAGGCTCGCACCACCTTGGGGTTATGCACAGCCACTGATCCCTCGGTAAAAACCACAGCCGTTGCCCCGGCAGCGGCGGCAGTACGGATAATGGTTCCGGCGTTGCCAGGTTCTGAGATGGCCTCACCCACCACAACCAGGCCGGTACCAGCTGGCACCGAGTCTTCCAGCAACGCGTTGGTGAGGCCCACCGTGGCCAGAACCGGCTGGGGCGAGGTAGTTGAGGCCACGCTCTCCAACACATGAGGCTCAAGCTCCCAAACCGCAATGCCCGTCTGGTTGAGGGCCTGGCCCAAGTCTGGGTCGAGGCTGGACCCCTCGGCCACAAAGACGTCGCGCACGTCGGCGTTGGATCCGACAGCTTCCGCGAGAAGGCCGGGCCCTTCGATGACAAAGAGTCCGGCCTCAACACGTGCTTTAGATTGTTTGACCAGCTTGCGGAGCTGTTGTACCCGCGGATTGCGAGCTGACAGCGCTTCCACCAGCGATCGCGGTCCCAGCCTTAGGCTGCGGCGCGGGCCTCGAGCGCAACCTGAACCAAAGCAGTGAATGCATCGGGATCAGAGATGGCCAGCTCGGAAAGGTTCTTGCGGTCGACCTCGACGCCTGCGGCTTTGAGGCCGGCAATGAACACGCTGTAGCTGGTGCCGTTGCTACGGCACGCGGCGTTGATGCGTTGGATCCAAAGCTTGCGGAACTCACCCTTGCGGGCTCGGCGGTCACGGAACGCATAGTTTCCGCTGTGCATCACCTGTTCGTTGGCGGCACGGTAGCTGCGGCTCTTGTTGCCGTAGTAACCCTTTGCCCGGCCAAGTACTTGGCGGCGACGCTTCTTGCTGTGAACAGCTCGTTTTACTCTTGCCATGGTTTCACTCCTCTCGTGGGTTGCTAATCAGCTGCTGAGCTGCTTGCGAATGTTGGGTGCGTCAGCATCGCTGACCGTTGCAGGGCGACGCAGCTGGCGGGTCCGCTTAGGGGACTTGGCGGCGGCGAGGTGCTGCTTGTTGGCCCGTCCGCGCTTGATCTTGCCCGAACCTGTGGTCCGGAAGCGCTTCTTGGTGCCCTTGTGGGTCTTCATTTTTGGCATGGGGAATCCTCCGAGAGGGGAATCGACTAGTCGGTTGCACCGCCGCAGTACCGGTGCTGGTGGCCAAAGCCCGCTCCCTTGGGTGGCGGGACTGGCAGCTAGGTGGCTTCTGGCTCGCCTTGAGCGGCCTGGGCTTCTGCTTCTGCTTCTGCTTTGAGCTCCTGCGCTCGGGCCTTCTTGATGGCCTCAATGGCCTTCTTGTCCGGTCCAAGAACCATCGTCATGTTGCGGCCGTCAAGGCGGGGGTAAGCCTCCACCTTGGCGATCTCTTCGACAACTTCGGCTACCTCGTCGAGGATCTTGCGACCAAGCTCTGGGTGCTGCACTTCGCGGCCCCGAAACATGATGGTCAGCTTGACCTTGTGTCCCTCCTCGAGGAACCCTTTGACTTTGCGCGTTTTGGTGTCGAAGTCGCCTTGCCCAATCTTGGGCCGGTACTTCATTTCTTTGACAACGATGTTCGTGCTCTTTTTGCGGGAATCCTTGGCCCGTTGCGCGGTCTCGTACTTGTACTTTCCGTAGTCCATGATGCGGCATACGGGTGGGTTGGCCTTGTCGGCTACTTCCACTAAGTCGAGGCCTAGTGCTCGGGCGGCGGCAAGAGCCTCAGGCAGGGGTTTGATACCCACCTGCTCGCCATCTGCTCCCACAAGCCGTACCTCTCGGGCACGGATGCGGTCGTTGATGCGAGGCTCTTGGTTCCCAGCTATGGCAAGCTCCTGATCAAGTCGTAGTTCTCCTGTTGGTGTCTGTGAACTACACCGTAGACGGTGTAGCGACCCGAGAAACGACAAAACGGACGCCGGGAAAGCCAGCATCCGCTCAAGTTTTGCCCACACGCCCGGTGGGCAGGTGCACAAGTGGCTGATGTTGGACCAGGGCGCACGGTTGGTTCTGTAAACACAAAACCGGTTGTGGCCAGGTGGCCGCCTCTCGACGACGCTTTCCTGGGACCGGGATGCCTTCCCGGAACGAGTCCCTAGAGTAGCAGTGATCCCGCCGATCTCCGACCTATGGTCCACGTCGGCACAACTAGGAGTAACTCATGAGCCTTTGGACACCAGGTGGCGAGCACGAAGTCCCCCGCGAGCCAACCCCCCAGCAGCAGCCACAAAACCAAGCCCAGGGCGGCGAAGCCGAAAACGTCGAAGACCTCCCCGGTTTCGATGAGCTCAGCCCAGAGCAACAAGAACAAGCTCGCGCAATGGCCGCCGAAATGGCCGAAGCCCAGCGCCGCATCGCCGAAACGCCAGCCGAAGAGGTCGTGGCCAACCACGTCATGGGCCTGTACGAACTTGCTGCCATTCACCTCAACAACGCGGCCCCGGCCGAGGCCCAGATCGCCATCGATGCCATGACTGCGGTTACCACGAGTCTCCAGGGCCGTCTTGGCGAGAACGAGCCGGTGTTGCGCGAAGCGCTCCAGCAGGTCCAAGTTGCGTTCGTCCAAATCACTAATGCACTCGCCGAACAAGACGGCGAGCAGCCAGTCGAATAGGCTGCCCCGCAGTTCCCCCCAGTCTCGTCTGCACCGAGACCCTCCCCCTGTGAGATAAGGACCCTCCATGCCCACTGCCGCGCTTGACGATATTGAGATCTGTTACGAGTCCTTCGGACCCGACGAAGCACCCACGTGCCTCCTGGTGATGGGCCTGGGGGCGCAGATGGTCGTGTGGCCGCTCGGCCTCATCTCAGAGCTGCTTGATCGTGGGTTTCGGGTAGTTCGCTTCGATAACCGCGACGTTGGCCTGTCGACAAAGTCAACCGGGCCTGTACCCGATGTAGCGGCGATCATGGCCGCAAACGCGGCCGGCGAAGCCATAGAGGCCCCTTACTCGCTGTCCGACATGGCTGCTGACGCCATTGCGTTGCTGGACCACTTGGGTATCGACCAGGCGCACATTGTTGGGGCAAGCCTCGGCGGCATGATAAGCCAACACATCGCTATCGAGCACCCCGACCGTGTGGCCAGCCTCACCAGTATCATGTCCACCACCGGCGCCTCAGATGTGGGCCAATCCGACCCTGATGCTCTGGTCGCTTTGCTTACGCCCGCCCCCGTCGAACGCCACGCATCTATTGAGCACAACGTGAACGTGACCCGCATTATTGCCGGGCCACTGTTCGACGAAGAGGTGGCACGCGAAGGCGCACGCGAGCGGTTCGATCGCTCGTTCACACCAGACGCTGGGCCCTTCCAGATCGCAGCCATGGCCGTCAGTGGCGACCGCACCGAGCGCCTCGGGTCTATCACGTGTCCCACGTTGGTGGTCCATGGCCAACAAGACCCCCTCGTCACCGTGTCGGGTGGCCTGGCCACAGCCGCGGCGATACCTGGCGCCGACCTGATGGTGTTGGCCGATATGGGCCACGATCTTCCGCCGCTCTACTGGGGCCAGATCGCGGATGCCATCACCGGCATTGCCCGCCGCTCAGACGAGCTCGCCAACCACGAGGACCACGATCACTAAGACCGGAGCGTTCCTAGTCGCGGAC
>JAUIIS010000432.1 GCA_030431575.1 Acidimicrobiia bacterium | reverse complement strand
CACACGCGCCTACGACGGCTGATCTCCAAAGCGTTCACCCCAGCCACCATCGAGGCGCTCAGGCCCGACGTGCAGCGCATGGTGGACCAAGCGCTCGACGGCATCGAGGCAGCCCGCGGCGGAGACGTCGTGGCCAAACTAGCCTTCCCACTGCCTTTCGATGTCATCTCGGACATGTTGGGTATGCCCGCTGCCGACAAGGACAAAGTTCGAGACTGGTCAGAGGCACTGGTCAAGACGCTTGACCCCATCATCAGTGACGACGAGGTTCGCGCCGCGGTTATCGCCAGCCAGCACATGGACAACCACATCGACCAGGTGGTCGAATGGAAGCGACGGAACCCCGCCGACGACATCTTGACCAAGATGATCCAGGCCGAAGAAGACGGCGACCGGATGTCTTCGATCGAGCTTCGCGACCAGGTGTCGCTGCTGTTTGTTGCAGGCCACGAAACCACAGTGAACCTCATCGGTACTGGCATCTACGAGCTGCTGAAGCGACCTGCCCAGGCGTCGATGTGGCGCGAAGACCCGTCGTTGGCAGCCAACGCCGTTGACGAACTCCTTCGCTTTGTCAGCCCAGTGCAGATCTCGCGCCGCATCACCACCAAGGAGCTCACCTTCGGCGGCAAGGACATTCCCACCGGCTCCGTCGTCCTCGCCATGCTCAACTCTGCCAACCACGACCCTGCGAAATGGGGCGACACCGCCGAGGAACTCGACCTCACCCGCCCCAACGCTGGCCAGCACGTGTCGTTCGGCTCCGGCTCCCACTACTGCCTTGGTTCCTCGCTTGCGAAGCTGGAAGCCCAGGTAGCTATCGGGAGCTTCGTTGCCCGCTTCCCAACGGCAAAGGTTGTTGAGGCCGAATGGAACGGTCGTCTCAACCTGCGGGGCCTACAGCGCCTGGTCATCGAACTGTGACCGTTTCCTTGTGAACCACCCAGTGAAATACACGCGAGTGGACGGGCTCAACCTGGCCTACCAGGTTGTCGGCGACGGTCCGATCGACATTGTGATGGTGGACGAGTGGGCCACACCCCTAGAGGGGCGCTGGGAGGTTCCAGCAATCGCTGGGCGGCTCAATCGGCTCGCCGAATCTGCACGGATCATCAGCTTCGACAAGCGAGGCATCGGTCTGTCAGACGCCGACGAACGTTCGAGCATGGCCACACCCGAACTTTGGGTGCGCGACCTCGTCGCCGTTGTCCAAGCGGCCGGGGCCACGCACCCGGTCATCTTTGGCTCCCATGAGGGCGGCCCCATTGCCCTCATGTACGCAGCAAGCTTCGCGGCAACCACCGACGCGCTGATCCTCACCAACACGGGGCCACGGCTCCTCAGCGACGGCCCCAACTACCCGTGGGGCCATCTCCCGGGTACGTGGATGCCCGACGAAGACGGCATCTTGGCGCTGTGGGAGTCTGGGGCGGGCGGAGAGGCCCAGATTTGCGCCACCGCGCACGACCCGTGGTGGCGCGACTGGTACGCAAAATCACGTCGAGCCCAGGCCTCGCCAGCAATGGGGCAAGCCTTAATGCAGATGATTGGCCAAGTCGATGTTCGCCACATCCTCAGCGCGGTGCACGTGCCCACCCTCGTCCTTCACCGCACCGGGAATGCATGGTGGCCTGTCGAGAGTGCCCGGTGGATGGCCGAGCAGCTCCCCCAGGCGACATTCCGAGAGTTAGACGGCGCCGACAACTACTGGTGGGCAGGCAACGCCGACTCCGTGGTCGACGAAGTGGAACGGTTCTTGCTGGGCGAGCGCACATCGCAGCCTTCGGCGCGGCAACTGGTCACGATCATGTTCACCGACATTGTCGACTCCACCAAACAGGCTGCCGACATCGGCGATGCCGAATGGAGCACACTGCTCAACGCCCACGACTCGGTGGTAACCACCGAGGTAGAACGCCACGGCGGCTCAGTCGTGAAGAACCTCGGCGACGGGTTCCTCATTCGCTTCGACGGCCCCGCAGCCGCCATTACGGCCGGGCGCGAGATTCGGGCCGCTGTCGAACGGGTTGGCTTGTGCCCTCGAGTAACGGTGCACACGGGCGAAGTCGAAGTGCGTGGCGACGACATCACCGGGGTTGCGGTCAACTTGGCGGCGCGCCTTTTGACCGTCACCGAACCCGGCGAGATCTTGGTCTCTTCTGTTGTTCGTGGGCTGGTGGCCGGATCCAACATTCAGTTCAACGACCGGGGGCGTCACCAGTTCAAGGGCATCCCCGACAGATGGCATGTGTATGCGGTGAGCGAATGAACGCCGATTCCCCCGACGAGGAATACGAGACACCGGAGTTCCTGCCTTGGGATGGCAAGAGGGTGCCCGTCACGCTCTTAGGCGGCTACCTAGGCGCTGGCAAAACCACGGTGCTCAATGCGATCTTGGCTAGCACCGACCAGCCGATCGCCGTGATCGTCAACGACATCGGCGAGGTGAATATCGATGCTTCGCTGATCGCGAACCGCACACAGGACACCATCGAACTCACCGACGGGTGCATTTGTTGCAGCATCAACAGCAGCCTTGCCGATGCTTTCGACATGCTTCGAGCACGTGAGACTCGACCTCAACACCTCCTCATCGAGCTGAGCGGCGCAGCCGATCCGCGGCGAGTCTTACCTTGGACCCAAAGCCCTGGGTTCATGCTCGACGCCGTCGTGGTCTTGGTCGACGCAGAACAATTTGCCCTGCGCTGCAACGATCCCGATTTGGGCCCGCTTGTCACTGCTCAGGTGGAGGCCGCTGATCAGCTA
>JAUIIS010000059.1 GCA_030431575.1 Acidimicrobiia bacterium | reverse complement strand
GTTCTACCTGGCATTGTCTGGTTCGGTAAACGGGCCGGGACACCACTTTGGGAAGCAGACGTTCACGGACAACAGTGCGACCAACCTCGTGTGGTTGACCCTCCTTACCGCAGGCGAGGGACTGCACAATCACCACCACGCGGCGCCCACCTCAGCCAAGTTCGCTCGCAAGTTCAGTGATTGGGACTTCGGTTGGTGGCTTATTAGCGGGCTGCAAACGGTGCATCTTGCGACCGTCCGCCACAGCGACGTCGATGCCCTGGCACGGAGTGTTTCTACGTGAGGGCACGGAGTGCTTCTACGTGAGGGCACGAAGTGCTGAGTGGCGCAGGAACGCGCATAGTCTTGAGCCATGGAGATAGTGGCAGCGGTATTCATTGACGACATAGAGCTACGTGATGCCCCAGGTCCATCGACCCGCATCGACCTAAAGGGCATCCAGTTCTCAGCTGCAGCTCCCCACGAGGTTCCTTTGGTCTGGGCCCCGCACCTCGTGGTGCTGGTTCGATGCGCCCCTGATGACACAGGCACTGGTGCCCTCGAAGTCGTGTATTTCCGAGGCGAGGAGCAAGTGGCGCGCAACGTGCAACCGCTTGCGGTCGAGCCCGGCAAGTTCAGCTATCGCCTCGTGCGTGGCGAGATTGACTTTGATGACTACGGCACCGTCGAGGCGCACTGTCGTATCGACCAAGGCCATACGGTGGTGGTCCCCTACACGCTGCTGCCGCCCGTCGCCGACGACAAGACCGACCAGGCCGCGACAGCGCCAAGCGGCAACTCCCCCATCCCAGCACAGGACTAAGCCCATGCCGGGCCGGTTTGGGGCAGCAGTCTCTGAACACCCATTGGTGGCCCACGCCACAGGCGAGGTCCTGGGACAGGTGCTCGACGCAGTGGGCGAGCAGCCCGATGTCGCTGTCGTGTCAGTGACCCGGGCCTTGGGTTCTCAGCTCGGCGAGATTTGTCGTGCGGTTCAGTCGCTCCTCAACCCAGGCACCATTGTTGGCGTTGCCGCCCCAGGGGTCGTGGGCAACCAGCGCGAAGTCGAGCAAGGCTCCGCTTTGAGCCTGTGGGCTGGCCGTCCGGGGCCAGTAACACCGGTGCGGCTCGAGTCGCACCAAGTCGATGGCGGATGGGAAGTCACGGGGTACCCGCCCGAGTGTGATGCCGGGACCCTCGTACTTGTTGGAGACGCACGGTCGTTCCCGGCTGAGGGTTTCCTGGAGCACTTGGCGCACGACAAACCGCAGGTAGCGGTCGTCGGCGGGCTCGTTGCCGCCCAAGGGGCGCCGGTCGCGCTTGCCAACGCCTCCGAGTCGCTTGTCCTTGATGGTTCGGGGTATGAGAACGGCGCTGTTGGGTTCGCCTTGGCGCCCGATGCCGCCGACAGCCTCGTCTCACAAGGCTGTCGACCAGTAGGTCAGCCGTTCATTGTCACCGCTGCGGAGGGCCGAACCATAAAAGAATTAGGCGGCGTGCCTGCCCGTGAGCGTCTGCGCGTTCTAGCCGAAGAAGCCGACGACGCAACCAAGGAGCTCCTCGCCGGAGGTGTTCTCCTCGGGCTCGTGGTGGACGAGAGCCGAGTCTCGTTCGAGCAGGGCGACTTTTTGATCCGTGGCCTGGCCGGAGCAGACGTCGCGAGCGGCGCCGTCTACGCAGGGCACAACATCAGCGTTGGCCAGACCGTCCAGTTTCAGGTACGAGATGCCAGCACAGCCAGCGAAGACCTTCACCTCGCGCTCGAGCGCCGCAGCGGCGAGGGCGCCCTTTTGTTTACCTGCAACGGTCGCGGCGAGAACCTCTTCGAGGTGCCAAGCCACGATGCAACCGCAATCTATGAGGCGCTTCACGGGGCGCCGGTGGGCGGGCTCTTCTGCGATGGCGAGCTCGGCCCGGTAGGTACGCGCAACTATGTGCACGGGTATACCGCCAGCGCGGTTTTGTTCAAGTAGCCTGACCAACGCACAGCGGATAGCGGAGGAGCTCCTGTGGCCGAAACGTCCAGTAACGCTGGTGAATCCAGCACCAGCATTGAGCGTCGTGGCATCGACGTCATCCGAGGGTTGGCAATGGACGCCCCTCATGCAGCTCGCTCGGGCCATCAGGGCACGGCCATGGCTCTGGCGCCGTTGGCCCATGTACTCTTTACCAGGGTCATGCGCTACGACGCATCGGCGCCCGACTGGGCAGACCGGGACCGCTTCGTGCTCAGTGGCGGTCATGCATCGATCTTGCAGTACGCCATGCTCTACCTCACTGGGTACGGCCTCAGCCTCGACGACATCAAAGACTTCCGCCAGTGGGGGTCCCAAACCCCGGGCCACCCCGAAGTGCACCACACGGCGGGTATCGAGGTCACAACAGGTCCGCTCGGCCAAGGTGTCGCCAACGCAGTTGGCATGGCCCTAGCCGAACGCTGGCTCCGGGCCCGCTATGGGGCCGAACTCACCGATCACCATGTGTTTGCTCTTTGTGGCGACGGCGACCTAGCCGAAGGCATCAGCCACGAAGCTGCGTCGTTGGCAGGCCATCAGGGCCTGGGCCGTTTGATCTGTGTGTACGACGACAACCACATCACTATCGACGGCGCCACCGAGCTATCGCTTTCCGACGACGCTGCGAAACGGTTTGCGGCCTATGGCTGGCATGTCCAAGACCTCGGCGACGCAGGCGAAGACCTCGATGCCATCGAAGCTGCGCTCCTAGAAGCCAAGTCGGTCGAAGACGCACCGTCGCTCGTCGTCTTGCGCACCCACATTGCGTTCCCGTCTCCCGATCAAACCGACGATCCCCACGCACACGGGTATTCGCTGCTCGATGACGAGATCTCTGCCACCAAGGCAGCTATGGGAATTCCCGACCAGCCATTCTGGGTTCCCGAAGAGGTCGTCGACTACTACCGTGCCGCGGGAAGCCGTGGCGCAGACGAACGGTCAGCCTGGCAGCAGCGCTATGACGCAAGCACCGCTGATCGTTCCGGGTACGACGCCGCTATGGCACAAACCGGCGTGGCGGGCTGGCATGAAGCACTCCCGGCAGGCGAGTCCGGTTCCAGCGTGGCCACACGCAAAGCCAGTGCCGCATGTTTGAATGCAGCGGTCGAAGGAGTCCCCGCAATCATCGCCGGCGCCGCAGATCTCACGGGTAATACCGGTACCGAGATCAAGGGCGCTGCAGCGTTGTCCAGCGCCGAACCTGGTGGGCGTCAGATGTACTACGGCGTTCGCGAACACGCTATGGGGGCCATCATGAATGGCATGGCGCTACACGGCGGTGTTGTGCCCGTTGGCGGCACCTTCCTGGTATTTAGTGACTACATGCGCCCGGCTGTGCGGCTCGCCGCACTATCACGCGCCAAGGTCATCTACTCCTGGACCCACGACTCGGTGGGTGTGGGCGAAGACGGCCCAACACATCAGCCTGTCGAGCACGTCATGGCGTTACGCACCATCCCCGGACTCCGACTCTTGCGACCTGCCGACACCAACGAAACCGCAGCCGCCTGGCAACTTGCCATCGACGGCGACGGCCCAACAGCGCTCATTCTCACTCGCCAGAACGTACCCGAACTGGCTGGCACTAATGCTGCGGGCGTGGCTCGCGGCGCGTATGCGCTCAGCGAAGCCGCAAACCCTCGGGTTGTACTCATTGGGACAGGCAGTGAGGTCTCGCTCTGCGTCGAGGCCGCGGCTGTTCTTGCTTCCAGTGGGATCGAAGCCACCGTTGTTTCCATGCCGTCATGGGACATCTTCAACGCCCAGGACCCCGCCTACCGCGATGCGGTGCTGCCGCCGGGTGTACCGAAGCTCTCAGTCGAGGCCGGCGTGACCCTTGGTTGGGCCGCATACGCCGATGCCTCGGTAGGTATCGACCGCTTCGGCGCTTCTGCGCCGGGCGACGTGGTGATGGACAAGCTTGGTATCAACGTCGACAACGTGGTTGCCTCGGCCCGGGCCCTTATCTCTGGAGAATCCTCATGACGCTACTACACGACCTGTTTGCTCAGTACGGCCAAAGCCCATGGCTCGACAACCTCAAGCGCGACTGGATCAACTCCGGGGAGCTACAGGGCTGGATCGACAAAGGCGTCCGTGGTCTCACGTCTAACCCATCGATATTCGAAAAGGCCATCTCTGGCTCAGACGAGTACGACGAGCAGTTCTCTGAACTCATCGCGCAGGGCACTTCGGTCGAGGACTCGTACTGGCAGTTGGTGACCACAGACATCGACGCAGCCTTGAACCTCATGACGCCTGTGCACGAGGCGAGCAATGGGCTCGACGGCTATGTGTCTGTTGAAGTCGACCCTGGCCTGGCGCGCGACACCGAAGGCACTATCGCCGCGGCCCGGCAACTCGATGAGTCTCTCAACCGATCCAACCTCTACGTCAAGATCCCGGGCACGGCCGAGGGGCTACCGGCCATTCAACAGATGATCGCGGAGAAGCGCAGCATCAACGTGACGCTACTGTTTTCGCTGGATCGCTACGACGAAGTCATCGAGGCGTACCTCAGCGGGCTTGAAGCTGCCAGTGGCGACCTTTCGGCCATTTCGTCGGTTGCGTCGTTCTTTATCTCTCGGACCGAGTCTGCGGTAGACAGCCGACTCGATGCCATTGGCACCGACGCTGCACTGGCCCTCAAAGGCAAGGCTGCGGTGGCCCAAGGCCAGCTCGCCTACAAGCTGTTCTTGGATCGCTTCAGCGGACCGCGATGGGAAGCTCTGGCGGCCCGCGGCGCTCGCCCACAACGTCCATTGTGGGCATCGACTTCGACAAAGAACCCCGATTACCCCGACACGCTCTATGTCGATCAGCTGATTGGGCCCAACACGGTGAACACCCTCCCCGATGCAACCCTGGTGGCCTTCCTCGATCATGGCACGTTGGGCCGCACAGTAGACGCGGACTTCGACGCCGCAGCCAACATGCTTGCTGAGGTGGCGGCGGTCGGCGTCGACCTCGATGAGGTTGCAGCCACGCTCGAAGCCGAAGGCGTGGCATCGTTCGAGAAGAGCTTCGACGATCTGCTCGCAACGCTTGAGACCAAAGCACAACTGTTGCGTCGCTAAGGCGGTCGCGGTGCTAGCCCGGTACCCGACGCCTGTTGTCGGGGCGCCCAGCTAGCCAGGCGCCACACAGCACCAGAGCACTGCCCAACAGCGTGATGGGCTCAACGGTCTCGTCGCGAACCAATACGCCGAGCACGATGGCCACTGGCGGCGTCAGGTATATGGTCACCGACCCTCGAGTGCTGCCCGCTCGGCCGCTGACCGTGGCCATAGCCACAAAGGCCAACCCCGTGCCGCCCGCTCCCAGCGCTAACAGGGCTAGTGTCGGCCAGAGTTCAGCAGTGGAGTCTGAAAGCCCCCAGAGCCCAAAGGGGACGGTCATGAGGGTGGCGAGGCCAAGCACGTGCCACAAAACGTTGAGCCCGCCGTAGCGCTGTTGAAGCGGGACAGCCATGTTGATGGCGATGCCGTAGCAGGCAACGGCGCCACAGACGAGCGCCGCCCCTACCAGCGAACTGCCGCCATCGGTGACCGAGGGCCAGCCAATGAGGATCAGTCCAACGCAGCCGAACGCAAGGCCGGCGCGTTGCCAAGTGCCGGGGAGTCGTCCCAACAAGACGGTGGCCACAACGGCCACCGCAACGGGGGTTGCGCCGTTGATCATGCCAGCGAGACTGGAGCTGATGTGGCTTTGGGCCAGCGGAAACAGGGTCAGTGGGATGGCCATCCAGGTTGCGGCCAACAGCACGATCCTCATGCGATCGTTGGGGTCGATTGGTTTGCGGTCCCGCCGCAGGATGGTCAATGTGACAAAGCCGACAAACACCCGACCGGAAGTCACGGCGCCCGGGCTGTAGGACTCAAGGGCTTCGGCAATGAAGAGGAAGCTCGCGCCCCACGTCCCGCCAGCGGCCAAGATGAGCAACCAGTCGGTGCGGGCGAACGCCCCGGCCTCGGAGCCCTCGGCGGTGGTGATGAGGCGACTGGACACCCCAAGACCCTAGAGCGACGCGCGCAGCCTTGCGGTCGAGTTTGGGCCGCTGGTGGCCAGGTCCTGGCCTCAAGCGAGCACGAAACGAAGGATTCGGGTAGAGTCGGTTGCAGAATGAAACCGACTGAGCTAAGTTGCGTCACGCTATGAGCGGCCAGGTGCCAGAGCACACTTCCAAAGACCATGTTGAGTCCTGTTCTATTGCGGCCACTATGGCCATCATTGGTGACCGCTGGACCATCTTGATCCTGCGAGACATCTTCCGGGGAGTGCGCCGATTCGGTCAGCTCCAAGCCGATCTCGGGATCGCCAAGAACATCCTCAGCGACCGCCTGCAACGCCTTGTCGACAACGACGTGCTCGAACAAGTCCCGTACCAAGAGCGCCCCTTGCGTCACGAGTACCGGCTCACCGCCAAAGGGGCCGACCTCTCCCCTTCCCTGGTGGCGCTCATGCAGTGGGGAGATCGGTGGTATGCCGAGACTCCCCCCACCGTTCTCGTCCACGACGCATGCGGAACCGCATTGCAAAACGTGACCCGTTGCCCACAATGCGGCGACGACATCACCCCTACCCATATCGCGAGCCGACCCGGCTCAGAGCAACCAATCACCCACTAGAGGGACAAGTTTCAGTGACCGACACCGTTAACGACCACTCGGCTAAAGACCAGTCGCGACCAGACGTTCCTGGTTCAGAATCCCTCGACTTACCCCTCGACCAGCTCATGGCCGAGGCGCGCCGTCGACGCGACGTCACCACCGGGACCAGGGTTACCTATTCGCCCAAGGTCTTCATCCCGCTCACCATGCTGTGCCAAGACAAGTGCGGCTACTGCACCTTTGCCCAGCCACCAGCTCGCCTCGACACGCCCTACCTCAGCCCCGAGACCGTCCTAGACATCGCAAAGGCGGGCGCCAGGGTTGGTTGCCACGAAGCACTCTTCACCCTGGGCGAACGCCCCGAGCTGCGTTATCCCGCTGCCCAAGCCTGGCTCGACGAGCACGGCTACGAGTCAACCATTGCGTACCTCGCGGCCATGGCAAAGGTGGTCTACGAGGAGACCGGCCTCCTCCCCCATGCCAACGCCGGTGCGCTCTACCCCGACGAACTCGCACTGCTGCGCGAAGTGAGCCCCTCACAAGGCATGATGATTGAGAGCCTGAACCCCGACCTTGAATGCCACCGAGGCGCCCCCGACAAACAACCAGCGCGGCGCCTAGCCACCCTTGAGGCGGCGGGCGAGCTCGCCATCCCCTTCACCACCGGAATCCTTGTTGGCATCGGCGAATCTCGCCAAGACCGCATCGACGCGCTTGTGGCCATTGCGGACTCGCACCGCCGGCATGGCCACGTGCAAGAAGTCATCGTGCAGAACTTCTTGCCCAAGGACGGCACGGCCATGCACAAAGCCTCGCCGTGCCCCGATGACGTCTACCTTGAGGCCATCGCAATGGCCCGCCTCATCTTGCCGGCCGACATCCACCTCCAGGCCCCACCGAACCTCAGCGACGACTTCGGTGTGCTGCTCGATGCAGGGATCGACGACTGGGGTGGGGTATCGCCCATTACCGCAGACCACGTCAACCCAGAACGACCATGGCCCGCCCTCGACCGGCTGCGCGAAGTTACCGAGAGCCGCGGCTTTGCCTTGGCCCCACGCCTCACCATCTACCCCGAGTACGTCCAAGCCCCCGACAAATGGCTGGACGAAACCATGCACTTCCCCGTTATGGACCGCGCCGATGCCGAGGGCCTTGGCAGAGACGACCCAGGCGCGGTGTTCCCCGAGAAGGTCGAGTTTGTGCGCCAAGGCGACGACGGCGCCGACGTCGAAATCATTGGTGACCGATCGACCCAGTGGTACTCGGGTGCCGACGTTGAGCCGATGCACATCTATCCAGCGCCTGCCTTCGCCGGTGGCGCCGTTGGTGAGGTCCTCCAAGGAGTGTGCGACGGGCAAGAAGTCGGGATCGACGAGATCGTTACGTTGTTCAGCGCTCGCGGGCGCGAGGTCGCAGCGGTCTGCGAACTCGCCGACGAGCTTCGCCGGCAGGTCAACGGCGACAAAGTGACCTACGTGGCCAACCGCAACATCAACTACACCAACGTTTGCACCTACAAGTGCCGGTTCTGTGGATTCTCGAAAGGTCCGCTCAGCCTCAATCTGCGTGGCAAGCCGTACCTACTCACCCTCGAAGACATCGCGGCCCGCACCGCCGAGGCAGCGGCTTTCGGGGCAACCGAAGTGTGCCTTCAAGGCGGCATTCACCCCGACTTCGACGGCGAGTACTACCTCGATGTCTGTCGCGCTGTCATGGAGACCGTGCCCGACATCCATATCCACGGCTTCACCGCCCTTGAGGTAACCGAAGGCGCACGCCGCCTGGATGAGCCCCTCGACAGCTACCTGCGACGAGCCAAAGCGGCAGGACTCAAGTCACTCCCGGGTACCGCAGCCGAAATCCTGAGCGACGACATGCGCGCGATCTTGTGCCCCGACAAGATCAACACCGAAGAATGGCTCGAAGCACATCGCACCGCTCACGGTGCTGGCCTCCACTCGAACGTGACCATCATGTTTGGCGCCGTAGAGACGCCGTGGCATTGGGCCAAGCACATGGTGATCACCCGGGACCTCCAAAAAGAGACCGGCGGTTTCACCGAGTTTGTTGGCCTGCCCTTCGTGCACATGGCAGCGCCTATCTACCTGCGCAAAATGTCGCGTCGCGGCCCGACGTTTCGCGAGACATTGCTCATGCATGCGGTGGCGCGCATTGCCTACCACGGCTATATCGACAACATCCAAGGGTCGTGGGTCAAGATTGGCTTCAGTGGCCTCACCCAGCTGCTCCAAGCAGGTGTCAACGACGTTGGCGGCACGCTCATGAACGAGAATATTTCTCGGGCTGCAGGAGCGAGCCATGGCCAAGAAGTGGGTCCAGACGATTTCGCTCGTGTGCTCGAACCGCTGGGACGCACGTTGCATCAGCGCAACACGGCCTATCGCGATCTTGGTCAGGTCACCGCACCGAAGCGGCGAGCTTCGATTCCGGTAGCTGCTGAGTAACAACGCTCCACTGCGGTGGGCCTCGCCTAACTCAGTTCCGGTTGATGGTGTCAATAAGCGCACGAAGGCGGCTGAAACTGGCGTTGTTGAACACCATCGATAGACGGGCCATCCCAAGCTGGTCCTTGTCGCGTATTTCGGCGTTGGTGGGCTGGGCACGTTCGATACGGCCAGACACCACAATGTCGCCAAAGGCATCGTTGAGCTCTTCGAGCAGGTCGTCACTGACGGTGGATTGCATGCGCAAAACCAACTCCGTTCCCACGTAGCGCATGGAGTGGTAGTTGCGGTAGAAGCCACAGATTTCCGCCACCGCCTCGTCGACGGAATCGGTGAGCTTGACCAATGAGAGGTCTGCGGGTGAGACCAGGCCCCCATCAAGAAGCTCATCTCGGACAAACTCCAGCCACCGCAGCCAATACGTCTCCCCCGGCGGATCCAGCAGCACAACCGGAGCCAGCGGTTGCTTGCCCGTCTGCATCAGGGTCAGCAGCTCGAAGCTTTCATCCATGGTCCCAAAACCGCCCGGCAGCAAGGCGAACGCGTGGGACTCCTTCATGAAGGTGAGCTTGCGCGTGAAGAAGTACTTGAAGTTGATGAGTTTTGGGTCATCCAAAATAACTGGGGCGGCGCTGGCTTCGAACGGCAACACGATGTTTATCCCGAAGCTGTTTCTTGCGCCGGCTCCCTCGATGCCAGCCTCCATGACGCCCGGGCCTGCACCAGTCATGATCATCCACTCTTGGGCTGCCAGGGCCGCCCCAAGATCGAAGGCGCATTGGTAGGCGGGGTCGTCGCGCTTGGTGCGCGCCGACCCGAATATGGAGACCTTGCGGACGTGGTGGTACGGCTCAAACACGCCAAACGCGTAGCGGATTTCTTTGAGCGTGGCGTTGACTAACTTGAGTTCGCCACGGTCGAGGCCTTCAGTACCCATGCGCAAGATCGACGTCGCCATTTCGGCGAGCACGTCGGCATCGTCGGCCCGGCCAACGCGGGCCACGAGTGCCTCGATGGAGGCGTCGGTGTCGGCGTCGCCGGTTCGATAGTTGGATCCCATCGATAGAGTGTGCCCGTTACGGTGCTCATAGGGGCGGAACAGCGCTATCTTGCGAAGGCTGTGCATTCCCAAGGTAGCGATCTCGACAATCTTCATGAGTGGATCTCATTCGAGCACGAAGACACCACCTGGCTGTTCGACGTGACGTTCCTGACGAGTAACTGGACCTGTATTTGGGACCAGGGTTGTCTCGGCGTGCGCAATGAGCCCACGCCCGAAGCCGGCGAGGGATGCTGTTCCTTTGGCGCCCACGCAGCCGACGAGGCAGACTTGGCTCGGGTGCGTTCGGCGGCCGAGCGCCTCAGCGCCGACCTGTGGCAGTACCACGGAACAGCCGAGCCATTTGTCAAGGACGATGAAGGGGCCTGGACAACCGCAGTGGTCGACAACGCCTGTGTTTTCCTGAACCGCCCGGGATTTGCCAACGGACACGGATGCGCGCTGCACGCCGGAGCTATCAGCGCGGCTGAAGCCATTACCTTGTGGAAGCCCGAGGTCTGCTGGCAGCTCCCACTCCGCCTCGAGCACCATGAGGACGAGAACGGTCACCAAGTAGCAACCCTACGAGAGTGGACACGCAACGACTGGGGCGACGGCGGCGAAGAATTCCATTGGTGGTGCACCGAAGACGCGCTCGCGTTCGTTGAGCACACCCCTGTGTACGCTCGGCTTACCGATGAGCTCAAGGGACTCATTGGCGAAGACCTCTTCGCAAGGCTGCGCAGCTATCTAGACACGCGCAGCACCGAGACCCTGCTCCCCCATCCAGCCTCGCGTCGTCCGCCAGCCGATGGGGCGGCACACTGATGGAAGGCGAGAGCGACGTTCGTCTGCCACGTATTGTGGTGGCTTCGGTCATGGTGGGTCTGGTCGTGGGGATCACGATCTCAGGGTTCGACTATCTGGTCATCCATCTTATGCTTGAGCGCTTGCTCGAGCAGGAGCTGTGGGTACGCACCACGGCTCCGCTCATTGGCCTTGGTGCCGCGGCGCTGATTCTGCGGACCGCAGGCACCACTCCTTCTACATCCGACGAATATGTGCGGGCGTTCCACGAACGCACCCCGAACTTGCCTCTGCGCGACCTTCCAGCCAAGCTGCTCGCTGGAGCCGCCACCATTGGCGCTGGCGGGTCTGTTGGCCTGGAAGGGCCCTCGGTGTATGCCGGTGCCACCATTGGCCAATCCATGCAGGACTCATTCTCGTCGTTCTTTCGCCGCGATGAGCAAAAGATCTTGCTGACTGCTGGCGCAGCCGCCGGTGTGTCTGCGATTTTCCGTACCCCAGCAACCGGGGTGATGTTTGCGCTTGAAGCACCGTATCGAGACGACGTGGCCCGCCACGCCCTACTCCCTTCGCTGATTGCCTCAGCAACCAGCTACATCGTGTTTGCCACGATGTTGGGTATAGACCGGGTGTTCCCAACTCTGGGTTCAGTCGATCGCGAGATCAATGTCAGAGACCTCATTGGCGGCGCCATTATTGGCCTCGTGGCCGGCCTGGCAGGACGCGGATACGCGGGTCTGGTTCGCCATGCCAAACAGCTATCTGGCGACGAGCGTGCTGTGCGACGTGTCGTGGGTGCTGGCGTGCTTCTTGGGGGGCTTGTTGTCCTGAGCGACATGATCTTCGACGAGACCGTCACCTTGGGCCCGGGCCTCGAAGCAGTCACTTGGCTTCTCGAAGGCGACCGAAGCTTGGGGCTGATTGCTGGGCTGTTCGTGTTTCAGCTGGCCGCAACCCTCATCACCATTGCAGGCGGCGGTACCGGCGGGCTGTTCATCCCGTTGGCCGTGCAAGGTGTCATCATGGGGAACTTCGTGGGCGAGGTCATCAATGTCAACGAAGACCAAACGTCGCTGTACCCGACACTCGGTCTGGCTGCCTTCTTGGGTGCTGGCTACCGGGTCCCCATCACCGCCGTGATGTTCGTAGCCGAATCGACCGGCGCGTCACCTTATGTTGTACCGGCACTTATTGCCGCGGCGATGTCACAACTGGTGGCTGGAGAGAGTTCGGTGGCGGGGTATCAACGTTCGCGACGCATGGGCCATCTCGAGGGGCGTTTTGGGCTTCCCATCGGCTCGGCGTTGTCTACCGACGTGTTTACCGTACCCCCTGATGCCACTGCCGCGGAGTTCGTTTTCGTTCATGTGCTTGGACGTCGCGAGCGCACGGTGCCCGTGGTGGACAGCGGACGCTACCTCGGCGTCTGTGATCTCGATCACCTCAAAGAAATCGAGCGTGACCATTGGGACGAAGTGACGGTTGGTGAGTTGATGGCCACCGACCTGCCTACAGGGCGCGCCTCATGGACCTTTCGCGATGCCGTGGCGGCCATGGACGCTGCCGATATCGATGTCTTGGCTATCACAGACAACGACGGGACCTTTATCGGCGTGGTCTACGCCGAAGACATCTTGAAGCTGTCTGAAATCCTTGACGAGACCGGCTCGTAAGCCAGCGCACTCGTTACCAGTCGCTTTCCTCAACAACAGCGGCAGGGCGCACGTTTAAGCACCAGTCCTTATGGTCCTGACCCGGTAACGCGCCACACTCGGCGCAAGGGTCTTCGTTGTCCGCAAAGAGATCATCGAGCGCGTCGTTTTGATGCTTCAGTTCGCGCGCTTCGATGTAACGGCGGTGTCGTCCCTTTTTCACGGGTCGGCTCCGAGAGAGTTGAGGAAAGGTTGTTCGATTGATCGGTTGGCGTCGGGGCGAACCCCGGGCCTCCGTCCAAGGAGAACCTTAGCGTGTTTCGGTGCCATTCGCACGACATCAAATACACCGAAAATGGGTTAGAAAGCCTACTGTGGCCTGTCTGGTCAGGGAGTAGCGCGGTCCTCAAGCAGCAAGCGGCCGTTGTCAAAGGCCAAGGTGGCTTTGCCATCGACCAAGCGCCTAATTGGTCCCCCCACGTGCTCAGATCGCCAACCTTGGCTCAGTCTTGCGTCATCGTCGCCGCGAAGCAAAGCTTCGATATCGGCGCGGGTACCAAGCAGGGCGGGGTCTATCTCGATATCTTGCGCATATTGGCTGAGCCAAGCCGAGACCAAGGTCACCGCAGGCCGGAGCTGTTCCATCAGGGCCCGGTTGGATGGGCGTTTCGGCAACTCGACCTCGCGTTTGAGGCCTTCCTGAATGACCGCAAGGAGTTCTTCGCCGTGTTGGCCGCGCACATGGCGGTCATCGATGCCACGAACTTTCTTCAGCTCGGATAGCTCGGTCGGCGGACGTTGGGCCACGCCCACAACGCCGAGATCGGGAAGGATGAAGCGTGGGGGTTGGTCGAGATCCTGCGCTCGTTGCTCGCGCCACTCTGCGACGGCCTGGGCTACGCCGCGGCTGCGCTTGCCGAGATGGCGGGTCTCTTTGATCTTCAGCCACGCAGTCTCGGGATCGCGCTGAGCCTTGCCCTTGTGCAGCAGTTCGAGGCATTCGGCTTCGGCCCATTCGAGCCTGCCCCGCTGGACCAAATCGGCCTCTAGCATGCGATGGATGTCAAGCAAGTAGCGCACATCGGACGCCGCATACTCGAGCTGGTCGTCGTTGAGCGGTCGGCGAAGCCAGTCGGTGAGGCGGTCGCCCTTGGGAAGGCGCACCGACAGCATGCGATCGTGCAGTGATGCCAGCGATGGACTCCGCAGGCCAGTGAACCCGGCCGCGATTTGGGTGTCAAAGAGCCGTGTGGGCAGCGTCTTGCAGGATCGAGTCATGACCTCAAGGTCCTGGCTCGCAGCGTGCATGACGGCCAAGCCGGGGCCGTCTAAGACCTCAGCGAACGGGAGCAGGTCGACGGCGAGCGGGTCGACCAACACCATGTTTGGTCCCCAGTTGATCTGGACCAACGCCACCTTTGGGTAATAGGTGCGTTCGCGATGGAACTCGGTGTCGACGGCATAGACAGGTTGCGCTGCGATCTCTGGGATGAGTTCGTCGAATCGCCCCTGGTCGACAACGAGTTCGGGGATGGCGGGGTGGTCAGTCATGGGTGTCGATTCGGCGTGGGCACTGCCGCTGATGCTACTGGCCCGAGCCGCCATGGTGGTGATTGGGCAGCTCATCGGGGGTATCGGCGTCTTGGAACCAATCCTCGTGGGCGCTTTGGACCTCGACCGTTGCAAGTCCTTCGATACCTTGGCGCACCGAGCGAGCGCCATCCAAGAACCGCCCAAGCAGTTTGTGGCGCGCTTCGCGCCGCCACGCTGCGTGGAGCGTCTGTCGGCGTCCTGCGACCACTGGGATGGCCACATCGCACGAACCAAGCGCCTCGACCACCAACGACACCCCTGCTGCACTTGGGGTCACATGGTCGCAGGCCAACACGGCCACACATGGTTGGCTGGCCGCGCCAAGCGCGGTAACGATGCCGCCTAAGGGACCCTCGCCGGGGAAGCGGTCGGGCACGTACTGAAGCCCGAGGGCTGCCAAGGCGTTCTGATGGCCGCCAACCACAAGTACCTCGGTGGCCCCTGCTGTTCTCAGAGCTGCTGCGACCCCTTCGACCAGGGTCATGCCATCGCCCAGGCGAATGAGGGCCTTGTCTCGACCCATACGCGTAGAAGCGCCGCCAGCAAGCACTACCCCCGAAAAAGGTGTTGAGGGCATCGGGCCCATACCTGTAGCTGAGCGCTAGTCGAGCGTGGCAGGCGGCCAAGCGGGGTCAAGCTGGGCCAAGAAGTGTGCGCAGCGCTCTTCTTCGTCGCGCTCGCCAATCAATCCAGCACAGCGCTGCAAGCCGGCAAGCGCACGCAGAAAGCCCCGGTTCGTCTCGTGAGTCCAGCGCACATACCCAGAGCCGCGCCAGCCGCTCTGGCGCAGGCGGTCGAGTCCACGGTGATAGCCGACCCGGTAGGCCGCGTAGGCTTCGATGGGGTCGCGCCCAAGGTCGCCAATACGCGCCCAGCCATCGAGGTACGTGGGATAGTCGGCAACCACAGCACTAATCGCAGCTCTTTGCGCATCGTCGTC
>JAUIIS010000431.1 GCA_030431575.1 Acidimicrobiia bacterium | reverse complement strand
CGACTTTGTTGGCCGTGATCACACCAGTGCCGAAGCCACGATCTTGCTGGTCGAAAACGATTCCGTCGTCCTCGACCGTACGCCGTTCTACGCCGAATCCGGTGGCCAGATCGGTGACACCGGCCTCATCGAAACCAAGACTGGGAAGGCCCACGTTGTCGACACCGTCTACGGCGCACCGGGCCAAACCCGGCATCTTCTCGGCACGGTGGAAGGCCACCTTGATGTTGGGCAGACGGCCACGGCGACCATCGACGAAGAGCGACGCGCAGCCATTGCTCGTAATCACACTGCCACCCACCTGCTGCACTATGCGTTGCGCGAGGTGCTCGGACCCCACGTGAAACAGCAAGGCTCATGGGTTGGTCCTGACCGGCTGCGCTTTGACTTCAGCCACTACGAACCCATTACACCAGAGCAGATGGCGGCCATCGAAGATCTCGTCAACGCGGACGTTTTGACCAACGTGGCGGCCACCCACGAAGAAATGTCGATGGCCGATGCCCAGGCACGTGGAGCCATTGCGTTCTTTGGCGACAAGTACGGCGATGTCGTGCGCGTGCTAGAGGCGGGGCCCCATTCGGTCGAGTTGTGTGGTGGCACGCACGTGTCGGCTCTCGGCGACATTGGCTTGGTGAAGGTCGTTTCGGAGGGCTCTATTGGCTCGAACCTGCGACGCATCGAAGCCGTCAGCGGTGCTGGGGCCATCGATCTCCTGCGCGAACAGCAACACATCGTGGCCGAAGCAGCTTCGGTCGTCGGCGTCCCGGCAGAGACCTTGGTTGAGGGCGTCACCAAGCGCATGGCCGACCTCAAGGCACTCGAGGCCGAGAACAAGAAGCTGCGGTCGTTGGCCGCAGCGGGCCGCTCGGACGAGCTAGCGGCGTCTGCTCAAAACGGCGTCGTCGTGGCCCGGGTCGACGGCGTCGAGCGCGACGACCTCAAAGAGATGGCTATGGCGTTGCGCACCCAAGACGGGGTTGACGTGGCCATCTTGGGCGCAGCTCTCGAAGGCGGGGGAGCGGCGCTGCTGGCCGCGGTCAGCGAAGGAGCGCCCTACAACGCTGCCGAACTTATCGCTGAGGCAGCACGCGCTATCAAAGGGGGCGGCGGCAAGGGCGAGGCGTTCGCTATGGCTGGCGGCAAAGATGGTGGTGCCATCGACGAAGCGCTCAATCTGGCCCGCCAAGCCGCCGGACTCAAGCCGGTTGACTAAGACGGGACACGAGCCCATGACCACGGGCAGAGCCTTAGGCCTCGACCTCGGGTCGCGGCGCGTCGGCGTTGCCCTTTCCAACAGTTCGCGAACCGTCGCAACCCCGCTCACGGTCATTCAGCGCGCCAAGAGGCGTTCCGATGATCACGAAGCCGTGCGTGCACTCGTCGAAGAATGGGAGATCGGAGTTGTGGTGGTGGGCCTTCCCCTGTCGCTCGATGGCAGCCTCGGCCCAGCAGCCAAGAAAGCAAGACGTGAAGCAAAAGAGCTAGGTGTCGTCACAGGAGTACCTGTTGAGACCTACGATGAACGGCTGACAACCGTCAGCGCCCACCAAGCGCTGCGTGAGCAAGGTGTCGCTGGCCACAACCGCCGCGACATGGTCGACATGGTTGCCGCAGCGGTGCTGTTGCAGGCATGGCTCGACACCCAGGCCAACGCAGCGTCACGGCAACCCGACCCCTCAGCGAGCTAAGCGACGATGCGTTCCGACGACACCAACAGCACCGACGAGACCGAGGTCTTGCGCGCCGACGCCGTTGCTCCAGTCGATGAGCCGGAGCAATCGCTGGTAGATCTCGATGACGCCCCGGCCGAAGAAGCACCAACCGCCGCGTCGTCGCCCTACCCAGACGAAGACCTGCACGAAGCCGCCGCAGGCGACCCAGATGGCTCGGCATCGCCCTACCCCGACGGACCTGGCGGCTCCCCCTACCCCGATGGCTGGGGTCCAGGCGCTCCCACAGACGGCTACGCCCGCGCTGGCATGACCGGCGGCGGCCCTGCTCTGGCGCAAAGAACGCAGGACCCGTACCCCGCGGCGCCGGTGCAGTACGACCCAGCCTCAGAGTTCGAACCGCCAGCAGACCTGCCGCCGTGGTACGAAGACGAGTACTACGACGACCGCGATTGGGAACGCTTGCCTCGTTCAACCAGCACAACGTTTCGCGTGCTTGTCTTTGTCGGCGTGCTTGCCGTGGCACTCATTGCCACTGGCACCTACGTCAAGGGTTGGGTTGACGACCAGCTAGACCCCCCAGGAGGCGAAGGCGCTGCGGTCATCATTAACGTGCCCCAGGGTGCCTCCACCAACGACATTGTGCGCATCCTTGACGACGAAGGTGTGGTGTCGAACGGCACCGTTTTCCGGTACTACCTGCGTTCGAAAGACGCCGGCGACTGGCAGGCGGGCGAATACACGTTCAACACCAACATGGCTGTCTGGGACGTGCGCGACATCCTCGACGAGGGCCCGGCACCCGAACCGGACACCCGCCAGTTTGTCACGGTGCCAGAAGGGCTCACGACAGACGAAATCGAAGCCGCGTTGTTGGCCCAGGTGCCCACCTACGACCCCATCGAGATGTCTGACGCTGTGCTGGCGGCCGCGAAACCAACGGTCTTCGAGAACGAGATTCTGCCGAACGCCGAGGGCTACTTGTTCCCCGAGACCTACGACATCGACGACACCACCAATACCGACGAGCAGGCATTCATTAACCGCATGGTGACCCAGTTCGACGTGGTGGCAACCCGCACCGGTTTGGACGCCCCCGCC
>JAUIIS010000058.1 GCA_030431575.1 Acidimicrobiia bacterium | reverse complement strand
CGAACCAAACGACGAGCCCTAGTCGCAGCTCCTTCCGTCACAGACTTCCCGGTCAGGCCTCGGTATCGGCGTCGTCAGTGGCGTAGACGTGGTGGAACGGGGCGGGTTCGGGTGGCAGAACCGTTTGCATTACGCAGAACTCGTTGCCGTCTGGGTCTGCCATGACTGCCCATGATTGATTGGGGTCGCCGGTTTCAATGCGCGTTGCACCCAGCTGTTCGAGTCGTGCAACCTCTTCGTCTCTTGTGGTTCCCGTCGTCGGGCATACGTCGAAGTGGATTCGGTTCTTGTGCGCCTTGGTGTCGGTGGACTTGATGAAGAGCAGCGTTGGCGCTGCGCTGTCCCCGGCAACCGCGACAGTGGTTGCGTTCCTACCTGCAACGCGGTAGCCAAGGGCCGCACACCAGAAGTCTGCGGCTGCGACAGGGTCGTTGCAGTCGATGACGATGTCGCCGATCCGTACAGCCAAATGGGCAAGCGGGCTCATGCGCCTCTGTGGCATTGGTCACAGTGGTCTACGCTCACGAAATGGCGAACGTACCGCAGAGTATCGACGACGGCTTGCACGGATGGCTGGCAACCGTGCTGGACAACCATGGCTCGCTGGCCAGTTCCCGCACGACCGTCATTGGCGCGGGCGAGGGGTTCGTTGGCCAGCTTGGCCGGGTGGACCTCGAGTGGGCGGACGCCCGGCCAGATGCCCCGGCATCAGTCATCGTGAAGCTGCCAACTGCAGACCCTGGGGGGCGCGCCGTGGGGCAGATGATGGGCATGTACGAACGCGAGTCGCGGTTCTATGCCGAGCTCGCCAACACGGTCAACGTGCGCGTGCCGCAATGCTTGGTGAACATCGGAGACGTTGCCACCGACACGTGGGCCCTGGTCCTCGAAGACCTGGCTCCTATGGTGCCGGGCGATCAGGTGACCGGCGCAGACCTGACACGAGCCAGAACTGTGGTCGAGCGGTTGGCCCGGTTGCACGCACAGTTCTACGGCAGCCCAGAAGTCGACGAGCTGACGTGGATCCCGTCACTCGTTGGGCCCATGACCGACGCCATCGTTCCCATGTTCAACGACTCGTGGTCCGCTTTCGTGGATCACTACGGGGATCGCACACCAAGCCGGGTGCTGGGCTGGATGGAAAGTTTTGCCAGTCAGGTGCCGTCCTATCTCGAGTCCTACGTCGACATGCCGATGACTATCTGTCATGGCGACTTCCGACTGGACAACATGTTCTTTGGAGACGATGGGTCGTTTGCGCTGATCGACTGGCAGATGTCTATGCGGGTCCCGGGTTCCAGCGACTTGGTGTACTTCCTCGTCACCAACCTCGCCCCTGAGGTCAGAGAACAGCACCAGTGGGCGCTCATCAACCACTATCTGGACACATTGCGCGCTGAAGGCGTGGGCGAAGACCTCCTGCCACGAGACACGGTGGTGCGCGGCTACCGAGAAGGCGCGTTGCTCTTCGGCATCATGTTTGTCTCGACCATGACCATGGAACGGGCGAACCCCAGGGGCGAAGCCTTCTTCGACGCACTGGTGGGCCGCACCACGGCTGCAATCGATGACCTCGACTCGGGCGCAATTGTTGGCCTCTAGATCCTCGTCGCGTGTGCGGGCAGCGCCTGCGGGTGCCACAGTATTGACAGCGGGACAACAGGAGGTGCAGGCCGATGAAGATCGACGACGACAAGATTTACAAAGGTGTTGAGATGGCGAGCACGCTCATCGTGGCGCGCATCGTCGCGGCGCTCCTCGCTCGTGAGTGGACAAGACGCAACTCGTTTGGCCCGCCCACCAACCCCCGCCAGAACGATGTGCCCTGGACCACCGCTGTTGCCTGGTCAGCAGGCGTCGGCGCCACGGTGGGAATTGCCCGGCTCCTCACCCGCACCGCGGTCGAAAAGCGCTGGGAACAGCGGTCAACACGAGCCTAGAGCTGGGATGACCTAAGGCTCGGGTGCTCCGAGCACCACCAGGCCGTTAGCTACCGCAGGTGCACCTTTGTCGTTCAGAACCTCGAAGGGGACCGTCGACATTTTTGGCGCAGTCTGGTTGGCTGGCCACACGCGAACTGTCATGGTCGAGGGAAGCCTAACCATGGCTGCGAATCGGCACTGGATCCGCCGCACCAGGTGCGGGTTGCCGTCGGCCGCTACAGCCACGACTGCTGAGACTCCGTGGGCCAGGTTGGCGGTGCCATGCAGGATGATGTCGGGCAGGCCGGCGGCTTTCGCTGCGGAGACGTCGGTGTGGATGGGGTTCCAAATGCGTGCGCATTCGGTGTAGGTGTGCGCATCACCTGCACCGATATCGACGGCTAGCTCCAACGGGTCCCCGTGTCGTTCGGTGCCGTCGATTGGTGGCGGGGGAGCGGGGTCGGCCCGATGCTTGCCGTCAGTGGGAACACCAAGGTAGATGGCGTCTTGGGTGGTGCTGGCCACCGGTTCGCCGTGTTGGTCGACGGTCCCCAGTCTTGTCGTGACGAGAGCGCCTGGCTTGATGTCCGCCAACGCCACGATTTCGAGCGACGTGGTCAACTGGTCGCCTGGCCTAACCAGGCGATGCACCACCACATCGTGGGTGGCATGAATACCGGTGAGCACCTCCTGCCCAGTCACGCCGTGAGCTTCGGAGCTGTTCCGTTGGGACACAATCGCGGGCCACTCCAGGCAAACCGAAAAGAGCGGGTGGGCAACAACTCCGCCAGGACGTTCGGTGTCGAAATAGCACGGATCTTCTGCCCTTAGGGCAGCGGCGTAGGCCATAATCCAGCGCGCATCCACCTGATGCTGTACCGATGGGGCCGTGGTTCCGACTAGTGATCCGGGTATGGGCATCGCGCCAGTCCTCCCGTAGGGGTGTGGCTCGAACCGGGCGGGTTGAGCTCCACGCGAGCGTAGCTTGCGGCCTTGGGCGGCCTTGTTGCGTCGCGGCATCGACGGGCGCACGATTGGGTGCAGGGGTGCAGAGGGGACTGCTCTGGACGAGCGCCCCCGCCGGGTGAATACTGCACCATGGACGTAAACGGTAAGCGGGTACTAATCACAGGCGCTTCGCGCGGGATTGGCGAAGCCATCGCACGCAAGTTTGCCGGAGCAGGGGCAACCATCATTGCCTGCGCCAGAAGCAAGCCGGAGATAGAGGCGCTCGCCAACGAGCTTGATGGTGCAGCCGTGCCCTTCGATGCGGCCGACACAGCGCAGGTGGACGGGTTCATCGACCGGGTCGAGGCAGAGCACGGCCCTATCGACGTCCTCATCAACAACGCTGGCATAGAGACCCAGAAACTCATCGAGGACACCAGCCCAGAAGAGATCGAACGGGCCATTCGGGTCAATCTCATCACGCCAGAACTCCTCACCGTGCAGATGGTTCCCAAGATGATCGAGCGGGGGAGTGGTCACTTGGTCTACACGTCGTCTGTCGCTGCGACTGCTGGACAGCCGGGCTTGTCGGTGTATTGCTCCACCAAGGGAGGTCTCACTCGATTTGCTGAATCGGTTCGTATCGAGCTGTCGCATACCGACGTTGGGGTCACCATCTTGCATTTGGGACCCATTGCCACTGACATGTGGGGTCGTCTCGACGAGAACCCGGCTATGAAGAAGGGTGTCGACCGAGCAACGAAGTTCGGTCTGATGGCCGTGGCGCCCGTCAAACAAGTGGCCGAAGAAACGTTGGTCGCAGTTCAAAAGAACAGGCGAGAGGTTCGTCTACCAAAACGTATGGCCGCTGCTATGGCCATGAACGGCGCAGGCACACGGTCGTACGAGGCGGTCTACCGCGGCATCGACCCTCGAGCCGAACACGGCAAGTAGCCCAGCAACGTTCGCCTAGCTAGTAGTCCTAGAAGCGGGGTCGACGCCTTTGCGAGGGCGCCAGCCCCGGTGATTCCCAACCCTTGTCTGCGGGGTTGAGATCGGTGCCCGGTGCAACGATGGCGTCGATGGCGTCCAGAGTGTCGGCGTCTAGCTCAAGGTCGATGCCGGCCAGGAGGTCATCAAGTTGGGATTCGGTCCTTGGGCCAATGAGCGCCGACGTCACGGCCGGGTGCTCGGTGGCCCAGGCAAGTGCCATATGCGTCAAGCTGTGTCCGGCCTGGCTGGCCACGTCGGCCAGGGCCGAAGCCGCCGTGGCTTTGTGGGGGTTGTCGCCATCGAAATGATCCGGGTTGGACTGGCCTCTGCTGCCTGCGGGCGCAGCGCCGCTGTTGTATTTGCCGGTTAGCCAGCCACCAGAGAGCGGGCTCCACACCATCACACCCATGCCCAGCCGCTGCGCAGTAGGGAGTACTTCGTGTTCGGCGCTTCGGGCAAAGATCGAATACGGCGGCTGCTCGGTGTGTGGCCCTGCCTTGCCGAGGCGTTCGGCCGACCAATGGGCTTGCACGAGGTCGCTTGCCGGGAACGTGCTGGTTCCCCAAGCCCGAATCTTGCCCGCAGCGATCAGGTCGTTGAGGGCGGCGACGGTTTCGCCAATGTCGGTCGCTGGGTCGGGGCGGTGAGCTTGGTAGAGGTCGATGTGGTCGACGTTCAGCCGTCGAAGGCTGTCGTCCACGGCGTTCATGATCCAACGACGAGAGTTGCCTCGCCGGTTTGGGTCACCGTGGTCGCCAAGCGGGTGGTGGAATTTTGTGCAAAGCACCACCTCGTCGCGTCTGGTGGCGATGGCGTCGCCCACGATCTCTTCGTTCTGGCCATCGCCGTACATGTCGGCGGTATCAACAAGGTTGATGCCTGCGTCGAGAGCTTGGTTGATGATGCGCTTGCATTCGGCCAGGTCGGTGTTGCCCCAGGCGCCAAGAACCATTGTCCCCAAACCAAAGCGGCTGACATGCATGCCGGTCTGGCCAAGGGCTCGGTAGATGCTGGTGGGTTGGGTCATGTCCGGACTCCATTTGCGGGTTGTCCCAGGAAGCTCACCCAGATGCTACATTCCCCCAGGCTGCCGGGCCGTTGGGGGATCATGAGCTTTCCATCCGATTTGGACATCGCCAATGGGGCGAGCCTGAAGCCACTGGGCGACATCGCCGGCGCTGCAGGTATCCCCGAGGAGTGTTTGGAGCCATACGGCTTGGGAGCGGCCAAGATCAGCCTCGACGCCATCGACAAGATGAGCGACCGACCCCGAGCAAAGTACGTAGTGGTTGCGGCGATTACGCCCACCCCGTTGGGCGAGGGTAAGACCACTACTGCGGTTGGGTTGGGTCAGGCGTTTCAACACATTGGAAGCTCGGCAACTATCGCGATCCGTCAGCCTTCGATGGGTCCCACCTTTGGCATCAAGGGTGGCGCAGCGGGTGGTGGCTACAGCCAGGTTGTCCCCATGGAGTTGTTCAACCTTCACCTCACCGGCGACATGCATGCTGTCACCGCTGCACACAATATGTGTTCGGCGCTGCTCGACGCGCACCTGTACCACGGCAACGACCTGGGGTTCGACCCTCACAACATCACGTGGCGACGCGTGCTCGATGTAAACGACAGGTCGCTGCGCAACATCGTGATCGGCCTTGGTGGTCGTCTCGACGGCATCCCCCGCGAGACCGGCTTCGACATCACCGCGGCATCTGAGGTCATGGCCGCGCTGGCGCTGTGCACAAGCCTTCAAGACCTGCGAGCCCGCCTTGGCCGCATTGTCCTTGGCTACTCCAAGGCGGGTACGCCAATCACCGCCGAAGAAGTGGGCGCTGCTGGATCCATGGCCGTCATTCTCAAAGAAGCCATCAAGCCCAACCTCATGCAGACGCTGGAGAACACGCCGGCTCTCGTGCATACGGGCCCGTTCGGCAACATTGCCACCGGCAACTCCAGCATCGTGGCAGATCGGATCGGGATCCACACCAGCGAATTCCTTCTCACCGAGGCTGGCTTTGGCGCCGATATGGGTGCCGAACGGTTCTTCAACATCAAGTGCCGTTACTCGGGTCTTGCTCCCGACGCTGCCGTCCTGGTGGCGACCGTTCGTGGGCTGAAGGCACATTCGGGCAGGCACAAGATCGTCGCTGGCAGGCCACTTCCAGATGAGCTCTTGGCGGAAAACCCCGACGAAGTCCACATGGGCGGCGACAACCTCCGCAAGCAGCTGGAGAACATGCAGATCCACGGCTGCACGCCGGTGGTCGCCATCAACGTATTCCCCGAAGACCATGCTGGCGACATCGCCGCGATCCATGAAATCGCTGAAGAGTACGGAGCGCGTGCTGCGGTGTCGACCCACTTCTCCGACGGCGGTAGGGGCGCAACCGAATTGGCAAGTGCCATCAAAGAGGCCGCCGAGGAACCTTCGCAGTTCAAGGTGCTCTACCCAGACGAAGCGTCGTTGAAGGACAAGATCCACGCGGTCGCCACCAGGGTGTACGGCGCCGACGGCGTGTCCTATAGCCCGCAGGCCAACAAGCAACTCCAGACCTACACCGACGCCGGGTTCGCCAACTTGCCGGTGTGCATTGCCAAGAGCCACCTCTCGCTCAGCCACGACCCCAGCCTCAAGGGGGCACCCACGGGTTGGACGCTGCCGGTTCGCGAAGTGCGAGCGTCTGTTGGCGCTGGGTTTGTGTATCCCATTTGCGGCGACATGCGCACCATGCCCGGCCTCGGCCGAACCCCCGCCGCCCACGCCATCGACATAGACGCCGACGGCAACGTGGTCAACCTCAGCTAAGCCTCCGGATCTGGCGCCTCAAGCTCGGCGAATCGTCGCTCAGGCTCGGCGAAGGCATCGTCTTGCTGTGACATGTCGTCTGTGCTCTGTTAGCAGGTGCTTCTGGCTGCACTCGGCCACGAGGTAGTACTCGTGAGGTCTGGAGAAGCTCCGCACCGAACCCCGGCGCTGCTGGGTGGCTGGCTCAAACGTGTCCCGGTGCGCGCTTGCGGGCTATTAGTGAAGGAATTGAGGTTGAGGGTTGTGTATCGAACACATGTTCGATACTGTGGTTAGTGCTTCCCCCTGCCAACCGAGTTGGCGTCTATCGATCACAAGCTGCCTTTGGCAGTGGGGTGTGGTCCGGCTAGTCCACTACGTGCCTGTCTTCTCTTTGGGGCGGGTCTGTGCCGAGGGGTTGATGTGTCTGTGTCTCAACAGCGTTCCAGCGCAACGACAACACCGCCTTGTTCTGCTGGCTCAGGCGGCCGTGCTGCTGGTTGTGTGTGTGGTGGGGTGTGCGGGTGTCCTGATGCGGTGCGGGCGCTTGTTGGTTTGTGTTGGGATGGTTTGGATGTGGCTGGGGTCGAGGCCGCGGTCGAGCAGGTGGCTGCGGTGCGGGGCTGGGCCTCAAGCTTGGAGTCCAAACTGTTGATCAAAGCCGAACTACTTGCCGACAAAGGCAAAGGCGCTGGCGCTCGAGGCACTGCCCGCAAATCAGGGAAACGGTCCTCGCGTAGCGCCAAGAAGTCCGCTGATCGTGCCGGGGCGGTCAGCGCGAACCCCAGCTTGGGTGACGACTTGGGCAACGGCGACGTTTCCGAAGAGCACCTCGACGCGTTCGCGTCAGCGGCCAAAGATGTTGATGAAGACCAGCGCGACGACTTCTTCAACGACCCAGAACTCACCAACGCTGCCCGCCGCATGCCGGTCGAGCCCTTCAACAAACTCGCCCGCAAAAAGGCAGCGGAACGGGCCAAAGACGAAGGCGAAAACAAGCTTGCCGCTCAAAAGCGGGCCACCCGGTTACGCACCTGGGTCAATAAAGCCGACGGCATGTTCATCATCAACGGCCAGTTCGACCCCGAAACCGGTTCCGAACTGTTCCGAGCCATAGACGCCGAAACCGCCACGCTCGCCCAACGCCACAACCTTCCCCTCAACGACAACACCAGAGCCCTCGCCCTCGCCGCACTCACCAAACGTGGTCTCAGCGCAGGCCCCAACACCACACCACCCGAAATCGTGGTCATCGACGCCGCCACACTCATCAACGGCCGCCACACCCACACCGTGTCAGAAACCAGCTCTGGGGCCCAGCTGCCACCCGAAACCATCCGCCGCACCATGTGCAACTGCATCATCAACCACATCACCCTCGACGGGCTAACCGGCCAAGCCCTCAACGTCGGCCGCCAACACCGCGTCGCGACCCGAGCCCAACGCCGCTCGCTCCGAGCCATGTACCCCACGTGCGCCTTCGACAACTGCGACACCCACTACGACCACTGCCAAATACATCACATCGCCCCGTGGGAACAACAAGGACCGACCGACCTCGACAACCTGTTGCCCCTCTGCAGCCACCACCACCACCTCGTCCACGAAGGCCGCTGGCGTGTCACCCTTCTAGTCGACCGGGCCCTCGTCATCACCCAACCCGACGGCCGCCACTACAAAACCATCCCCCTCCCTAGCCAAAGCCTCGCCCAACACCTCACCAACCAAGGCGGCCACGGACAGGGTGGACAACCGAATCAGAGCAGCCGCAGAAACAGCGGCCACGGCGGCGATGCGGACGCCGCTGGCCGGCGTGTTGGCAGCGCTCAAGGAAACGGAACTCGGCACCGAGAGAGAGCGGCGTATCACGAAAGGCCGGATAGCCCCGATTCCGCTCCTCCGACCGAAGAACCTCGGCGGCCGAACCCCGTAAGACGATCTCGACCCACGCCGACTTCGCGTCGTGCCGAGTCGGCGAGCTCATCAAAGCCATCTAAGCCATCTAAGCCATCGAAGCCACCGGAACCGGCAGCGAAGCCGGGTACAGCGTCGCAACCGGCACCGAAGCCGACCAAACCATGCCAACCCGCGGCGTCTTCGTCGCAGGCGTCGGCATCGCAGCGGCACACCGAGGTGTCGTTCTGGCCTTTCGAACCAAGTGCCGAAGGAACAGCGAGACGTACTGATGCGCAGTGAGTGGAAAGTGTCGAGGCGGCTAGTCGCCGCGGCTGCTGGCCACCAGGCACACAAACGACAACGCACCGGCGGCGCCCGACAATATTGCGGTTCCCATGATGCCGTGGGCGTCGAAGAGCCAGCCGCTCAAGATCACACCCCCGCTGCGAGCCAGCGTGCCCACGGCATTGCTGACCGCCAGGGTACGGCCACGGGCACCTGGCATAGCTTCGCTTACCAGCGACAGCGAAGTCACGAACCCGTATTCGAAGCCAAGGAGAAAGATGAGGATGCCCACCACCCCGATGGCCAGGCTGTCGCCGGCGCTCAACATGACAACCAGGCCTGCGATCAACATAACGATGCCGCCCAAGGTGCTGGGCAGCTTGCCCAACCGGTCGGCAAAAGCCGCGGTACCAAGGCTGGCCACCAGCTCAAATGCCCCGAAGCCCATGACGATGTAGCCCAATCCACCTGTCGACACCCCAAAGGACTCGTCCAACCAGGCACCCGAGACAACAAAAACCGACAAGCCAGCCGTCGCCATCAACGCCGAGCCAGCGACCGTAAGCCATGCTTTAACCGTGAGGGGGTGGTGCGATGCGGGCTTGGTATCGCTGACGGCGTTGGCGCTCGCAGCACCGACGCCGGCGGGGGTTCTGCGCTTCGATGTTTCTCCGGGGCTGTTGGTGCCAGCGTTGTCTGCGGTCAAGGACAGCCGGTCAGCGTCTTGGCGTGGCACGGCAGGGTTGGTGGCTGGCAACGTGAGCGCAACCATCACCGCAGCAGCGGCCGAACAGATCGCAAGGAAAACGAAGGGCCCGCGCCAGCCAAACTGGTTGATCAGCATCGCCACAATGGGGCCGCCGATCAGCAGGGCGAAGGCCCACGATGTCTCAAAGATGCCAATCGAGCGTGCCCGCCACCGGTAGTCCACGCGATGGCTGATCCAGGCATGCCCAGCAACAGTGAAGTTGGCCACGCCGACGATCAAGAACACGAACGACACCGCGAAAGTCATGAGGGTGGCCCCCAGCGCCACTATGCAAGACAGTGTCACGGCCGCCAGCGAAAGCACCATGACGGCGCGCTCCCTACCTCGGTCTAGCTGGCGCCCCACGGTCACGGTGGACAAGCCCGCCAGTTCGCCGAGGCCAAGCACGGTAGTTAGCTGTGTTGTGCTGGCACCAAAGGCCCGTTCAAGCGTGGGTAGGAACGGCGGAATCCAGCGAAGCGCCGTGTTGGCGATTGCCTTCGCGCCCGTCAAGCGAGCAAGGGTTGTGCGGTCGGTGATGGTCACGTCGGATCACGACAGTACCGCCCGGCAATGGCGAACGCGGTCTCCGGGACGGACACCGAGCGGCCGACGATGTCGGCGTTTCGAGAGCTGGTTGAGGGCTTCGCAGTAGCCCGCGTCCTGCGTTGCATCGCACGGATTGGTTTGGCGTGCAGCGCTAGGTGAGGTCCATCAGCCCCGCGTTGGTTGGTGTGAAGCCGCAAGCGTCGACATAAAAGCCACGCAGGTCGTCGTCAAAGTCCACGTGCAGCCATTCGCACTTCGCGTCGATAGCGCCAGACCGTGCCTGCTGCACCAGGCCGACGCCAACTCCTCGGTGGCGCGCCGACAGAGCGACCATCACGTCTTGGAGCCAAGCGTGCGTCAAGCCATCCCACAACACGTTGACGAACCCAACCAGCGATCCGACAGAAGTGTCCACGCTGTCCAGGCGTGCCGTGACCCAACCCAAGCTGTGTTGCCCGGTCAACGCCTCCCAGTCCCACTCCGACTCGTCAAACAATCGTGTCTCAAAAGCCTCGGCATGTAACGCGTTGGCCTCGGCATTGGAGAACCGGCCCCGCCACTCATAGACAACGCTGAGTTCTTCACTCATGTGGCGTTTCTCTCTGGAGCTTCGCTAGGTGGTGGTTTGGCCACGTCGTGGCCATCTGATTTTGTCGCCACGAAGACGTACTCCTTGCTCGGACGATCTGGGGCGTCGCGGACTTCGATGTTGCCCCAGCCAGTTGCCAAAAGGTCCTCGGTGACTTCGCTTTGCGAACGGAAACGCAGCGTCGATTCTGAGGTCAGGGTCTCACCGCTCTCAAACACGTAAGTGTGGCGGAATGTCACGAACGGCAACGCGATTTCAAGAACGTCGGTCCACGACGTGACTTCACCCAGATGGGTGGCCCTGCGGGTGAGGGTTGCGTCTCGGTGCCAACCTTCCCACGCCTTGGCTTCAGGAATGCGCGTCTCGAACACAAGCCGTCCCCCAAGCCGAACGGCACTGGCTGCACTTGTCAACGTCGCCAACCAAGCCTCCGCGGTCAGAAAGACTTGGGCCACATTGGCGGTCATTGCGGCCATGTCGACTTGGAGCGGCGGCAACTCGCTGGGGTAGCCGTGTATCCACCACACCGAATCGGCCCCGGGCTTCAATGCAGCTACCTCAAGCGATGCCTTGGCTGGGTCGATGCCAACGACCTGGCGCCCAGATTGGGCTAACAGAGTGGCGAACGTCCCCGTGCCGCACCCGATGTCCAGCACAGACCTTGCTGCAAACTCCTCAACCATGGCGACGTACACATCGAGGTCGCTCCGGTCGGGATCGAGTTCGTCATAGATGCTGGCCAGCGTTTCATCGCCAAAACAGGCGTCTGGCGAGCGCGTCATGTCTTGGCCGGTGGCTAACCGCTTCGTATGCGTGGTGTTACGAGGCACGGTTCGCGCTGAGGGCTACGAGTGCCCCAAGACCAATAAAGGTGGCGCCAGCGGCTAGGTCTTTGCGGCGCTGCAGCTGTGGGGACCTTCGCAGGAGCGTTCCTACCCACCCGCCCGCCAGGGCATACATCCCGTCGGTGATCAAGCCAAGGGCGATAAACACCGCCCCCAACGTGGCCAAGCCTGCCATGGGATGGGCTGCGCTCGGGTCAACGAACTGTGGAACAAACGACAGAAAGAAGATGGCGGTTTTAGGGTTCAAGACGTTCAGAATCACTCCGTCCCAGAAGATCCGTTGCAGTGTCTTGTTCTCAGACGCCGCCGGGCCGTCCACGACCGCGCCGGACCGCCAAGCCCGGAGCGACTGGATGCCCAACCAGACCAAATACATGGCTCCTGCGAGCTTGACGACGGTGAAGGCAGTGGCGGAGGCAGCCAAGATGGCTGAGAGGCCGATCATCGCTGCCAACACGTGAACGACCGTACCGAGATGGATTCCCGCCACCGACACCAGCCCAGCCCTGCGACCCTGGGCGGCGCTGCGGGCCACGATGTACATGACCGCTGGCCCAGGGATCAGCAACAGGACCACAGTGGCCAGACAAAAAGTAGTCAGTGAATCCGGTGACATGGATCGCCACCGTAGCGCTGGACTTCTCGACCATCCGAGAATTTCAACGGTCCTCTGTCGTGTAACCAGTTGGTGTTGGAGCCGTCATGGAGACATCACCCCGACTGAAGGAAACAACAAATGAGCGAAGAAAAGCTAGTTAGCGCAAAGGAAGCCATCGAAGCCGTCTTGGCCGGCCGATTGGCCGACGATCCCAGCTTCATGAAAGAACTGGCCACTGACCCCGACTCGGTAATCAAGCCGCTGATCGCTGAGGTCCTCGGCGACGACGGCGAGATCGACATGTCCTCGCTCACCACCGTGGTCAACGTGGATACGCCGAACCGCCTCCACTTCTCGGTGCCAGTCCCTGAAGCCGAGGTCGCTGGATTCGGATCGTTCGATCTTGGTCTCAACCTCCGCCAGGTCTCCGTGTCCTCACGGGGCCCCGTTGTCCGAGGCAGCAAGCTTGATTCCCACTCGGGAGTCTGCGTATGCCCCAGCGAAGACTGTGAAACCCAGGTCTACTGCGATCTCGTCAAGCAGTGACCAACGCCGAGCTACAGCCTCTCGACAACCGGATCGCATTCTCTGGCGTGTTCCAGACCTATGTGCAACCAGTTGTCGAGAGGCTCGGCGCCGCTTTGGGGCCACAAGCTTGCGGCGACCTGCACCAGTTCCTGACCGCCGAGTCAGCAAAATACGGTGCCTTCGCGATGTACACGCTTTGGAGCGAACGTTCCGACAGCGTCACCTACGACGACTTCGTTGTCGCGATGCGTGGGGGCGAGCTGGCGAGATCATTTCCTGTGCTCGACCGGATCTTGCGTGAACAGATGGACACCCAGGCCACGGTGCTGGGCACAATGTTGGAGCGCTACAGCGGTGCCTTTCCCCAGCCGGTCGCAGGGCTGCGTCTCGGGCTGGGCGACCCGCACAACGGCGGGCACCGAGTCGCGGCTATATCGCGCCAGGACGCCGATCCCGTCATCTACAAGCCGCGCTCGGTTGCTGTCGAAGCCGCCTTCTACGAGCTCCTCAACGCCGAGGGTATCCCTGCCCTGCCGCTGCCCGAAGTAGACAATCGGGGCGACCACGGCTGGGTTGGCTATGTCGAACAAGGTCATTGCCAGGACCCGCACGACTACTGGTACAGGACTGGTCGCTTTGTTCGGGTTGCACAGTTGGCGGGCCTTACCGACCTGCATCACTCGAACATCATTGGCCGCGCCGACGTAGCGCTGCCGATCGACCTTGAATGCATGATGCAGCCCGACTTGCGGCCCGCCACCGACCAGACGCATGGCGGCCGACTCATGCACGACTCAGTAATGGGCACTGGCCTCATCCCCTCCACGTACCGAGGCCACGGTCGCTTCGCCGTTGACTGGACAGGCCTGATTGGTCACGGCGATCGCAGCGACGGTGGCGAGGGTTGGCGCTGGGAGGGTTTGGGCACCAATGATTTGATCCTTGTCCGGTCAACACGGCGCACCCCACAGGCCATTAACCGCCCGCTCGACGGCAACGACAAGATGATCGACGTGGATATCGGGGCGCTCGTTGCTGGCTTCGACTATCAGACATCACGGCCACCAACCCCTACACAAGTCGAGATGCTCGAAGGGTTGCTCTGTCGATACATCGTGCGAGCCACTGCCGCGTACGCATCTCGCATTGCTGAGGCTCGCGAGCCGGAGCGTCTCGGTAGCGAACAAAGCTTCGACGACGCCCTTGTTGACCTTCCCGAGCTGCCAGATGACTTCGTGAAAGCGCTTGGACGGACCCACGTCGACCAACTCGTGGCCTCGGAGAAGGCAGCGCTTCGCCGACTCGATATCCCGCTGGTGCTGTGCTCGGGCCGAGACTTGGTCCTCGAAGATGGCACCCGGCTCGCGGGGGTGGCGACAGCAAGCGGCAAAGAACGGCTCGACCGTCGCATGGCGGCTTCCGCGCAAGGTCACAAACGCGCCGAAAGAGAACTCGTTTCTCTCCATATGGAGCAAGCCACCGAGCGGGCGATGCCTCGCCCGGTTGCGCTCGCTGGCTCACCTGAAGACGTATTGAGCTATGCCGTTCGAGTCGGTGAGTCGATCTGCGAAGAAGCAATCGAGTCGCCGCTGGGGCAGCTGAGCTGGTTTGAGCCGGTCCCGGCTGGTCCGGGAGGTCGGCTCGATGGGTCGTTTGGGCTGACCGATCTCTACTACGGGAGTTCTGGCGTCGCCTTGTTGTTCGCGGCGCTATATCAGGCCACCGGTGAGCAGCGTTGGCGCCGGAATGCCCAACGCTGTTTCGTTGCCCTGGACGCGGACAGCAACGCAACGCCTTGGATGGAGTCTGGATGGGCCGGCGAGTTGTGGGCGGCACACACCGTTGGTGCCGCGCTCGGTGACGATCTCCTTTGCTCACGGGCCGTCTTTGGCTTCACCGTTCGTCTCGACACCCGCGAGCCTGTGGAACGAACATCGCTTGACATGGTGGGGGGTTGGGCTGGCACCTTGATGGCCGCCGCCAGCACCTACAGGGCTAGCGGCGATGAAGCGCTGCGTCCGAGGGTCGAGGCGCTTGCACATGAGGTGATCCAGGCTGTCGACGCTGCAGACCTCCTCGACCATCGGCAGCGACCACTGTCGAGGCTGAGCATGGCGCATGGGTCGATCGGGATCTCAGCTGCCGTCTTACTCGCCGCCACCGTCCTCAACGACAAACCTTTGCACACCTGGGCAAGGACACGGATTGCAGTCGAAGAGGATCGTGTGGCCCGCCGTGGTGGCGTCGGTGCCAAGATCGATCGTTCCGCTGGCGGCGATCGGCCGGCCACCAACTGGTGCTGGGGCACCGCTGGCTACCTCCTCGCCCGCTCTGGTGAGGCAACACAGTGTGCAGATGCCGCACACCTGCACACTTCGCTTGAAACACTCGGACCCAACGGCGTCGGTAGGCGCCACCTTTGTTGCGGGTTGGCGGGCCAACTCGAAGCAGCCACGATGGTGGAGCGCCACGGTACGCCC
>JAUIIS010000430.1 GCA_030431575.1 Acidimicrobiia bacterium | reverse complement strand
GATTGGGCGCCTTGGCATCATGGCCACCGTGGTCACCGGCGGCGTCGTCAACCCTGGCGACCCCATTGCCATGCGCGCCCCCGCTGGCCCCCACACCCCAATGGGCCTTGTCTGAGCCTTCGCCCCACGCGAGCTTCGGCGTGAAATATCGAGATCCCGTTACGGGTTACCACTTGTGACTCCATAGCGTCTGCGGACGCCAGAAAGGCTCAAGATCATGGGCACCGTAAACATCACCAAAGACCAATTCGAAGACACTGTCTTAGGAGACGGCATTGTCCTCGTGGACTTCTGGGCCGACTGGTGCGGGCCGTGCAAGTCGTTCGCTCCCGTGTTTGAGGCCTCGGCCAACAAGCATCAAGACATCACCTTCGCCAAGGTGGACACCGAGAAGGAACAGGAACTCTCTGGCGGGCTGGGCATTCAATCGATTCCCACCATCATGGCGTTCCGCGACGGTGTGCAGCTGTTCTCGCAGGCTGGTGCACTGCCCGAAGCATCGCTGGAAGATCTCATTAGCCAGATCCAGGCGCTGGACATGGACGAGATCCACAAGCAGATTGCCGAGCAGCAGGCCAACCATCAGCACGGCCCCGACTGCAACCACTAACGCACTGAGACCTGCGTGGCGATGCGCCGTCTACACCGGCGCGCAGCGCTGCGCAGCTCTTGTTTTGGCCAGCCGATTCAGCCGGCTTGGCGCTGGTCGAAATGCAACCGGTAGGTGGTGGGTGTTGTGCCCACCACTCGTTTGAAGTGTTGACGAAGGTTCGTTGAGGTGCCGAAGCCAGCGTGATGAGCCACCTGTTCAACCGTGGCATCGGTGGACTCCAGTAGACGTCTTGCCCGAGCAACCCGTTGCAGGATGATCCATTGTTGCGGGGTTGACCCCACCGCGGCTTTGAACCAGCGGTGGAATGCGGTGACGCTCATGTTGGCTTCGGCGGCGAGGACGGGCACGGGGATGGCTTCGTGCAGGCGTTCTTCGACGAACTGTTGCAGCCGCTCTAGCGACGGCCCTTCCAGTTGGGTTGGGCTGGGCGGATCCACGAACTGGCGTTGGTCGCCTGGGCGATGGGCCGGGAATACCAGCCGGCGGGCCACAATGTTGACGGCGTTCTCGCCGTGATCTAGCCGCACAAGGTGAAGCGCTAGGTCGAGTGCGGCCGCGCTACCGGCTGCGGTGTACACAGGGCCGTCCTCGACATACAAGACGTCGGGCTGGAGTTGTACCTGGGGAAAGGCGGCTCGCAGCTGGTCGGCGTAGCGCCAATGGGTGGTGGCGCGGCGACCATCTAGCAGACCGGCTTCGGCTAGAAGCAGCGCACCACTGCAGAACGAGACCATCCGAGCACCGTTGCCGGACGCGGCCCGCAAGACGTCGAGCACCTCGGCCGCACCAGTAGCTTCTGGGTTGGGGTGTCCGGGCACGATCACGGTGTCCATGTCTGCCAGCGCTTCCAGCGAGGCGGTTGGAACCAGCGTGAAGAAGCCTTGCCGCATGGTCACCGGGCCGGGGCCGCACACCTCGAGTTCGTAGGGGCGCCCCGGTAGTTCGGGGCGATGCAGGCCAAAGACTTCGGTGGCCACGCCCATCTCGAAGGGGTTGGTGCCTTCGACAACGAGTACTCCCACGCGATGCGGCGTGCAGGATTCTTTCGACATCATGCATTTCTACCATCAGCGAAACGGGATCGAACCTGCTTGGCTTGGGAACATGGAAGACAAGATCAATCTCACCGAAGCCTTGGCGTCGTTCGACGACGAGTGGGCCCCCCGCACCGTGGCCACAGTGAACGACTACGACGTTCGGGTTGTGCACGTTCGCGGCGAGTTTCTGTGGCACTCTCACGAAGACACCGACGAACTCTTCCAGGTACTGAGAGGCAACGTGTCCATACATCTTCGTGACCGGACCATCGAGCTGTCCGCAGGAGATCTCTACGTCGTCCCCAAGGGCGTCGAACACAAGCCGGCTTCGGCCGAGGGCGCCGACATGTTGCTGTTCGAGCCGTCGGGTACCCCCAACACCGGCTTGGCTGCCGAACCTCTTCCCGACCACATCCAGACCACGACAGGGATTTCGTTATGACCACCAGCGCACCGCCCCCAGCCCAAGCCGACGACAAGGACTGGACCTGGGTTCTCGATAAGCCCTGCCCGGACTGCGGCGCCGACGTCACCAACCTCACGATGGCCGCGGTTGCTGCGCTTAACCGGTCGAACGCAGCGGCATGGGCCGACGTCCTGGCTTCGTCTGGCACGGTGGCCGAACGTCCCTCGCCCGATGTGTGGAGCCCCCTCGAGTACGCCGCCCATGTCCGCGACGTCTTCCGCTTGTTCCTCGTTCGCCTCGACCTGATGCTCAAACAGGACAACCCAACCTTCGCCAACTGGAACCCCAACGAAACCGCCGAAGCCGAACGCTACGACCTCCAAGATCCCGCCACCGTCGCGTCCGAACTCACCGCCGCCGCTGAGGCCTTGGCCGCCCGCTTCGAAGCCCTCACCCCCCAGCAGTTAGAGCGACGCGGCCGCCGCTCCGACGGCGCCGACTTCACTGTCTTGTCCTTCGCCCGCTACGAGATCCACGACCCCCTCCACCACCTCTGGGACGTCACCAGCTAGCCACAGCAGCTGCGGGGACCACTATCGCGACACCCCGGCGGGATCACGCACAACGGCCTCCTTGGTGGGGTCGGGTGTGGTGCATTTCATTTCGGCTCACCAACCTTGGCCAAGCATTCGATACCGAAATGAAATGCACCACACCCGACCCCTTTGGAA
>JAUIIS010000429.1 GCA_030431575.1 Acidimicrobiia bacterium | reverse complement strand
GAGCCATGCGAAACCCCGTTTGAGCTTGTGGCTAACTCCTCGCAGGTTCGCAAAGGCAGCGAAGAACTACTCCTCGCGCTAACCCTAGACCTCGAACGCCAAGCAGCAGACCACAACCACTCGTGCTTGTTGTCGTCCTTTGAACGCACCGTCAACGCCCCAGGCGAAGTCGCCAACCGCTACGAAGGCCTGGCCGAAAAGGTCGACTTCACGGTGGCGCTGGGCGAAGACCTCACCAACAGCCCCGGCGTGTTCCACGGAACCGTCGACCCCACCGACGCCCTGTGTGGCGAACGGGCCGTTGTTGTGCTCACCCCACAATTTTCAGCGGCGCTGCTTGCTCGTATGGCTGGGGGCGACGAACGCAACCGCACCTACGCCTTTGCCCTGATCTACGACCGCGGGCAAGTAACTCGAGCTGCTCGCATGCTCATGAGCTACATCGAAGTCGACTAAGCTGGTCAACAATTCTGAGAGAGAGGCCCTCGCTTATGCGGGGGCCTCTTACGTTTTGGGCGACGGCCCGGCTAGCGCGCTTGCTGTTCGGGCGGCACCGGGCGCAGCCTCGGGTACCAAGGGCTGCGAAGGGGGTCGCCGGGCTTTAGTGTCAACGAAAGGCCCGGCGTCAACGGCACCGTGGGCCGGGTGGGTGGACGTTGGGCGTAGACAATGTCGTCGCCGTAGCAGCGGACGGTCAGCGCTCGCCGTCGGCTGCTGGGGCCGGTTTGGCCGCCACCATGAAGAACCGATGGATGCGCAACAATCACGTCGCCCGGCTCGATATCCCAGCTCACGATGTTGAAGGCGTCGCGGTCCGCCTCGATGTCGGGCAATGGCGGTAGGTCCTGCCCGTAGTGGGGCAGTGTCGGGTCTTCAGACACTTTGCTCGGCGAGAAGCCATCGAACATCGGGCCTTGATGCGAGCCCGCCACGTACTCAAGGCACTCGTGCTTGGGCAGCGGATCCAAGGAGATCCACATCGACGCGATCTGGTTGCCAGCAACTGGCCAATACGGGGTGTCTTGATGCCATGGGGTGCGCCCGCAGTTGCCGCCCTCTTTCACGAAGAACTCGTCGGAGTACAACCAGACATTCTCCGACCCAATCAGCGCGCCAACGACGTCGGCAACCGGTGAGTCGTACACCAACCGCTGAAGCTCCGGAGTCACCTCGGTGTTTCGGACCGTTTCGACGAACTCGCCTTCTTCGCCAGCGTAGAAGAGGTGTTTCTGTTGCCCGGCGTTGCCCATGACTCGCTGCAACCCAAGCTCAATAAGGAGTAGCCATTCGGGATGAAGTGCTTGGCGCAACATGACAACGCCATCGGTCTGGTACTGCTGCTTCACCTCGTCGGTCACCAGGTCCAGCGGATTCGTGCCAGCGGGTGGCGGCCCCGACCGTGTTGATCCGCGAATCTCGTCTGTTGTTGCCATAGAACACCTCAGCAATGGTCGTTGCGTCCAAACTCCTGGGCTGACACGAGTGACGGCAGCTCAGCCGAGTGGTGCGCTGGTTTCATCTTTGCATGCCCGCAACGTTCTCGCCTGGGGAAGTGAGGCACGAGATCGCACAACGGGTAATAGCTGACTAAAGTCAGACACCTATGACCGAAGTGGAAACCCTTCGCAGATTCAGTCGCACGTTCACCACAATGATTGGCACGCTCGACGAGTCCTATCTCGATAGCGGCCGACCCCTCTTGCCCTCACGAGTGTTATTCGAGCTCGGCGACGGTCCCGTGGCGGTTGCAGACCTGCGCAGGCAACTAGACCTTGATTCGGGCCATCTCAGCCGCGTGCTGCGTAGCTTGGAAGATGAGGGCTTGGTGGCGCTGACCCCCAATCCCAATGATGGTCGCCAACGCACAGCGGAACTAACAAAGCGCGGACGCAACGAGTGGGGTCGCCTCGACCAACGCTCTGACGATCTCGCAGCTGGGCTTCTGGCAAACCTCACCGAGACCGAGCGATCCCAGCTCACTACAGCACTAAGAACCGCTCGGCGTCTCTTGAGTGCCGCCCTCATCACGTTTGCCGTCGTCGATCCCGAATCTCCGGCCGCTACCGAGACGCTTGGCCGCTACTTCGCCGAACTGGCCGAACGCCTCCCCGAAGGCTTCGATGTCGAGGCCGCCCACGCCAGCGACGCCTTAGGTCCCTTTCGCCCGCCAGGCGGCGCATTTGTGGTGATGACCAGCGGCGTCACGCCCGTGGGATGCGGCGCCCTGCAAGGCTTCGATGCACACACCGCCGAGGTGAAACGCATGTGGATTCACCCAAAATGGCGAGGCCTGGGCCTAGGTCAGCGACTCCTCGCGCACCTAGAAGACACCGCCCAACAGTCAGGGCGAACACGCATCGTGCTCGACACAAACGCCACGCTGGTCGAAGCCATCGCCATGTACGAAAGCGCCGACTACCGCCAGATCCCGCCCTACAACAACAACCCCGACGCCCAACACTGGTTCGAGAAGCCGCTTGTCTGAGGAGCCCGTTGCACTGGGTCTAGGTGGCCGGGTCTGAACAGCGGTTATTCAGCAGCCGCCTAGCTCGGTATCGGCCCCTTACCCATGACATTTGACGTGGATCGCTGCACGTTCGGAAACACGTGCTTGGACGATCCAGCGGTGAAGTGCACCCCAAGCAAGGTGCGGCTCATTGGACTGAGGTCGGTGAAGCCTGACGTTTCGTCATCGGCGTCGCCGTTCCACAGCGCGCTTGCGAAGGCGTCGCGTTCAAGGTCCGAGAGCGAAGCTGCAAACGCCTCAATCTTGGCGCCGAGTGCAGCCGCC
>JAUIIS010000428.1 GCA_030431575.1 Acidimicrobiia bacterium | reverse complement strand
CGTTCTACGGCAAGGTTTCGCCTCCTCAGGACTTCGTAGAGGGTCGCAACATCGTGAGGTGTGGCCTTGCCGCTGCGTGCGCGATCGAGGAAATCGTCGGTTACCGCACTATGTGGACCCTGCCGGTGGAATGGTTCGAATCTGTAAGCAACCTCCGGTGACGTGCTAATCAGCGAACCCAACCAGCTCGATCCCGAACGCCCAGCCGAGATGACAGCGCTGAGTGGGTACGTTCCTGTGCCGGTGCTTTCCCCCTCGGTGGCGCCCGCCCGACGTGGTGACTGATGCGATTGCAATTTCAAACCTCAGGCGGACGGATGCCCCAGGTGGCCGAAGTCACCGGGGAGCGAGTTCGGGTCCCAAGCGTGAAGGTGGGACCCCAGCGTAGGTTAGTTATCCAAAGTCCATTGGTGGTGTGAACCCCCCAGAATTTTGCGAAACTCTTAACCAGCGGTACGTACACCACCTTGCGGCCCGGACGTGGGGTCAGGCACGCAGTGTGATGCGTGCACGCTGGGCCGGTTCCGCCGCGACTCTGGTGGTTGGTTGGAGCCGCGGCTTAGGACCTGGGGCAGGGCCGTTCGGAGCCTCAGCGCTTCCTGGAGGGCGCGGCCATGCGCTGGGCCATGTCGTCGGGCAGCCCGTGGGGGAGGGAGCGCTCGTGCAAGAGCGCCGCAGACCGTGTGAGATTGTCGCGATCGGCGAGTAGCGCTTTGTCGATACGGTTCGTGCCCCAGCTGTTGGCCACGATCTCGCGGGCGAGCGTGTCGACGTAGGCGTCGAGTTGGTCACGGGGCACGGCGTGGTCCACCAAGCCGATGCTCTCGGCGTCGCTGCCCGAGATCCTGCGGCTCGTGAACATCATCTCTTTGGCCGTCGAGCGGCCCACCCGTTCGGGGAGGCGCACGGAGATCCCCCAAACCGGTGCTAGGCCCCACTGGCCGTGGGTGTCGCCAAGCTGGGCGTCGGTGGCGGCAACCAGGAGATCGCAGCCCAGAGCAAACTCAAGACCGCCAGTGAAGCAGTGCCCCTTGATCTTTGCGATGGTAGGAACCGGCAGTGCCTCAAGGGCGTCGACGGTTTCGGACTCAAAGTGTTTCGAAGGGGCCTTCTCGCCTGTGGCAATGGCGCCCAGGTCGTGGCCAGCGCAGAACGACCGGCCCTCACCGGTGACGACCACACACCCGACGGTGTTGTCGGTAGAGATCGCGTCCAGATGTGCCCGGAACGCAACAAACATGGCCGGGTTCAACGCGTTGAGCTTGTCGGGGCGATTAAGCGCCAGCGTTGTTACTCCCTCGGTGGTATCGGTCCGAATAACAAGTTGATCGTCGCTCATGGTGCTCCTCGAGAATCCGCTTCGCTGTGGCAGACACTAGGGGACAGTGGCGAGTGCGTGCGCTGGCGGCGGCTCGGCATCGGACGCCGCCAGCATTGGCTGCCAGAACCCCCAGGTTGGGTCAGATCGACAATGCGAGCTGGCGGGATTGGGCCAGCAACACGCCGTCACTAGTCCAGAGTTCGCCGTCCTCTTCCACATAGCCATCGGCTCCGAGGCGAGTGCGGAACGTGGCCAAAACCCAGTCGCCTGGTGCCCACGCCACGTCGGCAAGGTTCGCCCGCGTGTGCATGGTGAGATCGATCGTGGGCACCCCCGCTTGGGGTTGGCCCACCATGAAGATGGGTGGCGGAAGCGCATCGCTGAGGGCAATGAGTAGGGGACCGTCGAGGGGTCGGTGCTCACGTGGCCTGATCCACCAGTGCATTTCGGCTGGCGGCCCATCGCCAAAGGGTCGTCCTGTCGCCGTCCGGATGTCCCATTGCTGGTGGATCGGGAAGGGCCCCTCGGGCCTCACCGAGACCATGGGAGGGCAATCGCCCGGTGGGGGAACTACAGGAGGTTCCCAAGCCGAGTGCTCGATCCCGTCTCGGCCGTTCGCCCAGCTGCCGGTCGCCAGCAGGACGAGTTTGTCGGCTTGGTGCATTTCGATCCGCTGGAACGCCACGGATCTGCCCATCTGCTCGGTCTTGACCGTGATGCTGGCCGCACCGGCCGATGGCGGTCGAAGGTAGTGCACCGTCAGCCCCCGAAGCTGGCGATGGTCGCTCCCAAGATGCACGTCGCCTGCGTTGGCGAGCAGCGCTGCCAGGTACCCGCCGTTTGGCCCGTGGCTCAGCCAGTACCTGTCGCTGACCTGACACCGGTAGGTTTCGTCGCCGGTGCGCGTCAACTGAATTGCGTCGTCAAATGTCACAGCCATCTTCCTCGGGGGTCTGGTGCGGAGGGCGTGATTGCAGACGTTAGCCTTTGCGCGATGGGTCGCATCCTTGTTACCGAAAAGATCGCCGAATCTGGCCTCGATAAGCTCCGCTCCGCGGGCCACGAGGTTGATGTCCAACTCGGGCTGAGTCACGAGCAGCTGCTCGAGTCCATCCGAGGTGCTCATGGCCTCATCATCCGCTCCGCCACAGACGTGACTGCCGACGTGCTCGCTGCTGGGGTTGGTCTGGTGGTTGTGGGCCGAGCCGGAATCGGCCTCGACAACGTCGACGTCGACGCTGCCACTCGTCACGGCGTCATGGTGGTCAACGCGCCCCAGTCCAACATTTTGTCCGCAGCCGAGCACACCATGGCGCTGTTGTTGAGCCAAGCCCGGAACGTCCCCCAGGCGCACTCGGCCCTCAAAGAAGGCCGCTGGGAGCGCAGCCAGTGGACTGGCGTCGAACTCTCAGACAAGACGCTGGGCATCATTGGGCTTGGCCGCATTGGCAAGCTGGTGGCCCAACGAGCCCTC
>JAUIIS010000057.1 GCA_030431575.1 Acidimicrobiia bacterium | reverse complement strand
GCGCTTTGGGCTGCTCATCGCGGCCATTGGGATGTTGGTTTTTCTGATCTTGTTCCAGCAGTCGTTGCAAAACGGGCTGCTCACGTCGTTTGTTGGAGCCATCAGAAACCAGTCGGCCCCAGTGCTGGTGTACTCGGTTGACGGCCAGCGGGTTATCCAGGGCAGCATCGTGACACCCGACCTCGAGGCATTGGTCGAGGGCGCCGAGGGTGTTGGTGAGGTTGGTCAGATAACGCAGGGCACGTTCACCACCTCGACCGCTTCGGGCGAACGCTTCGACACCTCAGTACTTGGCTACGAAAAACCGTCGCTGGGCGCCCCAGAAGAGCTGACCGAAGGCGTGTATCCAAGCGCGCCTGGCGAGGCGGTGGGTAGCGATGCCGACGCCGACCAAGGGTTTGGCATTGGCGACACGGTGACCATCGAGCCAGGAGGGTTCGAGATCACCATCGTGGGATTGGCTCGCGATGTGCAGCTCAATGCCGGACCCACGCTGTTTGTGCAAGCGCCCGACTACGAGGCCGCTATCCAGTCGGTGAACCCGGACTCAACGTTCATCTTGCCTAACGTGTTGGCGGTCAGTCCGGCCGAAGGTGTGACGGTGGCCCAGTTGGTCGAGCAGATAAACGCGCAGTCAACCGATCTCGATGCGTTGGCCAAGAACGATGCGGCCGACGAAACACCAGGGGTAAGCCAGGTCCAGCGATCGTTCTTCATCATCTTCTTGCTCTACGGCTTGGTGATTCCCTGCGTCACTGGTCTGTTCTTCCTGATCGTGACGTTCCAGAAATCTGGGGCGCTCACGTTGCTGCGCGCCATTGGGGCGCCCGCCAGCCGACTGGTGTCGTCGTTGCTGCTTCAGGCCGTCATGATCATCGGTGCCGGCTATCTGCTGGGGCTTGCGCTGTACGTGCCGCTTTCTCAGCAGCGTTTGGGCGGCATTCCGCTGCGTTTCGAGACCACCGCGGTGATCTTCTGGGCGGTGGCGTTGTTGGTGCTGGGCCTGGCCAGTGCCCTGGTGTCCGCGCGTCGGGTCCTGGCCATCGACCCCATTGAGGCCACAACCGGGGGAGCGAACCGATGAGGTTGGCCATCAAGGAACTCATTCGCCAACCCGGCCGCTTTGTTACTGCCGCTATCATCTTGACCCTCATTGCCATCCTGCTGATGTTCTTGGGTGGGTTGCTGGATGGGCTTATTCGTTCGGCCACTGGGGCTGTCCGTGCTCAACAAGCCGATGCAATCGTGTACTCCGAAGACGCTCAGGCGTCGTTCTTGCGCAGTCGGATCGAGCCCGACGTCCGCGCCAGCATCGAGGCCATCGACGGTGTCGAAGAGGTTGGCGGGCTAGGTGTGGTTCAGCTTGGCGCTCGGGTACCGGGCAACGGGCCCCGCGACCTGGCAAACGTTGGTGTGTGGGGCTACGAGCTTGCCCCCGATGGCGTCCCCGAACCACCCGGCCCCGGCGAGGCCTGGGCCGACGAAGTCCTCAAGGCCGACGGTGTCGAGATTGGCGACGAACTGCTGGTGGGCCCGTCGCGCTCACCGCTGGTGATTGTGGGTTGGGTCGAGGACACCTCGTTCAATGGCCAAGGCGGTCTGTGGGCCGACGTCGATACTTGGCGTGCGGTGCTTTCCGAGAATCGGCCCGACGCGGTGCTGGCCGATGGGGTGTTTCAGTCGCTGGTGGTCCGCAGTAGCGGGGGCGATGCGGTTGCTGCCAGCATCAACGGTGCCGTCGATGGCGTTGAGGCGTTGACGATTGACGACGCCATCGATGCCATCCCCGGGGTCACCGAGCAACAAACCACCTTCAACCAGATCCTGGGCGTCACCGTGGTGATTGCGCTGGTGGTCATTGCGCTCTTCTTTGCTTTGCTCACGGTGGAACGCACCGCCTTGTACGGCGTGTTGAAAGCCATTGGGGCCCGGTCTCGGACCATCTTTGCGGGGCTAGTAACTCAGGCCGTGGTGTTGACCCTCATCGCTGCATGCATTGCTGGGGCGGCAGTTGTTGTTCTGGACCTACTTATCCCGCCTGGAGCCATTCCGCTGTACATATCGGCCAGCCGAATCGTCACCAGCACTGTCCTACTACTCGTCGCTGCTGTCATTGGCAGCGCATTCTCGCTGCGCCGCGTGCTTCGTGTTGACCCCGCGTCGGCGCTTGGAGGCTAACCATGACCGCACACGCATCCGAGGCAACGCCAGCCCTTCAGATGGCCGACATCCGCAAGGTGTACCGCATGGGCGACAACGAGGTGGTGGCGCTAGACCACGCCTCACTGACCGTTGGTGCCGACGAGATCGTTGCACTTGTGGGCCCGTCTGGGTCTGGCAAGACCACCCTGTGTTCCATCGCTGGCGGCATTTTGTCAGCCACCAGTGGGACGGTCACAGTCGGCACCGAAGAGATCTCGGGCTACGGCGACAAGGAGCTCACTACCTTCCGTCAGAACCAGGTGGGGTTTGTGTTCCAGTCGGTCAACCTCGTGCCCTTCCTTAACGCCCGAGAGAACCTTCTCGTTGTTGACGAGCTGGGAAGGCGCGAGGGTAAGCCTGCTCGTGACCGGGCCGATCGGCTGCTTGACGAGCTTGGCCTAGCTGATCGGGCAAAGAACCTGCCCTCGCAGCTGTCGGGTGGCCAGAAGCAGCGGGTGGCTATTGGTCGTGCCCTCATGAACGAACCTCGATTGGTGCTCTTCGACGAACCCACCTCGGCCCTGGACACCGAACTCGGTGGCCAGGTCATGGAGCTGATTCAGTCTGAGATGAAGGCTCGTGGCACCGCGGCCATTGTGGTTACCCACGACGAGCGCATCACCGAATACTGCGACCGCACCGTGCGCATCACTGACGGTGTACTTGCCGCCTAGCCATCGGTCTTGGTGGCCACAATCCGGGTGAAACCCAGGTTCTGGGCATGGTGGACATGCTTGCAGTAGGTGGTGCGCATTGCGGCCGGATTTATTTGTGGCTGTCTACCTCCACCGCAACACCTGCTGATCGGTGCGCTGTTCTTCTTAGGACTGTCACACCCTGAGTCTACAATCGAACATATGTTCGACACTGAGCAATGTGATGATCAGCAAGCAGGCAAGCCTGGTTCTAGCACTGGCACGTCTTCGGGAGCTGCTGCAGAAAGCCAGCCAGCTAAAGGTGGATTGGCATTGGTGGACACACTGCCAGCCGACGAGGTGTCTGCAACCGAGGTTCTGGAAGAGCTAGAACGGGTTGTGGGCCTGCTGGGCGAGGTAGATTGGCGTGGCGTCGACGGCGAGGCATTGGGTCATGTTGTCGTTGGCTTGAGTGCTACCAAAGCCGTGCTTGTTGCTGCCGAGCTCGGTGCCTGCCATGCCTTCGACCGGTCCGGATACTGGAGGTCGGTGGGTGCCCGTGCTCCCCACGCATTCGTGCGCCGAAGGAGGCGCATGCGCGACGCCGAAGCCAAGCGCCAGTTTGCTCGAGCTCGCAAGAGCGAAGACATGCGCCACGTCCTAGCTGCGCTAGCCAAAGGGCGGCTGACCCTCGATCACTTCGATGTATTTAGCCATGCGTGTTCGTCTGGGCGCGAAGAGCTATTCAGCCGAGACGAAGCCATTTTGGTAGCCCAGAGCCTTCGCTTGAGCTACAAGGATTTTCGCCAGATGATGGCGTACTGGATACAGCGCGCCGACGAGGCCATTGGTCGCGACGGTCCCGGCGATCGCCGCGAGGGGCGCAGGGTTCATTGCTCGCCCAGCATTGATGGCACCATGATGTTAGACGGCCAGCTAGATGGGTTGGCGGGAAGCGAATTCAAGAACGAGCTAGAACGCCTCACCGACATCGAGTTCCGCTCCGACTGGCAAGCCGCCACCGAGCGGTTGGGGCGCCAGCCCCGCATCGACGAGCTGGACCGTACGCCGGCACAGCGTCGTGCCGATGCGTTGGTCGAGATGGCCCGACGCTCTGCCGGCACCCGCATGCCGGGCGAACCCGCGGTGCGAGACCTCACCCTGCGCATGGACTACGCCACCTTTGTGGCTGAGGTTGCCGCAATGGGAGGCACTCGCGACGTGACGTACCCAACGGCTCGGTGTTCTGAGTCCACCGACGGTGTGATCTTGGCCCCTTCCGAGATCCTCGATCCAGACGTGGCCCTTCGGGTGCGGCGAATCGTGTTCGACTCCGATGGCCAGGTGCTGGACTACGGGCGCGGTAGGCGCTTGTTCGAAGGGGCACAACGGGCCGCCATCCTCGAGCGGGACCTCGAATGTCAAGATCCATGGTGCGAAACCGACGCCGGCTTTTGCGATGTCGATCACATCACCGAGTGGGAGGACGGCGGACCTACAGATCTTCTGAATGGCCAGGCCCGATGCCCAGGCTGCAATCGCCTCAAACACCAACGCAAACGCCAGCGACGGGTACACGCCATGGAGTTTCCCGATACTGCCTAGGCCCAGTTGGTGGTAGGCATTGTGAAAGCACTCAGACCCGGCTTGACCTGGTGGATTCGACGCGCTTGTTCACTCGGCCAACCCCGGTTCTCCTCGTAGGCAACAAAGTGACGCGGAGCAGTGGGCATGTAGGCGTCTACTGGACCACAGGGACGTTGGCCATGGCATCGGCGACGGCTTGTTCAGACAGGTCCATGTCGACCATGTTCCCTGAGAGGAACGCCTCGTAGGCGGCGAGGTCGAGGTGGCCGTGACCGCACAAGGCGGTGAGGATGACTGTTTCTTCGCCTGTTTCCTTGGCTTTGTTGGCTTCGCGGATTGCTGCAGCGATGGCGTGTGTGGGTTCGGGAGCGGGGACGATGCCTTCAGTGCGGGCAAATTGCAGAGCGCCGGTGAAGCACTCGGTTTGGCCGATGGATTCGGCCTCCACAAGTCCAAGCTCGTAGATGTGGCTGACCAGTGGGCTCATGCCGTGGTAGCGGAGGCCGCCGGCATGGATGGGGTCTGGCACAAAGTCGTGGCCGAGGGTGTGCATCTTCATGAGCGGGGTCATGCCGGCCGAATCGCCGAAGTCGTAGCGGTACTCGCCCTTGGTGAGGGTGGGGCATGCCGCAGGCTCGACGCACCGGATGGTGGGGTTCATGTTCCCCTTCATCTTCTCGCGGAGGAACGGGAATGACAGGCCGCCAAAGTTGGAGCCGCCGCCGGTGCAGCCAACGAGGATGTCGGGGGTCTCTCCGGCCATCTCCATTTGCAGTAGGGCTTCTTCGCCGATGATGGTCTGATGCATCAGGACGTGGTTGAGGACAGACCCAAGCGCATACCGGACGTCGTCGTGGGGGGCGGCCTCACCGACGGCTTCGGAGATGGCAATACCCAAGCTGCCTGGGTGGTCGGGGTTCTCGGCTAGGAGGGATCTGCCAAACTCGGTGACGTCTGAGGGGCTGGGGTGTACTTCGGCGCCCCAGACTTCCATCATGGTCTTGCGGTACGGCTTCTGGCGGTAGCTGGCGGCCACTTGCCAGACTTCGCACTCGAGGCCGAACTGCGCGCAGGCAAAGGCCAGGGACGAGCCCCATTGGCCAGCGCCGGTCTCGGTGGTGAGCTTCCTCACGCCCGCCTGAGCGTTGTAGAACGCCTGGGGCACTGAGGTGTTGGGCTTGTGTGAGCCTGCCGGGCTCACGCCTTCGTACTTGTAGAAGATCTTGGCTGGGGTATCGAGGAGTTGCTCGAGGCGATGCGCCCGGAACAGCGGCGATGGGCGCCAAATCTTGTAGATGTCCAGGACTTCTTGAGGGATGTCGATGTAGGACTCTTGAGAAACCTCTTGGAGGATGAGCTCCATGGGGAACAAGGGAGCAAAGTCATCGGGGCCAGCCGGCTGATGGGTGCCCGGATGCAGTGCCGGTGGAGGAGGTTCGGGCAGGTCAGGGACGATGTTGTACCACTGCGTTGGCATCTGTGATTCGTCGAGCAGGTATTTGTGCTGGCCGGACATGATGGGTCCCTTCGAAATCGTGCAGTTCCGCCAGCACGTTAGCTCATGTAGGGATGACCACAATCTTCGCCGGTGTGTGCCCGCTGCCTATTTCGGCCATCGCTTCGGCGACACCGTCGAGGTCGGTGGTGCGATAGATTTCAGGCTTCAGCGCACCCGCAGCCAGTGCCTCGCCAAGCTCTTCAAGGTCCTTCGTATTGGGCGATGCGACGAACTGGTGGAAGGTCTGGCTTGCGCGTCGGAAGGTGAGGGCTTTGCCTGCGATATGGGGGATAGGGCCGAGCCACCGATTCTTCTTGGGGCCGCTGACAATGACATAGCGCCCGTCTGGTTCAAGGAGGCCGAGGCATTCTTTGGATGTGCGGTTGCCGACATTGTCCATCATGACGTGGAACCGGTGCTCCTTGGTCACAAAATCCGTGGTGGTGTAGTCGATGACGACGTCGGCCCCGAGTGATCGGACCATCTCGACGTTCTTATTGCTACACACGGCGGTCACGTGGGCACCGAGCATCTTGGCGGCCTGGACCGCAAAGGTGCCAACACCACCAGCGGCGCCGTTGATGAGTACTCGCTCCCCTGGCTGCACGTTGGCGTGGGTGCGTAGGCCCTGGATGGCGGTGAGGCCAGCAACGGGTGTGGCGGCGGCGTCAACGTAGGAGACGCCCTCGGGGATGTGTGCAGCGTGGCTGGGGTCTACAGCGACGTAGGGGGAACAGCCGCCGCCTTCGCACTCACCGAAGACACGGTCGCCAATGGCGTAGCCCGCAGCATCTGGGCCAACCCCAACCACCACGCCGGCGAAGTCGGCGCCAAGGATCTGACGCTTCGGTGTTCTTAGCCCATTTTGAAAACGAGGACATACGGGGTACCGGTCAGGAAGTGCCAGTCAAGGGCGTTGAGCGAGGAGGCCTCGACCTGGACGAGGATTTGGTCGGCGGTGTAGGCGGGCACCGCAAGGTCGTCCACCTCGATGTGGGTTGCGTTTCCGTACGTGCGGGCCAGGGCTGCGCTCATGATGGTGGGGAGGGGTTCCACCGGGGTGCTTGCGGTTTGGGTCATCATCGTGAGAGTCTTTCGTCATCCACGTACGTTGTACGTTCTGACTATCGTTCTAGAACGTACAACGTACGTAGTCAAGCTTTTCTTCAACAATGCAGACCTGTCTTCAACAATGCACACCTGTCTTCAACAATGCACACCTGTCTTCAACAATGCACACCTGCAAGGCCTCGATGATGCCCCAACAGCACCAAAGCCCGAGCAGCGAACGATCACCGCTCGACCGCGCCGCCATCGTTACCGTCGCGATCCAGATCGCCGACACCGAGGGCGTCAAAGGCGTAACAATGCGCAAGGTCGCCGAGCATCTTGGCTACAAGGTCATGGCCCTGTACAACCATGTCGCCAACAAAGACGAGCTGCTTTCGGCCATGGTGGACGCCGTAGCCGACGACATTGCCGAGCCGCCCAGCGACGAAGCGCCGCTTGATGCCATCCGGGTCCACGCCATCAATACCCGGGAGAGCTACGTGCGGCACCCGTGGGCTCCAGTGCTCTGGCTGAGCCACATACCCGGCCCAGCACGCACCGCGCAGATGGAATGGTTGCTCCGCACCCTGGCCAACAGTGGACTATCGCCCGATCTAGCCCACCACGGGTTCCACGCGGTCAACAACCACGTGCTGGGCTACACGCTTCAAGAGCAAGCGATGGCGCTTGATTCGATTGACCTTGGCGATCCAGAAGCTGCTGCTCGTCAATACATCGACGGCTTGTCCGAGGTCGACCACCCCCACACCATTGCTCACGTGCACCAGCACCTCGATGGAGAGACCGAGAGCAGCTTCGAGCTGGTGCTGGACCTCATCCTCGACGGACTGGCCAGGCTTAACCAGTCGACCGCCTAACTCGCAAGCGGTGCCGGCGGGGGTCCCAGCACTTCGATGTCATTGCGGGCGCAGGCGGCACCTACCTCGGCAGGGTCGATGTCTACAGGCGTGGGCATCGTTGGGCCTGCTGCGTCGGTACCTAGCTCGCTCACCATCTTCTCAAACACGGGCTGGGCGGTGGACGAAGCAGTGACGGTTACGCACCGGGCTTCGTTGGACAGAACCTGAAAGGTGTGCGGCACCCCATGAGGAAGCCAGACCGTCGCCCCTGCGGTGCCGACTACTTCGGTCTCGCCCGAGCGGAACGCAATGTCGCCCTCAAGGATGACCATCAACTCGTCTTCGTGCTCGTGCACATGGAGCGGCGGTCCGAAGCCTTTTGGCATGGTGAACTCAAGCGCCGTCATGGACGTGTTGGCTGACGCAGGCAGCTTTGTGGTGGCCAGGTGGTTGAGAAAGTGGCGGTGAAGCCCTTCGTCTCGGCCGAGCACGTAGGGGCTGTCGGTGTTGGGGAGTGTCTGTGTGTTTGTCATATCGAAAGGTTCTCAACACACCCTTTCGAAATCCTTCAGATCAGCTGAATGCAGCCTCTCGTCTGGCCCGGGCGGTCGCTGCCCCCGCTGGATCGCCTGCCGCATCAGCCGCAGCAATCGCAGCGTCATGTGCCACTTCGTCGAACTCGTCCCAACTAAGCAGCAGGTTCGCGAGTTGCGTGGCGCGCTCGGGGTCGGGCGCGTCGAGCGCCACAGTCAGAAGCCTGTGTCCGGCACCCCTCGCGGCGGTCAACGCCTCGACATACGGTGCGCGACGCCATTCCTCTGCGGCTTCTTCGGGCAAGAACGCACCTTGGTAAATCTCAAGGATGTCTGCGTCGCTTGGGGCTGCCAGCAGCCGTACAAGGTCGACATCGACTCCTTGCAGGTCAAGGGAAATGGTCTGGCGGTCTGCAACGATGCCGCCATGTAGGACGCGGCGAACCGTGGATAATTGCACCGACAGCCGAGCGCCCCAGACGGCCGGGTCCGGCTGGTCGGGCCATAGCAAGTCGGCAAGTTCTTCGCGTCGAACTGGCCACCCCTTCGCTGCGGCAAGCCGCTTCACCAAGGTGCGAGCTCGGCGCGAGCCCCAAGCGCTCGTCGGCACTTCGTTGCCGTCTACGGTTACTGCAAATCGGCCGAGGGTGGTGATGCTGATCGCCTGTTGAGCCTGAAGCGGCTCCCGAGGCGTGACGTGGCCGGTAATGAACCGCTCGAGGTGGTCGATCCATTCGCGCTCGCCGACGTAACAGAAGTGATCGTCGCCTGGGAGCTGGACGAAGGTGGTGTCCTTGCCCAGGCGGGCAACTTCCTCACCCAACTCGACTGGCATGGCCGGATCGTTGGTGCGGTGCAGGACCAGGATCGGGCACTCGATGTCGGCCAGCACGTCGCGGACATCCCAGTCCATCATCTGCATCATCAGATCGCGTATGGCCGCCGAGGATGCAGCTACCCGTTCATAGCGCTGATGCCAGCTGACGAAGTCCGGGTCGGTCAGCTTTGAGGGGACGAACACCGGAACGGCCATGGAATCTGGGGTGCCCCAGAGGTCGGCAAAGATCTCTCGCAGCGCAACTTGTTGGTCGCGGTCGATGCCGTCGGGCATTGTGCGAGCCCCCGAACCCACCAGCGTGACGCTGAGGACGCGCTGGGGATACGCGGCAGCGAACAGCAACGTCATGGGGCCGCCTTCAGACTGCGCAAAGAGGTGGGCGCGTTCAAGCCCGGCATGATCGAGCACCGCACGCAGGTCGTCGACGCGTTCGTCAATACCGGGGACGAGTTGGTTGGTGTCGGAGGCGCCGGTGCCGCGCTTGTCGAAATGGATGTAGTCGCAGAAGCTCCCAAGCTGGGTAAACATGCTTCGCAGTTCGGGCAGTTCCCAGCTGGCCTCGATGTTCTGCGCGGCCGGGGGGATTGCGACAAGCGGGACGGTGCCCTCGCCGAAGCGTTGGTAGGCAATGCGTCCCCCTCTGGCTGGGGCGAACTGAATGGGCGGGAGGTGCTCCATGGCGCTGCACTTTAGGCGTCCGAGAGGTACGGCGTTGGCTAGCCTGACGCGGTGACTTTCGCTCTGTTGCCTGCTGTCGACGTGGCTAGTGGGCAGGCGGTGCGGCTTGTGCAGGGCGACGCTGCAAGCCAAACCGTTCACGGCGATCCGCTTGAGGTCGCTCGCCAATGGCAGGTTGAAGGCGCGAGCTGGGTTCACCTGGTGGATCTCGATGCTGCGTTTGGGCGTGGCTCAAACGCCCAGCTTCTGCGCTCAGTCATCGGGGAACTTGAAATCAACGTGCAGCTGTCAGGCGGCATCGCCAACGCTGCCACTGCACAGGAAGCCTTGGCGACCGATTGCAAGCGCGTCAACCTCAGCACCGCCGCCGTAGAGGATCGAGAGCTTTGTGCCCGGTTGGCACAAACCTATGGCGATCGGCTGGCTATCAGCCTGGATGTTCGTATTGACACGCAGCGAGACGGATCTGTGAGCTACACGCTGGCGGGGAGAGGGGGCAGTGCCGACAGCGGAGACCTGTGGGAGACATTGGGTTGGCTGGACGATCTGAAGTGCGCTTGTTATGTGGTCACTGATGTGAGGCGAGACGGGATGCTGAGCGGCCCAAACCTTGAGCTTTACGAGGCAATCTCGGAGGTTTCCGCAACGCCCCTGGTTGCGTCAGGCGGTATCTCGTCGACCGAAGATCTGGCCGCTTTGGCCAGGCTGGCAGCTCGAGGTGTGCCGCTTACAGGCGCGGTAGTCGGCAAGGCCCTCTACGCCGGTCGCTTCAGCTTGGCTGAGGCCCGAGAGGCAGTGCGCCAGAGCTAGCTCACTCGGCGCGTGCGAACGTGATGCTGTCGATTTCGATCTCGGCGCCCGCGATCGCCCCTGGGTCTAGCCGCAAGCCGGTGATGGTCGAGCCCCACCTGGGATTGGTGGAAAGGTCAATGGTGTACTCACGCATTGTTCCGTCGGCGACGATCTCGAACGTCTGCGAGTTCGTTTCGCTCCAGGCTGGATCATCGGCGGTGAGGAAGAAGATCTGCCCGATCGTGGTGTCGCCGTCACCGGTCACGCTCATCTCGACAGACATCGCTGGGTAGGCGGGGCCCGGGAACCGAAGCGTCTCGCTCTCCATGTAGGGATCGTCGCCGGTTGTCGACGCCACCAGCACGCCGTTGCTGACATCAACTGGGTTCAGCTGGTTTACGGGCTGCCACCCTCCGAGGTCGCCATCGGTGTCAAAGTCCCACGACGGCGCCACCAGGTCGCGCGTCTCGATGGCGATGGGGAAGCGCATCAGGTCTCGGTCCAGACTGCCGCCGCCAGCGTTCATGCGCGTGATGTAGAGGTACATCTCGCCGTCGCTGGTGTCGAAGTTCAGTGACGCGCTGTCGGGGTCGATGATGGTGGGGTAGGCGTAGCGCAGATCGGTGTCGGCGTTGACGTTTGGGGGCATGGGTAGTTCGATCAGAAGTTGGCGATCCGACCAGGTGATCAAGTCATCAGAGAATGAGTAGTAGACCCCAAGTTCGCCGCCCGTTACTGCTGAGTTGGTCATGCCCACCGCGATGTATTGGCCAAGGGCTTCGTCGTAGATCAAGCCTTCGACAAGGGCCGCGTCAAGCTGTGGGCGGGCCACTGGTGGGCAAACGGTCGCATCTTCGGTGGACTCTAGGTACGGGTTCACGAACTCACCGTTGAAGTTCACGCCATTCCAGTAGCGCCACGAACCCGGGTCGGCCAGATCGTCGCTGCGCAGCAAACAAGCCCACTGCTGGGGATCGTCCCCGGCCACCTCGGGATAGTGGCTGATGTTGACCAGCAGGTAGTGATAGCCATCATCCCGCTTGATGAGGTTGCTGGTTTGCCATAAACCCGATGGCACGCCTTCGGGGTCATACACGTACGGGAACGAAGCGGCGAGGTGGTTGGGAGGCTCAGCGATGTGGCTGTAGGTGGCGCCGCCATCGCTGGACACCGCCATGGTGAGGCTTACGTCGATGCACGAGAGGTAGTCGCCCAGCAAGCAACGATCTTCGGCTCGGAACACGAACCCTCGGTACTCGTTGTGGATGACGGCGTACACGGTCTGGCCATCCTCGGTGTAAGGGGCCGCAATCCATCCGGCCTCGTCAAAGGTTGACGGGTCAGGGTCAAAGGCGGACTGCCAGGTTGTCGTGTCGCAGTCGCTGGCGACGTCGTTGAGGTCGGTGCCCGTCATGGCGTAGGTCACGTAGTGGGTGACATAGAGCTGAACGAGGCCATCGGCGTTACGGATGGCCCGTGCCGCGATGTCGGGGATGTGTTCGTCCTCGCACCGGTCAGTTGTCCAGTCGAACACCATCTCTTCGTCGCCGGTCACCACCAGGACGGTCTCGGCGGTTGGAACCTCAACCGTGGGCTCGGGTTCTGGCTCCGGCTCCGGCTCCTGCTCCTGCTCGGGAGTCGAATCCTCGGCCTGGGGCTCCTGCGTGTTGGGGGCGACAGCGTCGGTTCCGCTGGAGCCGCACGCCGCCGCCAACAGCGCAAGTGCTAGCGCGCATCCGAGAGCTCGGAAGCGGCCGAGGTGGTGCGAGCGGGGTTGGTGCATGCCTCCATTACATCGCGACGCTCGCATGCGTGCTTGCATAGCCCTGCCGGTGTCGCCAGCAACCCACCAGCTTGTCCAAAGGCGGGTGCTAGCTTCACAGGATGGAGCTTGGAATATCGCTTGCGTCCGCGTCCAGCCTGCCGCCCACCGCGGCGGGCAAGCATCTCATTGCTCGAGCTAGGGCGGCGGCTGCAGCCCAGCTGGACTCGTTGACGCTGGGCGACCAGCACCTCGTTGGCCCGCCGGGCGGCTACCTCCAGAACACTCCTGCGCTTGGACGGCTGCTAGCCGAGTGGACTGGAAGGCCAGCGGGCTGTCTGTTCTTGCTGCCTCAGTGGTCGCCGGTTCTGGTGGCCGAACAGGTTGGCACCTTGGCCTGTCTGCATGACGATCAGTTCATTGTGCAGACCGGTCTTGGCGGGGATCCTCGCCAGTTCGCTGCGCTGGGCCAATCGACGGACCATCGAGTCTCGGTGTTCGAGGAAGGCGTGCGTGTTGTTCAGGGCCTTCTCGCTGGTGAGGTGGTATCGAGCGAACGCTTCGGCTTCGAGGATGCATCGATTGGGCTAGTTCCGGATCGGCCGGTCGACTGGTGGATGGGCACTGGCGCCGACAGCGGAGTCCGGCGCGCCGCTCGTTTTGGCGCTGCCTGGTACACCGGACCTGGTAAGACGTTCGAGGCCTTCAGGGCCAGCGACGAGATCTACCGCTCTGCGTGCGAAGCGCACGGAACTCGGCCGAGAGTCATGATGCGACGCGACGCACTCGTCTTGTCCGATGGACCCCGTGCGCATGCCCTTGCCGCCGACAGAGTCGAGCGCGGCTACAGGGGCTTGCGGCAAGACCAGCTCCTCATCGGCTCGCCTGCCGAAGTGGCCGAGCAGCTGGCACCTTGGGCTGAGGCTGGGGTGCAACAGGTCGTCGTGCGAACCATGGGCATCGAACCGGCCGTGGACCTTGAAACGATCGACTGCCTCGCGGAAGTCAGGAGCCTAGTCCTCGGTTAGGCGGTTTCAGTCGTAGCTGTCGGCCAGTTCTCGAACAGCGACGATGGTGGCGTCGTAGAGCTCGTCGGCGTGCTGAGGTGAAGCGCCAACTGCGGTTATGCCGAAACGGCCGTCGATAGCAAGGCACGACAACATGTGAGGAACCACCCCGGTTCTCGATGACGTGTCGAACAAGACACCGGCTTGGCCGAGCGCGGCAATGACCTCATGCTCGGGGAGACCGGTCCAGTGCTCTTCTACAAGGTTGTCTGACGCCACGTAGAACTTCGGTTGGCCTGTGTCGTCGGTGTAGGTCGCGGTATCGGGGTCGTACCGGCCGGGGGCGAGGTGACGGAGCACGCTATAGGGATGGCTGGTGCCGGACTTGCGAAGGTTGATTTCGATGGCGTAGGCCGACCACGGCCCGTCGTTGGATCGCGCCGCCACAAAGTCCACACCAACGCGTCCCAGGCCACCGCGTTCGGCCAAGAGGCCGCCAACGGTCAATGCTTGCTCCCCGAGAGCCGGGGCGTAGGCAGGGTTGGCGGGGAAGCGGCAACCCAGGTACACCTGGTCGTCGTCGCCCAAGATTTGCTCATGGGTGGAGAGAACAACTGCGCTGCCGTCGGGTCGGATCTCGAGTTGGGCGCTTGGACTAGTGAACTCGTCGCCCACGATCCTGCTTTCGGCAATGAAGCCAAGCTCGAGGGTGTCGAGGTACCAGGGCGCCAAGTGGTTGACGCGACTCCATAAACGCCGACGGGCTCTGATGGAGCCTGGCGGCTCGAGGTCGTTTGTTGGGATCACGGCGTTACCGTCGCCGGCACCGGAGTCGTCGTGTTTGAGAATGACGGCCGGCAGGTCCGGTTGGGTTTCGCGCAGGCCTTCTATGGCGTCGACTGCGTCGGCAACCGTTGTCAAGTCCTCAACGCCCTCGGGAATGGGCACGCCGGCCTCTCGAAACAGGTGGCGGCCAGCACTCTTGAAACCGATGTGCCACAGATCGGGATCCGAGCCCATGATTGGCAGTCCAAGCCGCAGCGCAAGTTGTCGCTCAGGCTCGGCCACATTCCAGGGCTCGATGAACGCTGGGTCGCCGCCGATCCACTCTTCGATGTCGGCCAGCAGGTCGGGACGGTCCAGGAGCTTCGTTGCAACGGGTCCTGCCGTAGCGTCTCCGACTGCGACCAGACGGAAGCGCTCCCGGGCGTTCAGCGACTCTGGCAGCAACGAGAAGTAATGGTCGATGACGGCTGGAGATGGCTCGGTTGCGCAGATGTAGATGAGCCGTGCTGCTGGCATCCGCAGCAGAAACAAGCCGACAAGGAAACGGTGCTCAAGCGCGGGGAGTCGCCCGCCATAGTGGGAGAGCAGGCCTTCGCCGATGCTGAACGACGGCATCAAAACCACAACGTGTGGGGTGGTGGAGTCCAGTGTGTTGAGGTTGTAGACAGCGGCGAGTTTCCTCTGGAGTTCGTGAAACTCCGCCTCTTCTGCTGACTCGGATCGTTGCGACATCACCGCAGGTCTCCCCCCGAGTGCCCTAGCGGGCCCCGTACTCAATTGTCGTGAATGGCCAATCGGTTTCGAGCCATGTGGAAATCGCCTGCCATGTCGAAACGTCTAACTCAGCACGGCTGGCACGCACCCAGGACCTTACGCGCGCGCCAGCAGTTGGCGACGGGTAGATGTACAGGCACCCAATGATCTCCTCGCCATCGAGGATTGTGTAGGTGAACCCGGTCCGGATTTGGAAGTCCTGGGCGTGTCTGGTGAGGTCGTCCATGTTCG
>JAUIIS010000427.1 GCA_030431575.1 Acidimicrobiia bacterium | reverse complement strand
CCGAGGTGTTGAAAGGCTCGGACGTTTTTGTGGGCGTGAGCGGCCCCGACCTCATCGATGCCTCTGATCTACGCAACATGGCTCCGGATCCAATTGTGTTTGCCATGGCAAACCCCAACCCCGAGATCCGCCCCGAACATGCCGATGGGCTGGCCGCTGTTATGGCCACCGGTCGCAGCGACTATCCAAACCAGATCAACAACGTTCTTGCTTTCCCTGGCATCTTCCGCGGTGCGCTCGATGTTGGTGCTACCGATATCACCGAGAACATGAAGCTGGCCGCTGCCACTGCAATCGCCGACAGCGTGTCTGACGAGGAGCTGAGCCCCGACTTCGTAGTCCCCTCGGTGTTTGACACCTCTGTTGTTGAGGCTGTTGCGCCGGCAGTTTCGGCTGCTGCGGTAGCCGACGGTGTGGTGCGTTCGTAAGATCGGGTTGACGCCGATCCGCCAGACCAGGTTGTTTCGGCTGTCCGGGCACAAACCCTGAGGCTTGGGGGTCCGCTGATGCAGCTGCGAGCTGTCACATTCGACTATTGGAACACGCTGATTGTCGAGACTGACGCGCCGCTAAAGTTGCGCCGGTCCCTGTGGACCGAACTCTTTTCTGAGGCTGGCCGGGCAGTGAGCGAAGAGGAACTCGCCGCCGCGTTCCGGCACGGGTGGGAAGGGTTCGAGCGCCGGTGGAAAGCTAACCAGCCAGCCGAGCCAGCACAGAGCGCTGCCGATGCTGCAGCTTTCTTGGGAGTCGACCCCACTAGCTCGCTAGGGACCGAGTTGGTTGCGGCGCATCTCGACGCCTCGTTGGCGGTGCCACGCGAGCTGTTGCCACACGTGGGGGAGACCTTCGCCAGCCTTAAAGACGCCGGGGTGGCGATCGGCATTGTTTGCGACGTCGGCGCAGTGCACAGCCAGCAGTTGCGAACGTGGCTCGTTGAGCTAGGCGTCTATGACTTTGTGGACCATTGCTCGTTTTCGGATGAGGTTGGTGTGTTCAAGCCCGATCCAACGATCTTTGCGCATGCACTTGGTGGACTAGGTGGGGTGGACCCAACCCAGTCAGCCCATGTTGGCGACCTGCGCCGGACCGACGTGGCTGGCGCCCGCGCCCATGGCATGTGTGCGGTGCGTTACAGCGGCGGACGCGACGACACCGAAGAAGGCCATGACGAAGCTGACCATGTGATCAGCGACCATCTCGAACTCCTTGAGGTTCTTGACCTCGGATAAGGGTCAGCCGGTCGCTCGTCGGGTGGGCGCTTACTCAACCTTCCATTCGCCGCTGGCCTGGTCGTGCACGAGCCAGTGGTTGGCGGTTGGGTCCCATTGGACGTACTGGCCGCGGACAGGATCCCAGGCTGGAGCCCCGGTGGCTTCTTCGGGTGTGGGCGAGCCGCTGGGTGCGCTGGAGGCAGCCGCTGGGGCTGTGGGCTCGGTACCTGTGGGCTGGGCACCTGCGGGGGGCGTGTCCGCGGTTGCAGGGCCGGGCTGTTGGGCGGTGGGTTCGGTCGCCGGCGGCGACGGTGAGGTGGCTTGGGCTGCCTCACCCAAAGAAGGAGCGGCGAAGTCGCCTGCGGGTGGGGCGAAACCGCCTGCTGGTGGAGCGGCGAAGTCGCCTGCTGTGCTGGCTGGCGGGGTAGCGCCGGTGTATGCAGCACTGTCTGCGCCGCCCAAGCGCGGCTCCGGTTGGGCATCATCGTCACCACCATCGTTCTTCTTGTTGCGCAACAAGAAGAACGCAGCCGCCGCCAACGCAAGCAGTGCCAGGACAACAATGATGATCACTGCGGTGTTGGAACCGCCGCCGTCGTCGCCAAGCCCGGGACCGGTCTCGCGCTCACCTGGCTCGGTCTGCAAGAAGATGCGTTCGGGCGGGTTGAGCAGGTCGAGATCCCACACAACTGTCCCGTCGCTTTCGATGACACCGTTGTGGTCTACCTGTTTGCCAGGCAGCCGCACCCGGATGATGTATTCGGCTCCGCCAAAGAGGTCGTCGAGGTCAAGGAAGTCTTCAGCGCCATCGAGATCGCCGGTGCCGAGATTGTCTTCGCTGAGTTGCATTTCGAAGTACCAGCCGCCGTTGCGTTCTTCGATGACGAAGTCATCGCTTTGCGCGAGAGTGCCCATTTCTTGGGCAACCTCATCGGCGCTGAGTTGTCCAGAGAACTGGACGCCGCAGAAGTCGCCGTCGCTGTAGGGCTGGGACTCGAGGGCCTCGCCGCTGCCCGTTGTCTGCTCGGCCGCGAACTCGTCGCATATGGAGTCTCGATCGCCCATGCTCTCGTCGCCAAAGTCTTCTGCGAGGTCGGAGATAGTGGAGGCGTTGAGCGCCACAATGCCCGATACTTCGGCGGACCCGTCGTCGGCGACGTCGATGCGCATGTCGACTTTGACGCATGCAGTGGCCACAAGGGCCAGCACAAAGAACAGGGCGAGTCGTCGAAGTTGGTTCATGGAATGCTCCCGCGATTTTGGGACGCCCTTGGGCGGCGGCCACAACCGGCTTCAACGTTAGTCGCCGCGCCTGTGCCCGCGGCCGACCGTGTGCTCGTACTCGCCCCTTTGGCTAACGGGTGCTACAGGCGTTCCCCAAAATGCTGGAGGACAAGATCATGCGCAGCGTAGGTGGGTGTACCTGGCTGGTCGGTCCATTCGGTGGTTAACACCGAGTGTGCCTTTGAGTCGTAGCCCGACGGATTGTCCGGAGAACTATCGATCTCCACGGCGATGAACGCCTCACCAAGCTCCTCGCGTAGGCGCTCGAAGCGCGATGCCCGCACGAGCGGGTCGTTGGTGAACCGCAGTGCGATT
>JAUIIS010000426.1 GCA_030431575.1 Acidimicrobiia bacterium | reverse complement strand
CGAGGTGATGACGAACCCCGACAGGGCAAGCAGGAACAGGCGCTTTGTCCCAAAGCGGTCAGCCAGGTAGCCCGAGATGGGGATGACAACGGCCAGCGCAATGTAGAAACCAATGATGGCCCAGTCGACGTCGGTGGCGTCGACGCCGAACTCTTCGGCCAGCGTGGGCACCGCAATGTTGACCACCGTGCCGTCGATGACTTGGATGAACAGGCCAGCGATGTAGACCGCCATAACGCGGTACTTGTATTGTGAGAACAGGCTGGGCACGGCCACGACGCTAGCCCTTGGCTGGGTCGCTGTCGCACGATGCCAAAGTCTGGACTTGTTGGACCGGCACGGGGTTCGCTGGTGGGGTAGAACAGGGCAATGGATCTTGGCATTGCTGGTAAACGAGCATTGGTAGCAGCATCGAGCTTGGGGCTGGGTCGAGAGACCGCTCGAGCTTTGCTTGAGGCGGGTTGTGAGGTGGTGGTGTCGGGTCGCGATATGGGTCGCCTCAACGAGGCCGTCGATGAGATCGGCGGCGGGACCCCCGTGGTGGCGGATCTCGATTCCATCGCCGCTGCGGAGGGCCTGGTTGCTCAGGCCAACGAGGTTTTGGGTGGCATCGACATTTTGGTCACCAACAACGGAGGGCCTCCTCCTGGGACATTTGCGAGCACTCCTACCAGCGCATACGACCAAGCCCTTAACCTCAACCTTACGTCTATGGTTGGCCTGTGTAAGGCCGCAGTGCCTGCGATGCAAGCCCAAAAGTGGGGGCGCGTGGTTGCTATCACGTCCATCAGCGTCCGCCAGCCCATTGGGCAGCTCATCTTGTCGAATACAGCCCGCGCCGGCTACACCGGCTTCCTCAAAACGCTGGCCCTCGAGGTCGCTCCAGACGGGGTCACCGTCAACTCGGTTCAACCCGGCCTTCACGCCACCCAGCGTCTGGGCGACCTCTACAACGACCTCGACGCATTAGGCGCCACCGTGCCAACCGGGGTTGTCGGTGACCCTGCCGACTTTGGCAAAGTGACCGCCTTTCTTTGCTCGGATCAGGCCAAGTTCATCACCGGCGCTGCGCTGCCTGTAGATGGGGGCGCCTATGGGGGCCTGCAATGACCGCGCCGACCACCCTGGAGTCACCGCGATGACCGAAACAGATCTGCATTGGCTTTCCACAACGGAACTGGCTCGCGTCATTGGATCCGGCGAGGTCTCGAGCCGAGAAGCGCTAGCGCATTTCGTGAAACGCGTCGAGGCGCTCGACGGCCCCATCAATGCCGTGGTGCACTGGGACCTGGACCAAGCCGAAGCTGGCGCACTTGAGGCCGACGAAGCCTACGCCGCCGGTCGGCCGCTGGGTCCGCTTCACGGGGTTCCGCTGACCATCAAGGACTCATTCCAAACCAAAGGCTGCATCACTACTTCGGGAGCCCCAGAGCTTGCTGACTTTGTGCCTTCCGAAGACGCGGCACCGGTGGCGGCCCTGCGGTCCGCGGGTGCCATTCCGTTCGCCAAGACCAATCTGCCCATCTGGGCCGGCGACATCCAAAGTCATAACGAGGTCTATGGGTGCACCAACAACCCGCACAACCTCGACCGCACGCCGGGTGGCTCATCTGGCGGTTCGGCTGCAGCGCTGGCAATGGGCTTCACCCCACTAGAACTCGGGAGCGATATTGGTGGCAGCATTCGGGTTCCCGCCCACTACAGCGGCGTCATGGGCCACAAACCCAGCTACGGTGCCGTTCCCGCCCACGGGCAGATCCCGGGCATGCCCGGCACGCTCAGCCAAGCAGACCTGGCCGTGGCTGGGCCCATGGCCCGACACGTCGAGGACCTCGAACTCGCCCTCGACCTCCTGGTGGGTCCAGACCGCTGGATGCGCCCGGCGTGGAGCATCGCGTTGCCCCCGTCGCGGAATCAAGATGCCGCAAAGCTCAGGGTCGCCGGGTGGTTCGACGACGACTATTGCCCCGTTGACCCAGACACCGTCGATGCTCTGATGCACCTCGCCGCGCTGCTTGATGGGGCGGGCGTGTCCGTCGATATCGAGGCACGCCCAGCATTCACCCTCGAAAAGATCGACGGCGTGTTCAGCCGCCTCCTCCAAGCCGCGCTTGCCGGGAGCCACGACCGCGGTGCCATCGAAGCCATGGCAGCCAACCCCGGCGAAGGCCACATGGCCGAGCTCCGCAAAGCCGCCTCACAACGTCACCGCGACTGGCTAGCCGACAACGAACGTCGGCTTCAGCTGCGCAAACGCTGGGAAGAGTTCTTCACCAGCTTCGACATCATGCTCATGCCCGTTCAGCCCCGAGCCGCCATCCCGCACGACCACTCGCCACAGCAATGGGAGCGCCGCACCACCATTGGCGGCGTCGACCGTCCCTACATGGACCTCTTTGGCTGGACCGGGCCTGCGGGTGCCGCGTTCCTGCCGGCCACCGTGGTGCCCATCGGCGCAGATCGAGACGGACTGCCCATTGGCGTTCAAATCGTGGGGCCTTATCTCGAAGACAAGACCACGTTGGCGCTCGCTGCACTGATCGCCGAACTCTGCGGCGGCTGCCCCAAGCCTGCGCTGGCGATGTAGCGGTGCCCCAGCGACAACTCACGCGCTGTGGAGCCTGAGCCCGGTGCGCTAGACGCGCCGTTCTACGCCTGGCAAGACACAGAGCATCTCGTACAACAGGTTGGCAGCGGTCAGCGCTGTGTTGCCTGTTGGGTCATAGGCCGGTGCTACCTCAACCAAGTCGCAACCAACCACGTTTAGCCCCCAGCAGCCTCTAATGATCTCCAAAGCTTGGGGTGAGGTCAGCCC
>JAUIIS010000056.1 GCA_030431575.1 Acidimicrobiia bacterium | reverse complement strand
TCGTCGACGAAGACAGCGGCGAGCTTGCCGTGTCTGAGGACCCCGCACCCGAGCATCTCGTGCGAGCCCTGCACCAAACAGTCGACGCGGTTGGTACCGACATGGACGCGTTGCGGTTCAACACCGCAATTGCCAAAATCACCGAGCTCAACAACGAAGTCACCAAGCACGACGGGCCGACACCACGCGAGATCGCCGAGCCGCTGGTCCTCATGCTCGGTCCTCTCGTACCGCACATCGCCGAGGAACTCTGGGCCAAGCTCGGACACGACGAGACGGTCGTCTATCAGCAGTTCCCAAAGGCCGATCCCAATCTGCTCGTGGCCGACACCATTGAGATCCCAGTGCAGGTCAACGGCAAGGTCCGGGCCCGTATCAAGATCGCTGCCGAAGCCGACAAAGAGACGATGAGCGCAGCGGCGCTGTCGCATCCCACGATTGCGGCCCAGCTCGATGGCGCTGAACCCAAGAAAGTTGTGGCCGTACCTGGCAAGCTGGTGAACCTCGTCATCTAAAGCGGTGCACGAGCGAACGATGAGGAGCATGGTGGAGCTATGAGTGAGTCATCTGGAAGCGGGCTCTTCGATGCCGCCCCCGAGGCCGGCGAGGCCTTCTTTGCGTTGTATGGCACCTTCTGGCGCAACGGCTTACTTAGCCAAGAACTCAAGGAGGCAGTGCGTCTACGCAACGCCCGCGTCACCGACTGCGGCTATTGACGCAACGTCCGGTTTTCCCTCGCCCGTGAGGCGGGGCTCACCGAAGAACGCGCAGAACTCATCGACGACGGCTTCGCCGACCACGGACTCCCCCCAAAGTGGCTGACGGCGCTGGAATTCACCGATCTGTTTATTCAGGCGCCAGCCAATCCCGCACCACAGCTTGCCGCCCGACTTGTTGACGACTTCAGCCAAGAAGAGCTCACTGAACTCGGCTTGGGTATCGGGCTCTTCCATGGGTTCTCCAAAATGCTCATTGCGTTGGGCCTCGAGCCTGACCACATGGAAACCACTGTCTTATCCACCCCTGCCGCACCTGACGCCCAACCCACACCGGCCAGTCGCCGCCACCCATTGGCTGGTCATCTTGTGTCTCGACCCGACCTAGCTCGCTACTGGGAAGCGCTCGCAGCGCGCATCGACGCGTTCGATGGCATTGACCAGAGCAGCCTCCACGATGCAACGGCTCGGCTGGCCAAGCTGATTGGTGTCAGCCAGCCCAAGGCCGCGAGAGGCGACAGCGACGCTCTCGCTCAAGATGCTGCGGAGCGGTTCACGCTCGATGTCCGCAGCATCGATCAAGCCTTCCGCGACCGTCTCGAAGCCGCCTACGGTCGCGCGGGCACAGTGCAGCTCATTCTCAGTTTGGCGGTCTACGACGGCATCTACCGGATGGCGGCTACAGGAATTGGTTCAGCTTCCGCCATCGAGAAGTGAAGACCCGAACTGGTCGAAGCGCTCTGGCTTGCCTTTGATCGGACCAGCTTGGCTGTACCCATAGGACCCCGCGCCAGTTAGGCCGCCGCGACTGCCGATCAATACGGTGATGCCGCCAGCGTCGCGGCGGTTCCCAATGTCTTCGCTGGGGGCACCGACAACCAATTCGTCGCGTCCATCCCCATTGGTGTCGATGACAGCGAGCGTGCGCCCAAAAAAGTCAGCGGCTTCTGGGGCTCCCGCCACAGGACCGCGCTGACTGAACTCGGCGGAGCTGGACTTCTTGGGCCATGCCTTGTGGCCGTAGACCACAACGACTGCTCCAGCCTCGGACACACAACCCACCGTGTTCGAACACAGACGGCGGCCATCGGAACCAACATCGGTCGTGTGGGCACCAATGGCGAGGTCGCCGCACTTGTCTCCGTCGAAGTTGCCCCCGGCCAGAGCAGCACCGAACTGGTTGTAGCCCAACGTTCCCGCGACCCGACGTGAGCGCTGGGTCAACTTCTTATTGCCAGCGGTGGTCAGGCCGCCTGAGGACCCAAGGAGAACGTTCACCATTCCTGCGGGATCGATGCCGCCGATGGACTCATTTGGCACGCCCACCCCAAGATCGTCATGGCCGTCGCAGTTGAGGTCGGCCACGCCAAGGGCAAACCCAAACAGGTCGTTTGCTTCAGGACGTTCCTTGACCGCTCCAGCCTGGCTAAAGCCTCCCGTTTGTTGTGCGCTGTTCGAGCCCAGATCGCCGAAGATGGCCACCGCTCCGGCATTGGCGTTGTTGCCAACATCTTCGCCCGGTGCCCCTACGGCCAAGTCGGCCAAACCATTGCCATCAAAGTCGCCGGCAGCGAGAACCCAACCGAAGTTGTCGCCTGCTTCGGGGGCAGCCTGCGTTAGTTCGATGCTCGATGCAGGGTCCAAGCCATTGGCAGAGCCGTAGAAAACGGTGACCGCGCCAGCCCACTGCTGATCTGCAACGGTTTCGTACGGCGCTGAAACGGCCACGTCACCGAAGCCGTCGCCGTTGAAGTCGGCACCAACCGAGCTGAAGCCAAAGAGGTCGCCGGTCTCGCCAGCCCCGGCGGCGCCATCGATTCCCTGTCGGATTATCTGGTCGGGCCGTTTCCTGATGCCGTCCTTCGAGCCGAAGTGCACGGTGATTTGCCCGGCACGGGCCGCCTCGCCAACGCTCACACCCGACGCCCCTACAATGGCGTCACCAAACCCGTCGTTATTGACATCAACGATTTCAACGGAGGATCCAAAGCTGTCGCCGTCTTCGCGCTGGGACCTAGGCCTCGACACTGCCCGATTCCTCGCGGCGCGCAGCGTATCGCCGTTCGAGTAGATGGCATGGACGATTCCGGCCTGGTCGAGCTTGCCCAGGTCCTCGAGCGGTGAGCCCACTAAGAGGTCGCCATTGCCATCGCCGTTGAGGTCATTGGCTACCGTCTGGGTTTGGGCCCCGACGCTGCCAGGGTAAGCGGCGGCCAGCAGGGCCAGAACGGCCAGCGCGCCAATACGTCGACTGAATGTGAAAGCTTGCACGGTGCGTCTCTCCTCGTGCACAGAGACCAGACCCGCATGGGCCGGCGGCGCCACACGTGGGCGCAGTTACGAAGCGGTAACGATACCTGTGCTTGGGCCCACACGGTACGCGCCTACCACGCAATGTGGCAACCGTCACGCCTGTGGCAACCGAGCGTGAAGTTAGTTCGTTCGCGTGATGCAGTAGAGCCCACCCAGGCTCTGGCGGTAGATCGCCTCGTATTCGTCGGCGCAGCTTTCGCCAGCGGGGATCACATCCCAGACCAGGGCATCGTGTGCCCCACACGGAACCTCCACTGCGACCGGATTGATATCGATGCAACCAAGCGGAGTGCCCGCCGGAACATCGGTCCGCGCTGGACTCGTTGGCGACTGTGCATCGTCGTCGCCGCCAACCAGCGCCGCCAGCACGATGAGGGCAGTCATGGACCCAAACAGGATCAGAAGTGGCAAGGGGCGCAACAAACGGGCGGTTCCGCGGATTTCCATGTCACGCTGATCGGCGACCACAGGACCTTTCGGCGCACGTGGCGGCACCGGCGCTGACGTTGCATCGAATGGCTGCCACTCTTTCGCACGAGCAGAGACAACCCGATCGGTGCCCATGGATGGGCGCCTGTCCAGCAGGGACACGTCGTAAGCACGGCGCGCATCGGCATCAGAGAGGACCGCCCAGGCTGCGTTGAGTTCTTGCATGGCCCGCTCGGCTTTGGCTCGCTCGGCTGGTGGCCGATCTCCGAACTGGTCGGGGTGAAGCTGTCGAGCGCGCCTGAGGTACGCCTTGCGCAGCTGTACTGGCGATGCGGTGGCAGGACTTCCAAGGACGTCGTAATGAGACCGGGGCAAGCCACCAGGATAACAACGACTACCGTAGGACAGATGTCGAGGCTGGTGTGTTGTCCGCGATGCAACGAAGACGAGAATCTGCGGGGCGAGCGCAGCGGAGACAACATTTTCATTGTGTGCGAAGCCTGTGGGCTCACCTGGCAGCGCGACCTCACGCCGAGGTGCGATCGATGCGGTAGCGAAGATGTGCGCCCAGCCTTCCAAGCCGTGGTTGAGAAGTCCCGTGGAACCCAGCTGTCTATGCAGAGCGCCCGGCTCATCCACCTCTGCTCGCACTGCGACGCAGCTCTTTTGGCCGACTACCACAAAACCAACTCGCCTCTGATGCCCGATGAGCTACCAACCGCGACGGAATAGCGAGCTATTGCCCGGCTGGTTACTGCCTCCGGAGGCGCTCGGCTAAACGCTCGAGCCCCGCCACTCGACTCGCCTTCAGGAGCACGACGTCGCCCTGGCCAAGCTGCCCCAGGTGCCGCTCTGCCTCGGCAATGTCGGCCACGACGGTGCCACCGTAGTCCTGCGTGCCAACGGCAATGATTTCGATGCCTTCGGCGCTCAGCCGCTCCCCGATCTCGCGATGATCGCTGTCGTGTCGATTACCAAGCTCGGCCATCACGCCCACCACTGCGACGCGTCGGCTAGCGGGGCGTCGAACCAGACCGTCGATGGCGGCGTGCATGGAGAGCGCATTTGCGTTGTACGCGTCGTTGATGACCACAGCCCCGCTCTGGAGCTCATGGATTTCCATTCGCCACGGCGAGCCGGTCGCTGCCGATAGGCCCTCAACCACAGCCTCAAGGGGGGCGCCCACGCTGAGCGCTGCCGCGGCCGCAGCTAGTGCGTTTGGAACGATGTGGGCCCCCGCCATGGTCAAGGCGCATCGAGCCGAACCCCAAGGGGTGTTCAGCACGAACGTGGCGCAAAGGTTGTCGTCGATGCGTACCTCGGTGGCCGCAACGTCAGCCGCATTGCCAAACTGGAGGACGTTCGCCGCTGTTCTGCTTGCCATTGCCCGTACCCGAGCGTCGTCGCTGTTCAAGATCGCTGTCCCGCTAGCCGGCAGAGCTTCAACAAGCTCGCCCTTTGCTCGCGCAACACCATCGAGATCACCGAATAGTTCTGTGTGGGCCCCGCCCACGTTGAGCACCACACCAATGTCGGGTCTAGCAATCCCGCAGAGCAAAGCAATGTGCCCCACACCGCGTGCTCCCATCTCTGTTACCGCAACTGCGACGTCATCAGGGGCCTGCACAAGGGTGAGCGGCACGCCAAGTTCGTTGTTGAACGATTGATGACTGGCGTGGACGACCGTGCTCTGCGCTAGCGCAGCGCGCATAAGGTCCTTCGTGGTGGTCTTGCCCACCGATCCTGTGACTCCAATCACCGAGCCTGCGACCCGACGTCGGGCCAGGCGGCCCATGTTCTGTAACGCCGTCGTCGTGTCAGCGACCGCGATCGCCGGGTGAGAGCTGGACGCAGCCGTGGTTAGATGCGCGGCGGCTCCATTGGCCATCGCCGAATCAACAAACTCGTGGCCGTCGCGGTCGGCGACGATGGGCACGAACAACGCACCAGGTTCGATTGCTCTGGAGTCGATGGAGGCGCCGTCGACTTCGAGGTCGGCACCGAGCAGCCTCCCCTCGGTTGCGGAGGCGATTTCAGAAAGCAAGAAACGCATGTCCGTAAGTGTTCCAGGCAGGAGCAGCGCATGCGCGGCAGCTAAACGTTCATAGCAACGCCACCCCGTACAACAGGCAGATCCAAGAACGCACACCCCCGCCGCCGCTTCGCTGCCGGCCAGCTACATTTGCGACCATGGCCGACCGAGCACCTTCTGCAGCTGAGGTGGATACTGCCCTGGCAACCCTTGGGCTTGAGCGCGCCATGTCTTGGGATGAGATGCGACACGCCTACCGCCGGCGCCTTCGCGACCACCACCCAGACGTCGACCCGAACCCCGATGCAACTGCGCACACCGCTGCGTTGACAGCTGCTTGGACCGTAGTGGCTCGCGCAACCAGCGGGGGCACGCGCGAGCTTCGCATTAGCCCGGATCCGCAAACTGAGACGCCCGCCACGGCGTCGCAAGCCCAGACACCAGCGGTCAGACCCATGACGCTCGCGGCTCCGGCAGGGGATGTTTTTGTGCATCTCCTAGAAGCTGCCTCGGCTATGGGCGAAGTGAGCTACATGGACCCCGAGGCCGGCCTCCTTCAACTGCTCTTGGACAATGGCGATCCCGCTGGCGCTCAGTTGCTTATTGCGGTTGACCGCGACGTGACGCCTACGGCAGTGTCGTTCACGCTGGATTCGGCCTCGGCAGAGTCGGCACCCGATGTGACGGCGGTTGTCGAGCAGCTGGCTGGCCACTTGGCCTCGATTCCACGGTGAACGCAGGTCACTAGCCAAAGCGTAGGCAGCGCTAGTGCGTAGCCACCCACGACATCGGCTGGCCAATGGTCAAGCGCCACCAACCGCAGCGGGCCAATGAGGACAACGAGGACGATCGAGACGCTCTGAATGCTCACGCGAGCCAGGCGGGGCAGGCTGTGAGCGAGCCAAGCGATCGTTCCGAAAACCAAAACGAAGTACACCACGTGTCCGCTCGGAAAGCCACCAGCGTTGAGGCTGTTCTCGGACCACATGAGGCGGCCGTCTGGGCGAGGACGATCCACGAGGTTGCCGAGCCGAGCCATTGATGTGCATGCGCCAGCAACCGTGAACACCGTCGCGGCTCGAACCCCACCAACGCCCAGCACAACCAGCCACAGCACCGCATAGATCGCTGTTGCGCTGTAGTCGGTGAATAGGTCATCGAGCACACCAGCCATGGGGCCGAGCACCCTTCCAAAGACTCGATGGGTGAAAGAAAGGATGTCGGCTTCGCCCGGATACAGCTGTCGGTGCCTGACGTCGAGTGTCAGGACGAGCCCACCAACGGCACACGCCGTCGCCGCTGTTACTGCAGTACGAGAGAACAGACCAGGTGCGATGATGTCCGTCAATCTAGCAGCGGCACAATCGGCGACCGAAGCAAGAACGGTGCTCGACATATGACTCACCAGCAGAGATACTGGCGTTGACCGGGTTGAAGAAGGTGAGGTTCAAGAGCCGAACATGAGGCGCAGAAGCTCCATCCTCGACGTGCATGCGAGCAGCGAACATGGCTGCCGATAACGCCGCGTCCTCCCCGGCCCCTTCCTGGCAGACCGACCCCTTTGGTCGTCACGAGCAACGCTACTGGGACGGACAGCGGTGGACCGAGAAAGTGCGCTCATCGGGGACAGTCGGTATCGATCCACCTGGCATAGTCCCCAAACCTGAGCATGCACGCAACCACGTGCCCGCCGAGCCAATCACGGACGCGGCCCGTCCCGTCTCGTATCGACCCCAGAACATGGCGTGGGTGCTTGCCTTGGGCCTGGTGCTCCTCGTGATCATTGTGATCCTTGCGATCGTGGGGATCATGAGCGCGTAGCAACCAGCTCGGCACGGCTAAGGCAGGTAGGGCCTCGGGTCAATGGGCGACCCGTTGATGCGGATCTCGAAGTGTAGGTGGGGCCCGGTGGACAAGCCTGTGCTTCCCACATACCCAATGAGCTGCCCGGCAGTTACGTAGTCGCCGTTGGAAACTTCGAAACCCGACATGTGTGCATAAAGGGATGTGGTGTTCTCGCCGTGGGCCAGGATGACCGTGTTGCCATAACCACCGTTCCAGCCCGCAAGCTGCACAATCCCATCGTGTGCAGCCCAGATCGGCTGTCCCTGCGCTCCGCCAATGTCGAGACCGCTATGCATGCGGTAGTAGCCCAAGATTGGGTGGAGGCGCTGGCCAAACCCCGAGGCCACTGCGCCTGCGGTGGGCCAAGTCCAGCCACCGTCGGTGACCACACCAAGGCTGGGGTTGTCAACGGTTGCCGCAGCTAGGCGAGCTCGACGTGCAGCTTCGAGTTCGGCTTCGAGTCGGTCTCGTTCGGCTTGAATAAACGCTGTTCGGGCGGCTTCTTCTTGTTCGGCCTCGGCGAGTTCGGCTTCCCATCGAGCTTTGCGTTCGTCGAGTTCAGCCTTGAGGTCTAGCTGAACTTGCTGTTGTGCCTCTAGTTCGACCAACGCATTAGAAAGCTCGGCCTCTATGTCGTCGGCCTCGAGAGCAGCTTCTTCGGCCGCTTCAAGCAGATCCTCTCGTTGCGCCTGGATTGCCCGCAACTGGTCGAGCACGTCGAAGGACTCGGTTCCAATGGCGTCGAGGAGCGCCACTTTGTGCGCCGCGCTGGTGGCGTCGTCGGCATTGAGCCAGGCTTCGGTTCGATCTACGTCTCGGTCGACATACGCTTGGACCGCATACCGCCGGGCTTCGTCTTGGAGCTCATCGATGTCTTCGCCGGCCTCGGCATGCGCCAACAGCGCATCCAGGCGGGCCTGTTCAGCAGATTCGAGGCGTTGCGTCGCCGAGTCAATCTTGGCGAGTTGGAGGTTGACCAGTTCGGTTGCAGCGGTGAGTGCCTCGACGACTTCGAGATCCTCGGCCTTGATGAGTTCAAGCTCAATCTGGGCTGCGAGTTGATCCTTCCTGGCTTGCTCGCGCTCTTCTTTGGCTTCCTTAATGGCGTCGTTGTCTTCGACCGCGCTGGCGGGCAGAACAGCACTGAGACACAGCGCTGCCAGTAGCGCGGCGCAAGCTTGGATCCATCGTGGGTTAGTCATGGGGAGAGAGTCAACAACTGGGGGTTGTGTGGCTGCTGAGCTTAGTCAGGGTCGGCCAGACTTCCTAAACGAGCTAGGCCACCAGAGCTATGAGAGTGGTCACACCGGGGTGGCGCGCCATTGGGCCAAACACGTGCTCCAATGGTGCGGTGCCACAGCCCGATGATCCATCTAATGACGAAACCCAAGAACCATCCATGTGGGACCGCTTGGGAGCGCTGCCCGATATGGATTCGGCACCGCTCGACGCACCTTGGCTTCCTGGCGGGGTCGGCCCAGAACAACCGACTTCGGCCGACTCCACCAAGGCCGAGCCAAGCCCAATGCCATCACCCGCTGGGCCGGCAGCACCCCAAGAGCCGCGCGATCAGCGGCGCTTCACCGTGTCTGCTCCCCCACCGGTGTCTCGTGCCCCCCAGCACCGACCACCGGCGCCCGCGCAGCCGCTGCCCCAGACAGAACCCGGCCACCAGGAAACCGCGCCTGAACGTTCGAGCAGACCTCGAAGGGCCAGAACTGCGCTGCGGTTGTTCGCCACGTTCGTAGCTGTCGTGCTGCTTGGGATCCTCGGCGGCACGCTGTATGGCTGGTATCTGTGGTCGTCGGTCGACAAAGTCGACACCGAAAACAGCCTCGCAAGTGCAGATACATTCACCAACTACCTGATTGTTGGCGTAGACAGTCGCGAAGGCGTCGACCCCGCGCTTGGCCCCCAGGTGGGCCTGCGCGCTGGCAACAACCTCAGCGACACCATGCTGGTCCTTCATGTCTCCGACGCAGACGACGTCTTGGTTTCATTGCCACGCGACCTTTGGCTGCCAATCGACGGCGGGGCGGCGGCAAAGCTCAACTCTGCGGCAGCGCTGGGCGCTCCATCGCTGATCCGTACGGTGGACCGAGAGCTAGGCGTGCCGGTCCATCACTACCTCGAGGTAGATATCGCCGGCTTCTTGGATGTGATCGAAGCCATGGGGACAATCACCATTACCTTCGATGCTCCTGCTTGTGACCCAAAGAGCAAGCTGGACATTCGTCAGACCGGTGAGGTTGAGCTGTCCGCAGCGGAGGCGCTTGCCTATGTCCGGGCTCGGACCTACACAACCTTCGATGCCGCGGCTGCAGAGGGCTTGACCTGTGAGCAAATACGGGCCGCTGGCCTGGGATCAACCCAGGGCAATGCAGATTTCGGACGTACTGAGCGTCAGCGGATATTCCTAAACGCCACCTTTGCCAAGCTGTCGGCTACCCGGAACCCCTTCACCTTGCTGCGCGTAGGAAGTGGCTTACGTGCGGGGCTTCGTGTCGACGACAGCATGGGCTTCTTTGACGCACTCGCGCTGTTTCGAGATCTCCGAGGTATGAACGCAGAACCACTTGGCGTCCCGGTAAGCGACTTCAATGCGCCTGGTGGGGCCTCAGCGCTCGTGCTCAACAGCGAGAGCGACAACGTCTTGGACCTGTTACGGACCGACTAGGACACTTCTGGACCCCGGTGCCCACCGCCTGGGCGCTGCCCCAGCGTCACGCTGGGGCACACGAGCACTACCTATGTGGCAGCGTTAGAACATCCAGGACGTCGCGCCCAGGATCGAACTCGCCGATCCAACCAGAGATAGTGCCAATCCACCGGCGATCATCATCTTGTTTCGCATGTCACAGCCTCCAAAGTTCGTGAAGCTGTGACTGTGACGCATCGCTGTCTGGGCAGCGTCTCCAATCAAATTGACCAAAGTCGCTGGTGAGAGGCTCATCCTGGCAAGGTGCGCTTTGACCAGCGCAAATGACATATGACTGCCCAAACGTATCCACCACTACGAAATCGTTTTGGTGTAGAGGTTGCGCGCCATGCCCTCAAAACCCCGAAACCCCGCTCGACCGACGCCTGGGACAAAGGAGTACGATCTTGCGGGGTGTTACTCCGCACGAACCAATCGGAGTCGGAACGCACAGAGCCGGGGTGTAGTGGTGTGATGACCTGACAGCGTCGTCGAGAAACCCGACAACACGAGCTGATCAGAGAACGGGTGTCAGCGAGTCGAAGGCCGTCCCGTAGTTGCGTCTCTGCCAGCCAAAGTCTTCAGTGACCACTGACACTCAAGTGAGATAAGTTTTCAAAGGTGCGCGGCGGCTTGCGTTCCTCCGCTCTTCTTGCATCAGATAGTGCTAGCACACTGTCTCCAAATCGCCTGAGCCATGGGGATTTTGACCCCCAGCTCACCAGCTCATTTCGAGATCGACCCGCTGACCAGGTGTTTTAGGACCATTCAAGGGCTGGCAGAATTTCTAGGAAATTGTCAATCAGGGGACACTTTCCGGCAGTAGCGCCGTCGCCGACGCGAGAGAAACCCACTCCGGCCCCCAACAAGAGCTACTATTTGTGCCGAGGGCGACAGTCCCATCGCCCTGCACTCCAGTCTCAAAGGTTGACGCAGTTGCGGTAATGGCTGCGTGTCCTTGAGGCGAACCGTCCCTGGACGTTCCTATGACAGCGCAACTGTGACAATTGAACTGCAACTGCTCGGCGGCTTCAATGCCACCGCGAGCGGAGTACCGATTGAAGGCCTAAGCGCGGCTGGGCCAGGGCGACTCCTGTCCTATCTTGCGCTGCATCGCCACGCCCCCGCCCGGCGCATGTACCTCGCAGCGTTGTTTTGGCCAGACGGATCCGACGTCCGGGCTCGCCGACGGCTAAGCCACAACCTCTGGGTCCTCCAAACCGCACTCGCCAAAGTGAGCCCCAACCTCATCATTGCCGAGCGCGACCACGTGGGCCTGGCCCCCCACGCAGACATCTGGATCGATGTCGAGCACTTCGAATCCCAAATCGATACCTTCGAGCTACACCGACGCGACGGCACCGCACACCTCCACGTCGAAATGCTGGCAGACGCCATCACCCAGACCTATCAAGGCGATCTTCTCAGCGACCACTACGACGACTGGATCGAGCCCATCAGGCTCCGCTTGCGCGAGAAGTACCTCCTAGGACTGCGCCACCTCGTCCTCCTCCAAAAGAGCCGTGGCGAGTACGGCGCTGCTCTGGTATCGGCGCGACAACTTGTTACCCAGACACCCCTGGCCGAACAAAACCATGCCGAACTCATGCGGCTCTACTGGCTGACGGGGCGGCCAGATGAGGCACTCGGCCAATTCGATGTCTGTCAGAAGATCCTCGCCGATGAACTCGGCGTCGACCCCTCGCCAGAATTGGTCGAACTCAAAGATCGCATCGTCTCGCAACGGCGTGCGGTACCGCAGGCTGTTGCGCCAGCGGTACCGACCGGGGCCAACATGGCCGCCGACGACGACATTCTCGTCGGGCGCTCCGAGCAGCGGCGCAAGCTCCTTGAGACCATCGACAGTGCGTTTGCCTCCACGGGCGGCATCGCGATTGTGGAAGCCCAAGCGGGCATGGGCAAGACAAAGCTATTGGCCAACGTGGCCGAGGCCGCCCGATGGCGCGGTGCCACTGTTGCGTGGGCACGGGCCTCCGAGCAACAGCGGCCAGAACCATACGGCGCGCTCGCTCGAGGGCTAGAAAGCGCTCTTGGTGGCCTCGGGCGCGAACAAATCCTGGCCACGCTCGACGACGCCGTCGTCGACCGCGCCGCCCGGGTCTTGCCCAGCCTCAGTCGTCGGTCCACCCCCGCAACAATCAACGATGCCTGGACTGGCGAGCCCGATCGCTGGCAGGTGCACGATGCATTGGCCAAGGTCATCGCAGCGCTAGGCAACGTGGCGCCGACGGCGGTGATCTTCGATGACTTCCAGTGGATAGACGACGAGACGCTCGAGTTCATCCGCTTTATTGCAGCCAGTTTGGGTACCAGCCAGGTCGCATTCATTCTCAGTTACCGAGGCCAAGAGGCTCGCAACCGATCGGACCTCTGGGCTGTTCTAACGGAGATCGAGAGCCTCCAGAGCATGCAGCGAATCTCGCTCCAGGGCCTCAGCAACACCGAAATCTCAGCGCTCGCCCAAGCCAAAGCAACGCGTCCCCTCAGCGGCGAAACCATCGACCAACTCGAACGCGCCACTGGCGGCAACCCGCTATTTGTCATCGAGACCATCCGTGCCCTGAGCGCCGAGCCTGATGCCTCTGGCGACGAGGTCATAGCGGAAGAGCTTGGTGGCCGAGCAACGGTGGATCGTGTCACTGAGGTCCTGCTGCGCGAAATCGACAATGCCTCACCACAGGTCCGAGCACTAGTGGGCGCGCTGTCGGTGTTGGGTGCACCCGCACCCTCCAACGTGCTTGCACAGATCACACACATGGATGTCCGCGAGACGCTAACAGCGGCCCACGAAGGCATTGCGGCCAATTTCATCGCCGAGGTCGATGGCCGCTACGGCCTGCGATTCGATCAGCTGGCCGCTGCAGCCAGCCAACGCCTGAGCGACGAAGACTCCAGGGCTTACCACCATCGGGCCGCAGAACTTCGTGCCCAGGACCCCTTGGTCCCAGCCTCTGAGCTGGCAGCACACTGCCGCGCCGCCCAACGTTGGTCCGACGCCGCTCGCTACGAGGCAGCCGCAGCAGCGCGAGCGGCCAGCCTGCATAGTTATGAGACGGCGCTCCACTACTACCAGGCCGCCACGACCTCCCTCGAACGTACCAACGAACTCCCCTCCCCCGGCCTGCTCCTCGGGTTCGAAAGCGTCCTCGATACCCTCGGGCGCCGAGACGACCAAGACAAGGTGCTCGTTGCGCTCGAACAGCAGCTCCCAGACCTCAGCACCCTCAATCAGATACGGGTGATAGAACGTCGGGCGCTGTTCCTGGCAAACACTGACGAACTGCACCAGGCCATCCAGACCGCCTGCGCTGCGGTGGGTTTTGCGGTGGCAAGCGAGATTACGCCCACGCCCTACATTGTCTCGCTGGCCCGCGTTCTCATCCTGGCCGGCTACCCCGACTTGGCGCGACGGCACCTCGAAGGGCTCATTGACGAGACCGGATCGGCCTCGGGTGTCGCGCGCGCCCAGATGGTCCTGGGCCAGGCATTGACCGATACCCAAGATCTCGTCGAGGCACAACGCCAGCTCGACTCCGCCCTGAGGACGTTTGTCGCTCAGAACGACCCGCAAGGTCAGGTCGAAGCGCTCACCGCCATTGCGGTGCTTCGCTCACAATGCGGCGACAGTACAAGCGCTCTCGCGCACTACCGGGAGGCCATCGACCTAGCCCGCCAGATTGGCAACCGGTTCGGCGAAGGGCGAGCACTCACCAATCTTGCGCTGCTGCACTACATCATGGGCGACGCGGCTAGGGCCTTAGCGGTTTATGAACAAGCCGTCGAGACCTTCGCAACCATTGGTCACCGGCGCGGCGAAGCCATGATCCGGGCAAACAGCGCGTTCGTTCGCTACAACGTCTTGGGCGACGACACACGTGCCGAACACGACGCCACGCTGGCGCGCCGCTACTTCGAGGAAGTAGGCGACCAACGGCACTGCGCCCAATGCCTCGGCATCCTTGGCGGTATACGTCGACGCAAGCGCGCTTTCGCGGTATCGCGCAAGCTGCTGACGGCGGGCCTTGAGATGCTCGACCCTGTCGCCGACCCGTGGCTTGAGGTGCAGCTCCGTCGGGCCCTGGCTTGGACAGAGTTCCAGGCAGGAAACCCCGAAGCTAGCCTCAAGATCCTCGAACCCGCTGTCGAAGTAGCGAACGAGCATTCAGCGATTGTGGAGCTTCCGGCTTTGCTGGGTTTGAAGGGCCTCGCTCTGCTGGCCACCGACCAACCCGACGCTGCCGCAGAGGCTGCGCACATCTCAGCGGAGTTGGCCGATGACGCGTCGGAGATGCGCCACATCGCGGCGTGGTGGCGCCACCAAATCTTCGCGGCTGTGGGCAACACCGAAGCGGCGCAAGCCGAGCTTGAGGAAGCCCACGAACGGATGATCGAACTGCTGGCACCCTTTAGTGAGGACGTCAAGAATCAGGCGCTCACGCGGGTGGCTGAGCATCGCCAGCTCAGCCAGGAGTACGCCGCCCGGTTTGCGCGTACCGAGACGGTGACCTTGGCTCCCCGAGACCAGCCCACAAGGTTGGCCAAGGTGGAGGTGAAGTGGACTCCACATCATCCAGAGGATCTTTACCTTGAGACGAAGAAGGAACGCCGACAGCAACGCTTGTTGCGGCTTCTTGGAGAAGCCGAGATTCAGGGTGGCCACGCCAAGCTCGACGACCTGTCACAGGCGCTCGATGCCAGCATTTCGACGCTGAAGCGAGATCTGGCCGAACTGCGCAAGGCGGGCGTGCTACCCGACGGCTAGCGCTGCTGGTTGGCCACAGCTGGACGGTGTATGCCCCAAGCGAAGCCGTGCTCCACGCTGTCACTTCGCTTGTCTACGATGCAACAAGATGCACACTCCCAGAACCACCCGCGCCCTTCTGCACGCCCGCTGATGCCGCTGACTGTCCGCTCCGCGCCCTTTGGTCCCCCGTCGCTCAATCTGCTGTGTTCAGTGCTGGCCGATGTCAAAGGAGGCGACGCGCTCGCACCAGCCACCGTGGTGGTTCCCAACAACTTCGTCGGCATCACGGCTCGACGAACGCTTGCTGGAGGACAGGTCGGCTTCGTGGTCCCCAACCAGCGAGGCCTCGCCGCCGTGGACTTTCTCACCATTTATCGGCTCGCCGAACTCCTCGGGGCCCCAAGGCTCGCTGCATCTGGGCGCCGGCCCGTCAGCACCCCCGTGATCGCTGCGGCGGTTCGGGCCACACTCAGCGAGATCCCTGGGGTCTTCGCCCATGTGGCTCAGCACCCCACCACAGAACGTCGACTGGTCTCTGCGCACAAGGAGCTATCTGA
>JAUIIS010000425.1 GCA_030431575.1 Acidimicrobiia bacterium | reverse complement strand
GCGTTAGCGAACCCGCACCTTCGGCGATGTCGATCGCGTCTTGGAGCAACGTGGCGTCAACCGCGGTAGTCATGGTGACACCTTCGCTCACGGGTTGGGTGTTTCGCCAACCCAACGGTCGATCTTGGCCCACCACGAATCGATGAACGCCAGCTTGTCCTCGTCTGTGCCGGGGATCTCGTCGGCGCTGACGCGCCACACCTTGACGTCCACGGGGCTGTCGAACGGCACGTTTCGACCGATGGCTCCAAAGGAAGCGAAGCGCTCGAAGCCGCGATGGCCGACAAACAAGATGTCAGCATCGGGGGCACCATCGAGCATGGCCAAGATGCCGGTGGGCCTAGGGGGAAGCAGCGTGCCAAGCGGCAGTCGCTCTACTCGTTCTGGTGATGTCTCGCGAAGCTTCTCGAAGGCTCGCCTGGAGCGCCGAGGCGTGGGGAATCCGCCTTCAGGGAAGATGATGAGGTTGTCGTCGTTTGCGCTAGCAAGTCGGCGTATCGCGGCGGCCTCGTTGGCCCGATTGGTGTTGGCTCGGTTGACGAAGTGATTAGGGAGCCGACCTCCGTAGAGATCGAGGCAGGGGTCCCAACGCAGTTCTTCGGCCAAGACGTGGCGGGGAGCTCTAGCACTGTGCTGGCTGAGAATGACCACTGGAACTAGGGCATCGAAATAGCTGGTGTGGCGGGCAGCGGCAATGAGGCGGGTCTCATCACCAAAGGCATCGGCGGAGTTGTCGAGTTCAAGCTTCACGCCAAACCAACGCTCAAAGGCAGCAAAAAGGCGGCGGGCCCACCAACGTTGCACCTGGTAGTGGATGCGCTGGGAGGATGCGGTTCTTAGCCCGAGGCCAAATCCGGTGAGCACCCACAGCAGGGCGCCAACAACCATGCCCGTGAGCTCAAGCGCAAGGTAGGTGAGCACCATGCCAAGGACTCGGACCGCACGCAGGCGTCTGACACCCGTGGCCAAATCGACAAGGAGGGCGACCAGAAACAGCCACGGCGAGGCCAAAAAGAGTGCAGGCGTCGCGAGGAAGAGGATGGGCCACGTCACCGCGCGCCTTGACCATGTGGTCCCAGACATGGGCCTAACCGTATGAGGCGAAGCGCCCTGGTGCTGAGTCCAATGGAGGATCAGCTGAAGTCGCGCGCTACCCTCGGAAGCGCTCCAGCCGGGCTTTTCGGCTGGTGGGTTCGCAGTCGGGCATTGGTTCTTCCCCTCAACGTGAGCCACCCCGACACACTCACACCGGCCCGCTTTCTTGCGCAGCCGCGAACCCAGCTCAACGTACGAAGTTGCGCATTCGCGCAACAGGAGATTGTTATGCCCCCCACTTTCGCCGATCTTGGCGTTCCCGAAGATATTTGTCGTGCCCTCAATAAGCGCGGCATCACCGAGCCGTTTGAAATTCAGGCCGCCACCCTCACCGACGCCCTCGCAGGCAAAGATGTTTGTGGTCGTGCCCCAACCGGTTCCGGCAAGACCATTGCGTTTGGTATTCCGCTTATTGCTTCTGCAGAGCGGGCCCAGCCCAAACGCCCCACTGCACTGGTCCTTGCCCCAACCCGTGAGCTTGCAGACCAAATCTGTTCTGAGCTCAAGTCGTTTGCCGGTAACGTTCGCGTAGCCGCTGTGTATGGCGGTGTTGGCTACGGTCCACAACTCAAAGCACTCCGTCAAGGCGTAGATGTACTAGTGGCGTGCCCCGGTCGCCTCGAAGATCTCTTGGCGCAGGGCGAGCTGAAGCTCTCCGAAGTCACCACGGTTGTCCTCGATGAGGCAGACCGCATGGCCGACATGGGCTTCATTCCTGCGGTTCGTCGTCTGCTCGATCTCACTGCACCGAAACGCCAGACTGTACTGTTCTCGGCCACGCTCGACGGCGCCGTCGCTAAGCTCACTCGCGACTACCAGAACAACCCTGTGCGCCACGAAGTCGGCGAAGAAACCCCCGATATCACGCTGGCGAGCCACGTCTTCTGGAAGGTCGACCGGGCCGAACGGGCCAACATCACCGCCGAAGCGGTGAACGCGGTATGGCCAGCCATCGTGTTTTGTCGCACTCGCCATGGCTCTGACCGGCTAGCGAAGCAGTTGGGTCGCGCCGGCATCAAAGCGGCCGCAATCCACGGTGGCCGCAGCCAACGCCAACGCACCCGAGCTCTTGCCGACTTCTCAAACGGCCGTGTTCACGCCCTCGTAGCTACCGATGTGGCTGCCCGCGGCATTCACGTGGATGGCGTGGCCTCAGTGGTGCATTTCGATCCGCCAGAAGACCACAAGACCTATGTGCACCGCTCTGGGCGCACCGCTCGCGCCGGGCAAGGTGGCGTTGTGGTGTCGCTGCTACAAAAAGATCAAGAACGCGACGCCATTCGGTCCCAGAAGAAGGTCGGGCTCGATGAGCCTTTCATTCAGCCCGACGCTGGTGCCTTGCGCGACCTATCGCCAGCGCCAGAACGCGAGCTGAACACCTCACCGGCTCCACCCGAAGAGTCAGGCGAGCGTCGAGGCGGTGGCCAACAACGCAACCGCAGCCGAAATGGTTCGGGCCAGAAGTCCCGTCGGTCGGGCAGCGGTCAAAGCCGATCCGCAAACGGTAAGAGCCGCACTAACAAGAACAAGCGCTCTGGGTCCGGTGGTCCCAAGGCCCAGAACCGTAAGGCTCGCAGAGCCCACCTACAAACCGGTAACCGCTAACGACTAGCGCTAGACAAGCTCGAACTGGACGCTGCGGGCCTGCGGGTCCGCCGCAACCAGCTTGACCTCAACAACTTTGCCCAGGCGGGGTTTCGGCTCGATCTCGGCCACCACTGCGGGA
>JAUIIS010000055.1 GCA_030431575.1 Acidimicrobiia bacterium | reverse complement strand
CCTTGGCTAGCCGTGGCCGGCTCGAGCCTGGCGATCCCGACGAGCCTTGGGAGCTTCGCTTCGAGGTGTTGTCGCTGGACGACCCAGCGTTGGCTGTTGCCTGGAGCGACGTTTTCGCGGAGACCCCCGAGGCCAAGGCCTTGGTGGGTTCCAAATCGCTCCAGCCGGTGAAGCGCTACTTGCGTGACCTCGGAGAGCGACTTGCGGCTTTAGTGCCAGGTCTCGATCAACTCGACGACCAGCCCGAGTCTGGATCTATCGACCTCGAACTCGACGATGTCGCTTTGCTGTTGGTCGACGGTCTCGAGCTCGCCAATCGGGCCGGGGCCCCAATACTGGTGCCCAAGGGCCTCGTCAGCCGACGACTCAGCCTTACTGCCGCCGCAACCCCAACCGAGGGCGGCGGCGTCAACGCCGACCTTGGTACGGCCATGATCGACGTCGACTGGGGTCTCGCATTGGGCGAGAATCCGTTGAGCGAGCGCGAGATCAGGGATTTGGCTGACGCCCAAAGCGGTCTGGTGCAGCTTCGAGGCGAGTGGGTCCGCGTCGATGCCAGTCAGGCCCGTTCGGCGCTTTCGCAGTTGACCGAGAAGCGCGAGACGGCGAGTTCGGTGTCGGCATCAGAACTCCTGCGGGTGGCCGCCGAGTCACTTGCGGCCAGCGGCGGCGATGGTGCCACCGCGTTTGCCGAGGTCACCCCCGACACCAGTTCGGCCGATGGTTGGTTGCACGACCTGCTTGCGGGCTTGCCCGACGAACGGTTGGAAGAGACCACTGAGCCGCCCGGCTTCGAGGGCGAGCTTCGGCCGTACCAACGTCGCGCTGTTGGTTGGATGCAGTTTCTTGGTCGGCTTGGTCTTGGCGGTTGCTTGGCCGACGACATGGGCTTGGGCAAGACCCCCACCACGCTTGCGCACATTCAAAGCCGAGCCGGCAACCGGCCAACGCTGGTGCTGTGCCCACTGTCGGTCGTGCACAACTGGGAGGCCGAGGCCGCCCGGTTTACGCCAGAGCTGAAGGTCTTTGTCCACCATGGCTCGGCTCGTCCAACGGGCGATCAATTCATCGCGGTGGCCCAGCAGGCCGATGTGGTCGTCAGTACCTACGGCACGGTTACGCGCGACGTGGAGACGTTGGCCCAGATCGAATGGGAGCTCGTTGTTTGCGACGAAGCTCAGGCCATCAAGAACCACCACACCCATTCGGCTCGGGCGGTGCGCGAGCTAGTGGCCCAACAAAAGGTTGCCCTTACCGGTACGCCGGTTGAGAACCGACTGGCAGAGTTGTGGGCCATCTTGGATGCGGTCAACCCAGGCATGTTGGGCGGCATCACGTGGTTCCGAGAGACGTTCGCAACACCAATCGAGCAACGCAACGACGAGGGTGCGTTGGAGGGCATGCGCAGGTTGACCAGTCCGTTTGTGCTGCGCCGCACCAAAGCCGACAAGTCGCTTGTGCCGGACCTGCCCGACAAGGTCGAACAAGTTGCGTGGGCCCCACTCACTGCCGAACAAGCCGGCCTTTACCAGGCGGTACTCAACGACTTCTTGCGAGATGCAGACCAGGAAGATGGCATGAAGCGTCGCGGGCTTGTGCTGGCCACACTCACCCGCCTCAAGCAGATCTGCAACCACCCCGCCCAGTTCCTGGCCGATGGTTCCACTGTGGCTGGGCGGTCGGGAAAGCTGGCCCGATTCGACGAGCTTGTCGACGAGCTCCTTGATGCCGAGGAGCGCGCGCTGGTGTTTACCCAATATCGCACTATGGGTGATTTGTTGGCCGAACACCTGGCCGAGCGCTTCGGAGAAGCCCCAGCATTCCTGCACGGCGGCGTGTCAAGAGCCAAGCGCGAGAAGATGGTGGCGTCGTTTCAGTCTGGCGAGAGTCTGCCGTTGCAGCTAGTCAGCCTTAAGGCCGGCGGCACGGGCCTCAATCTCACCTCTGCCAGCCGGGTCATCCACTATGACCGTTGGTGGAATCCTGCGGTCGAAGACCAGGCCACCGACCGGGCTTGGCGCATTGGTCAAGACCGGACCGTCTTTGTGCACAAGCTGGTGTGTCAAGGGACGTTGGAGGAGCGCATTGATGCGCTGCTCACCGAGAAGAAGGAACTTGCCGACCGTGCTGTTGGGGCAGGCGAAGGCTGGTTGACCGAGATGTCCACCGACCAGCTTCGAGACCTCATGAGCCTTGACCTCTCGACAGCCGAGCAGCTATGAGCCGACTCATTACCCCAGCTGGCCAGGCCATGTCAGAGTTAGCGGCGCGTGTGGCCGAGGGCCAGCGGATGTCACGGGGACGCAAGTACCACCGCCAAGGCAAGGTCTTTGACCTCGATGTCAACCCGGGCATCGTTACTGCCAGCGTCGCTGGCTCTCGGGCCGAGCCCTACGAAGTCTCTATCGCGTGCAAGCACGCCAACGAGAACGAGCGTCGGGCATCGATGGAAGAGCCCGATGCGGCGGTTCCGAGGGTGGTCGACGTCGCCTTCACCTGTATCTGCCCAGATTGGGGCGACCCATGTAAGCATGGCGTTGCCGTCTTGCTGGCTTTTGCCGAAGCAGTCGATGCCGACGCGTCGTTGCTCTACACGTGGCGCAAGATTCTCGATGTGGTGCCGCCGCCACCTCCAGGCACTGAGTCGCTGGAGATCCACGGCCCCGGGTCCACAGCAGGCTTGGCGCCTCGCCATGATGCCGACGGGGGAGATGCCCAGCCCGGCCTGGCCGGCAATGTTGTCGACCTTGCGAGCCGTCGTGTGGCCAAGCTGCGCACCGAGTTGGGCGACTCCATCAAGGATCCAGCAGCGGTTGCCAAACGGGCCGAGCGGCAACGAACCGAGCCTGAGCCAGAGCCGAGGTCTTCGGCGCTGGTCCAATTCTTCTCAGGCGAAATGCCAACTGTTGCTACCGATCTGGTCGGCCCCCTCGACGAAGTGCAGTTGGATGCTTACGGTCGAGCGCGGATTCCAGTAGAGGACGTGAACGCGGCAGAGATTATTGCCGATGCGCTCGAGTCTGTGGCCGAGCATTGGCTGAAGCGCTAGGGGCTCCCACGCGCTGCGTTCTCTGCGGCGCCGCATGCGGCAAAGGCGAAACTCGCTTCAACTAACGGATACCTTGGCGATATCGTGGCAGCCATGCATGTAGGAATCGTCGGCGCAACCGGTCAAGTCGGTGGCGTCATGCGCAAGATCTTGGTCGAGCGGAACTTCCCCATCGACTCCATTCGGCTGTTTGCTTCAGCTCGCAGCGCGGGACGCACCATCGAGTTTGGTGGCACCGCAATCGAGGTAGAAGACGCCGAGACTGCCGACTACGCCGGGCTAGACATTGCGTTGTTCTCGGCGGGCGGCGCTACGTCCAAGCGTCTTGCCCCCAAGGTTGCCGCTGCTGGGGTCACGGTCATCGACAACTCCTCGGCCTGGCGTATGGACCCAGATGTGCCGTTGGTTGTTCCCGAGGTCAACGCACACGCGCTGGCCACTGTCCCTAAGGGCATTGTTGCCAACCCGAATTGCACCACCATGGTGGCTATGCCGGTGTTGAAGCCGTTGCACCTCGAGGCTGGCCTCGAACGCATGGTGATTTGTAGTTATCAGGCGGCGTCGGGGGCTGGTCTTAGCGGTGTTGCCGAGCTGGATGAACAGGTGCAAAAAGTAGCGTCGCAGGCTGCAGAGCTGACCTTCGATGGCCAGGCAGTCGAGTTCCCGCCGGTAGATAACTTTGTTGAGCCGCTCGCGTTCAACGTGATTCCGTCCTGTGGCGGGATCGTCGACGATGGCACGCTGGAGACCAGCGAAGAACAGAAGCTCCGGTTCGAGAGTCAGAAGATCCTCGAGATCCCGGGCTTAGTGGTGTCGGGGACCTGCGTGCGAGTCCCTGTCTTTACGGGTCATTCGTTGTCCATCACTGCCGGGTTTGCCAGCCCCCTTAGCCCCGAGCGGGCCACCGAGCTATTGGCAGATGCCGAAGGCGTGATCCTCGACGATGTACCTACCCCGCTCAAATCTGCAGGCATCGACTCAACACTGGTGGGCCGTATCCGGCGAGACCCCATCTTCGACAACGGGCTTTCCCTGTTCTTGTCGGGTGACAACCTGCGCAAGGGTGCCGCGCTTAACGCCGTACAAATCGCCGAAGCTCTGCTGGCCTAACCGACTGTGAGTCCTGCTGTGTCTTTCCCTACGTCCTTTTCGCGCGCCGGTCTGCGTGCGGTTGCCGTTGTTGTTGTCGCTGCTCTGGCAGTCGTGGGCTGCGGAGGCGATGATGACGATGCTGAGCCCACGGCGACCACCTCAGCTGTGGGGGAAGGTGGCGGCGAAGCTGTGTTGGGAGACCCTCCCGGTGAAGGGGCCGCAATCTCGGGCCAGACGCCATGCCCGGAAGCCGACGGTTCCTCTGAGCGCACAACCACGTTCTCTGATCCGCCCCCACTCTGCCTTACCGAAGGCGTTACCTACACCGCAACGTTCATTACCAACATGGGCGACGTTGTGGTGGAGTTGGACACCGTCAATACCCCTGGGACTGCCAACAACTTCGTGGTGCTGGCCCGCTACGGCTACTACGACAACACCAAGCTGTTCCGGACCTCGCCGCAGATCGGCATCATTCAGGGCGGCGCCCCCCGCACCAACAATGCTGCAGACCCGGGTCCTGGTTACACCATCCAAGACGAGGGCGACGGCTACTCCTACAGCCCTGGCGACTTGGTGATGGCTCGTACCCCCGCGCCCGATAGTGCCAGCGCCCAGTTCTTCTTTGGTGCGGCTCCCGAGGTGGCGTTGCTCAACGGCGAACCCGGCAATCCCGACGACAACGGCCTTGGTACGTACGTGACCTTTGGGCGCACGCTTGAGGGCTTAGCTGTCTTGGAGAAGATCCTGAGCTTGCATGTAGACAGCGACGACCCTGCGTTGGGTGGTGGCGGCCCAAGCGAACCGGTGATTATCGAAACCGTGTTGGTCACTGAGTCCTAAGCTAATCGTGAGGCCCAAGGGCTGAGTTCACGGCGGGTTGTCGACGTAGCGTTGGGCGGCTTCTTCAAGGTTGATGTCCATCTGGTTGGCTAGCGAGCACAACCAGGCAAGCACGTCGCCAAACTCGTGGAGCTGCTGTTCTTTGGTGCCCTTGCGAACAGCCTGGGCCAGCTCGCCGACCTCTTCTGCCAACCAGGCCACGGTCGATGGGACGCCGCGTTCTCGGTCAGCCTCCCCGTAGAGGTTTTCCATGAGTTCTTGAAACGCCGATAGTCGCACGGCGCTAACCCTAACGGTGTGTGGGGCCGCCATGATCTTCCGCCTGGGTGTTGACCAGCTGTAGGGTCCGGCGATGGACTTCCAGCATTCAGCCTCCACACTGCAACGGCTAGGGGAGCTTCGGCGCTTCATTGACGATCGGGTTCGCCCCGCCGAACCTGTGGTGGCCGAGGAGCGCGAGGCGGAGCCGCAGCGACAACCACCCACGATTGAGGCTTTGAAGCAAGAAGCGCAAGATGCCGGGCTGTGGAACCTGTGTGTTCGCGACAAGCGGTATGGGCCTGGTTTGTCGATGGTGGAGTACGCGCCGTTGGCTGAGTTGTTGGGCACGAGCGCTTTGGCCCAAGAAGTCACTAACTGCGATGCCCCAAGCAGCGTGAATGGCGACGCGTTGGCGATCTATGCCAGCGACGAGCAGCGAGGCTTGTGGCTCGAGCCGCAGCTCGCGGGCGCTATCAGGTCGGCTTTCGCGATGACCGAGCCCGATGTCGCATCGTCGGATGCTGCCAACATTTCGATGTCGGCAGTGCGCGACGGCGACCATTGGGTGTTGAACGGCCGTAAGTGGTGGATCAGTGGCGTGTTGCACCCGAACTGCCGGTTTGTGATTGCGGTGGCCAGCACCGATCCAGATGGTCCTCGGCATCAGCGCCAGAGCCAGTTCATCGTGCCGCTCGATACCCCCGGCTTTCGTATTGTCCGGAACCTGGCAAAGTTCGGGTATCTCGATGCCAACGGACACTGCGAGCTGGCCTTCGACAACGTGCGCGTTCCCGAATCGGCTCTCCTGGGCGAGGTCGGTGGCGGGTTTGGCATTGGTCAGGCTCGTCTGGGCCCAGCACGGGTGCAGCACTGCATGCGCACGATTGGGTTGGCCGAGCAGGCGCTGTCGCTGCTGTGCGCCCGCGCCGAAGACAGAACGACGTTTGGGGCGCTGGTGTCGAGCCGAGCAAACGTTCAGGACTGGATTGCTGAGGCCCGCATCGACATCGATGCTGGTCGCTTGCTGACATTACGTACCGCCTCGCGCATGGATGCCGAGGGCGACAAAGATGCGGCGCCGGAGATGTCGGTCATCAAGGTTCAAGTCATGCGCACCGCCACCACGGTCATCGATCGGGCCATCCAGGTCTATGGGGCAGCGGGCGTATCTGAGGACACGCCGTTGGCCCGCATGTATGCGCAGATGCGGTCGTTGCGCATTGCGGACGGGCCAGACGAAGTGCATCTCATGGCCATCGCGCGACGCGAACTTCGGCGTCAAGCAGCCGATTAGGAATAGGCGGGGCGCGAATACCCGCACCGATGGATGTTGGCTACAAGATGGCGATGCGAAGCAGGTTGGCGAGTTCGACAACGAATCGGCTGGGCTGATCGCTCGCAACCAACGGGGTGGTCTCAAGAATTTCCACCTTGCCCTCATAGTCGGGTGCGTAGATCGCGGCGACATCGAGGCTGTCGTGACGCAGCACCTCTGAGGCCAACCCGTCCGGGTTGCGTTCGGCGTGGAGCGCGCCTTGCCGTGACGTCCACACCAACCCGGCAGTGCCCTTGGCTCCTGTGATGTGTTCGGCCACAGCGCGGGTGCACGGGTAGTGCATGGCATCAGCACCGGTGAGCCGTGCTCGGGTGAGTCCGAGTGAGGCGAGTGCGTCGTCTCGCAGGTCGACAAGCCGTATCGGCTGGCTGAAGCGCAGCAGGTGGATGTCGAAGGCGGCGAGGGTAACGGCGTAGATCCGTGGGTTGGGTCCTGCAGCTTCGTGGAGAGCAGATTCCAGCAGAGCTGCTGAGCGCTGCTGGGCGACGTAGGTGTGCTGGCGCTGTTCCAGAGGCGAGAATCGGCCGTCGCCCATGCCCTCAGGGGTAAACACGCTTGGCCCGAACCGGCGCTGCGACGCTCGATAGAGCTGCGTCTTTGCGGGCAGGGTGTGGACTCGCAGTGAGCGACGGTCGATCTCGCTGGGTGCAACGATGGGGCAGTGGGGGCTGCCGCAGAGCCTCCTAGGAGGCATCGAGCAGGCCGGCGACTGCCTGGTCGATGGCTGGAGTGCCGAGCACATCTACGGGGCGAGCCTCGATCCACGGATTGTGTGCGCTGAACCATTGCCAGATGGCCCAACTGCTCATGCCTGCGTTGACAAGCCGAGCCACAACGGGACCGCTCGCGGGGTTGATGTCGAACGCTTCGTCGAGTTGGAACGCGGGGATCAACGTGCCGGTGCCGTGCTCGACCACAAAGAGGTCGCCCTTGGCGCGCTGGCGTTTCACCCATTGCCGTGCGGCGAGGACGGTGCTGGTTCGCCCGCGTGCGAGGCCTTCGTAGTCGACTGATGCTTCCGTTGTTGCCAGATGGTCCCGGGCCAGCCGGACGAGGCGCGCCTGTTCTATGGCTGCGCGATCCAGCATTGGGGGTGGTGGTGGGAGATCGTCGAAGAGTGCTACCGCTGCCATGTCACTATCGTACCAGAGAAGTACCGCTGGTACTACTGGTACAAGTAGCCGGGGTGGTCAGTAGAGATCTCAGTTCGGGTCGGGCGTGCTCTGCACGCTCTCGAGGCTCCACCCAAGCACCCGGGTCAGCGCTGTTGCTGCGGGGCGAACTGCGAGAGCTTCGGTCAGCGGCAGCCGAGGGAGCAGTAGCTTGCGCCGAGCCCACTTTGGCAATGTGCTCACGGCCCCGCCGAGCAAGACGGCGTAAGGGCCACGCATGTGGAATGGCAGCGGGGGCATGACCAAGAAGCGCAGTGCCTCGCGGCTCTGGTGGTTGACCTTCAACTCCGGTTTGTACCCGAGCAGCACCTTTGCGAGCTGGGAGGTGGACGTGGGCGCGTCGACTACGCCAAGGGCTTCGGCAACAACAGCCATTTCCCCGACGTACTCGTCGGCTCGGTCTGGCGACACCGGCAACGTGCCAAATCGCTGCTTGGCTGCGAGAAAGCTGTCCACCTCGGTGCAATGGACCCACTGCAGCAGATGTGGGTCGGTGGCGTCGTAGGGCACACCGTCGGGGGTGACGCCGTTTACGCGTTTGTGGACTGCGCGCACCATCTTGATGGCGCGCTCGGCCTCTTCGGGTGTGCCAAACGTTGTCGCCCCTACGAAGGCGCCGGTGCGCCGGAGCCGACCGAGGGGGTCGCTCCGGTACTGCGAATGATCCGCAACACCGGCCATGGTGGGCGGGTGCAGGGTCTGTAAAAGCAGCGCGCGGATCCCGCCGACCAGCATGGACGCGTCGCCATGGACTTCCCATGTAGCGCAGTCTGGTGGGAGGAAGCCGCCCGTGGTGGATCGAGCCCGCGGCTGTTCGTCGCCAGCCAGTACATGACGTAACGAGACGCCGATGCGTTGGCGAATATCGTCGAGAGGCCCTGACACCTTCCTCAGCGTAGATGCCTTGACGCGTTCGCTTGGGGTCGCGTGGGCCTTTGGTGCGTGGCGATGAGCTTGACCTGGCTACAGGCGTCGTCCGGTGACTTCGTCGGGGTCTAGGCGCACAAACCGAGTCTTGTCCCAGTCCGTCCAGGTGCCAATGTCGAGCTCTGCGGCTTCGAGAAGCCCCTCGATGTCGTTGATCTCCTTGGCCTGTCCTTTGAGCACAACGCTCCATCCGGTGCGAGTAATCGGGTCTAGTGCGTCTACCTCGAATGCAACGGCCGCCCCCAGCACTGCTGCGGCCAGCTTCGTGCCCGGTGCGCTGTTGATCACGATGGACTCACCAACCACTGCGTAGTTAACCGGGAAGATGTCGGGGTGGTTCTTGATGGAGACCGCCAAGCGGCCCACGTTCGTTGTCTTGAGAAGCCGCCAACATTCGGGTGGTTCCACATGTTGGAGTTCGTGGACCCAGCTGAGTTCGGTTGCCATGGCGTGACCTCTTGGTGAGTTGCTTGCGGATACCCGCAAGTATTGGTGTAGCACTACCCGCCACGCCAGGGACCCAGGTCCCGATGTGTGATGAGCCAAAGGTCAAGGTAGTTGGTGTGGGCGCCTGGTGGCCATTGAAGTGCGGCTTGCGTGAATTCGCCAGATGCCGGCGGCGCGGGCCCCATCATCGCCGTCTGTCTCGCCCCTGCGGCATGAGTCGAGCCGATTTGGCGGGTCGGCCTATGATCGTGTGAAACAACAGGAAGGACGTTGTGATCAATGAGCACAATGTATGAGCTCCAAATGGACTCCATCACCGGTGAAGCGGTGGCCCTTGAGAAGTTCCGCGATCAGGTTTGCCTGATCGTGAACGTCGCAAGTCAATGAGGACTCACCCCTCAGTACGCAGGTCTGCGTACGCTTCAAGAAACTCACGGCGACAACGGATTTAGCGTTCTGGCGTTCCCGTGCAACCAGTTCGGTGCGCAGGAACCAGGCACGAACGAGGAAATTCTCGAGTTTGCGACCAGCAAGTACGACGTGAACTTTCCCATGTTTGCCAAGGTCGACGTCAACGGCGAAAACGCGGCCCCGTTGTTCGATTGGCTCAAGACCGAACAACCCGGCGATGGTGACACGCCAGACATTGTTTGGAACTTCAACAAGTTTCTGGTGGATCGCTCAGGCGCCGTCGTTAAGCGCTACGAACCAACGGTGACACCAGAAGAAATCGAAGCCGACCTGTCTCAGTACTTGTAACGGCTACGTCTGCATCGAGACCCGCCTGGGGGGCTGGCGCCCCCTTGGCGGGTCTTTGCGTTTTGGTGGCAGGTTCAGCTGGCGGCAGCGAGGGTCTTGGGCCAGGCAACGGCCAAGAGCACAACGGCGGCACCGCTGGTGATGGCCAGGAAGGTAAAGGCACGGTCATAGCCTACGAATGGGTCGCCGGTCACTTCGCCGATTGCGGCAATGACCGCAGCGATCCCCAGCCCGCTGGCTAAGGACCGGATGGTGTTGAACCCGGCGTTGGCTTGGCCGTATTCGGTTTCGGGGACTTCAAGGAGCGCAGCCGCGTTGACGGGCGCAAACGTGAGGCCCATGCCCACGCCGTACATCAACAGGCCCGGCAACATCACGCCCACATAGTTCGGTTCTGCGTCCAACATCACCACGTACCAGACGTTGGCGCACAGAAGGACGAAGGATCCAGGGACGAGGAGGCGCCGGTAGCCGTTGGCCTGGGCCCAACGCGCCGACACCACCGAAATGGTTCCGGCCAAAGCCGGCGTCACCGAGATCGCCAGACCCACCCGAACCTGGCTGTAGCCCCATTGGTTGTTCATGATGAGCGGCCATAGCAACCACACCGAGGTGCCTGCGATAGAGATGAAGATGTTGGCCAAAGTGGCAACGGTGAAGGTCCGGTAGCGGAAGAGTGTGAGGTCCATGAGCGGTCTGGTGTGGCCCAATGACCGCCGCACGAAGACCGGCATCAGCATCAGCCCACTCAGGCCGGTTCCCAGCGTTGCCGCACTTGTCCAGCCCCATCGCGGGGCCTGCACGATGGCTAAGGCGATGAGGGCTACGCCTGCTGTGCCAACAACAAAACCAAGGTAGTCAGGGGTCTGTGGCACCAAGTCTGGCTGTGGCTGGGCGACACGCATTGGCATCATCATGATGACAACGGCCAACACCACCGACAACCCAGCCGTTGCTATGAAGACCCATCGCCAGGTGCCAGCCTCAAGGACGAGCGCAGTTAGCGTCGGGGCTGCCGCTGAGCCAATAGGGAAGGCGGCGGTCCAGACCGCAACCACGAGGGGCCTTCGCTCCGGCGGAAACTCGGTCACCGCTAGGACGAGCGATGCGGGCACAATGAATGCGGCACCGACACCTTGGAGACACCTTCCCAGGATGAGGACCGCGGCTGTTGGGGCTAGACCTGTCAACAGCGAACCGGCTGCGAATGCTGCCAGCCCGCCCAGGAATGCCCGTGTTGCATCCCAGCGGTCAGATAGCTGGCCCCCGAGCAGGGTGAACGCCGCCGACACAATGGCGTAGCCAGACAGCGACCACGACAACACAGATCGTGTGGTCTGGTCGAACGTCGCTTCGATCTCGGGGAAGGCCAGATTGGTGCCAGTCGTAGCCAACGGGATGAGGGTCATAGCTGCGATAGAGACCCCGAAAGCAATGCGTGCTTTGGTGGTGGTCGCAGGTGGTTCGCTAGTTTTTGGGCTGGCGTCGGGCAGTGTCAACGGAATACCTCGGACGGCATCGCGGGTTGCGGTGCGCCCAGAAACCTTAGAGCTTCCCAAGATGGCGTGAACGCGATTCCTGTGGCGTGCTGCGGTAGAGGCAGTAGTGTCGCTCGCATGGCTCTGCGGGATTTTGCTGTTGGCGCAGCACGACTCAACGCCACCGTGTGGAAAGAGATCGTGCGCGCCGTTGACCCCGAGCCTTCGTCCCACCAGGGGCCGCCTCGGCAAGCGGCCCCTGCTGCAAACAAACCCGAGTCCGCCGCTGCACCGGTGGCCGATGAGCCCGCAGCGGCGAATGCGCAGGCACTACAAGAGGCCGCGCCTGGCACCATGCTTGTACCGGTGGATACGTGGACACGCATTCTCGACCAGCTCGGTCATCTCCACCAGGCTGGTCAGGAGCTGGCTGAGGCTCGCGAGCGTGCGGCCAAAGCCGAGACCGAGGCCGCGTTTCTTCGCGAGCAACTTGCAGATGCTCGCGCCCAGGCCAAAAAGACGCCGAAGCGCAGCGCAGCGTCGGCCACGCCAAAGAAGCCGGTCGCCGAGCTTGCCAACGACGATCCGGTGGTGTCTGCAGGTGGCGCTGCGCAAAGGAGTCCGAGTCCTTCAGGCGCCGAAGGAGCAACAGCACGCATGCATGCGGCACGTGAGGCCGCATGGAACTCGGTAACCAGAGCCCGCACCCGGATCCGGAACCGCCGGACGACCTAGCTTTCCGACCACCCTTCTAGGGGCTCTTGCGCAGGTCTACAAGTCCCTCGGCTTCGCAGGCACCGGTGGCGAATAGTCGCTCGTCATCCAAAGCAATGGTCGCCGCTGCAATGTCGGTGTAGATCAGGCCTGTTCCCGTCAAGGTCGAGCCATCTTGGAAGCTGTCGGTGTCGATGCTGACGCTGAAGGGACCCCAACTCAGGGAGGTCTCGGGCGGCCAGGCCACCAGGAAAAGGCTCGCCGGGTTTTGGCCGGCAATGTTGACCAGCCACACGCATTTCGACAACGGGTCGGCAATAACGGTGGCTTCGATCTCTTTTAGCGGAGGTGCGGTAGGCGCTGCGCTGTCGGTGAGGTCTCCAACGGTGACCGAAGACGCACGGTTGGGTGCATCTGCCTGGTCGGTGCCCGGGGTTGGTGGCGCTGCATCGTCGGTGACGTCAAACACGCTCGAGGTCGACAGTGCGGGGTCGTCGAGGGTGAGGTCTTGGGCGGGGCGCCCGGTTGTGCCAGCAATTGCTGCGCCACCCAACAAGGTGACGACCACCATGACCCACACGATTGGCTGACGAAGGATTTCACGCACAGCACCATCGTTACCAGGACAAACCCGGCTTTGTGGGATCCTGAGGGCGCTCTGGGCCGTTCATGAGATCCGAGCTGGTGGGCCCCGGAAGGTTTAGGCCGAGGAGAGGTTGTAGCAGTACAAGGTGCCTAGACGAGTCTTAGGTCACTCTTCCCGATTGACAAAAAGGATGGCGCGGCTTGGGGTTGGCGCCACTATCCTGGGCTCACCAACACCGCTAGTTGCGCGCGTTTGCGCGCGAAGAGCGCCAATTTATGGGAGGTCGGAACAATGGGGTTCCTAGACTCTGAAATCAGCGAAACCGAGGCGTGGTTTGCGTCAGAACGGTTCAACGAGATTACGCGGTTGTACTCCGCTCGCCAGATCGTAGAGCAGCGGGGCACTATTCCTCACGACTACACCGTGGCTCGGCTGGCAGCGTCGGCCTTCTACAAGCGGCTTGTCGAGCTACGTAGCCAAGGCAAGAGCATCACAACCTTTGGTCCTTACTCGCCCGGCCAAGCCGTCGCCATGAAGCGTTCAGGTATCGAAGGCATCTACCTCGGCGGTTGGGCAACCTCGGCCAAGGGTTCCATGAGCGAAGATCCAGGCGCCGACCTCGCCAGCTACCCGCTCAGCGGTGTGCCCGACGAAGCAGCCCCCATTGTTCGGGCGCTGCTGGCAGCCGACAAGAATCAGCAGTTCGCTCGGGCTCGCATGTCCGACGAAGAGCGTGCAGCCACCGCCGAAACCAACTTTATGCCCTTCATCATCGCCGATGCCGACACCGGCCACGGCGGCGATGCTCACGTCCGTAACCTGGTGCGCCGCTTCGTCGAAGTCGGTGTTCCCGGCTATCACATCGAAGACCAAAAGCCCGGCGTCAAGAAGTGTGGCCACCAAGGTGGCAAGGTGCTGGTCGCCGTCGACGAGCAGATCAAGCGCCTCAATGCAGCCCGCATGCAGCTCGACATCATGGGTGTCGAAGGCATCATCGTGGCCCGTACCGACGCCGAGGCGGCAACGCTGCTAGACGGCTGCGGCGACGAGCGCGATCAGCCGTTCATTCTTGGTGCCACCAAGCTCGACGTACCGTCGTACAAGCACGTGTTCTTGGCACTTATTGAAAGCCTCAACGATGCGGGCGTGTCCGAGCTCAACGGCCACCTGCTGTACTCGGTCCCCGGGACGCAGAAGGCAGCAGCTATGGCCTGGCTGGCCAGCAATGGCATCGACGCCGAGGTCACGGCCGCGGCAGCCGAGGTTGCCAGCGGCAGCCTCACCGCAGAACAAGCCCTCGACAAGGTCAGCGATACCTTTGTCGACAAGTGGCAGGCGGCTGCGGGGCTCATGACCTTCACCGAAGCGGTCGACGAAGCCATGACCTTCCGATCAGAAGAGGGCGGCGAGCTCCCCATGACTCCCGAGGAATGGGCCGAATTTGCCGGCACGGCTTCTTGGCATGAGGCACAGGCCAAGGCAGCCGAGATGGGCCTCGACGTCGCGTTCAGCGCCGACCTGGCCAAGACCCCCGAGGGCTACTTCCAGATTCAAGGTGGCATCCCGTTTGCTATAGCGAAGTCCTTGGCCGTTGCGCCGTTCTGCGACATCATCTGGATGGAAACCAAGACGGCCAACCTCGAAGAGGCCAAGATCTTCGCCGACGCCATCAAGGCCGTGTACCCAAACAAGATGATGGCTTACAACCTGTCGCCATCGTTCAACTGGGACACCACCGGCATGAACGACGAAGAGATGCGGGCCTTCCCTGAGGAGATCGGCAAGTTGGGCTTCGTGTTCAACTTCATAACCTACGGTGGTCACCAGATCGACGGCCTGGCCGGCGAAGAGTTTGCTGCCTCGCTCCAAGAAGACGGCATGCTTGCTTTGGCTCGCTTGCAGCGCAAGTTCCGCCTGGTTGAATCGCCATACCGCACACCGCAGACTCTTGTTGGCGGCCCCCGCCTCGACGCTGCCCTCATGGCGTCGTCTGGCCGTACCGCCACTACCAAGGCGATGGGCAAGGGTTCTACCCAGTTCCAGCACCTAGTGCAAACCGAAGTTCCGCCTCGTTTGCTCGAGGGTTGGCTCAAAGAATGGGCCGGCGTCCACGGTGTCGACGTGCCGCTGTCTGTGCAGCTGCGCCCGCACACCCCGGGCTCTGAGATCCTGGAGCTGCAGGTCAACTCAGGTGGCGAGACCTATGCCAACGTGGTGTTCTCGGTCATCAACGATCGTCGTGGCCGCCCCATCTTGATGGTGCGAGATCAGAACAACTTCCGCGAGGAAGTCCGGCGCAAGCGTCTCATGACGTTGCTGCACCTGTTCTTGATCCACCGCTACAAGATCGCAGCCGTGCACTTCTTGACCCCAACCAGCGACAACCACTTGCAGGCCGAAGGCATGCAGAACAACGGTGTCTTTGGCACCGTTACCGACGAGGTCGGCGAGATCATCGTGGCTGATGTCGATGCCGACAACATTGCAGGTTTGTTGGCCGAAGATGGTGCTGCGCTTACCAAGCTGATCAGTCGGGCATAGCCAAACCAAGACGTCAGAAGTGTTCGCACCGAAGGTGCGAGATGTAGTCGTGAATACCGGGGTCCTCGTGGCCCCGGTATTCCACATTTTTGAGGACTGACCAGCACAAATACCTAGCGATGGGGGTAGCCGTTCGCTTGCTCTGCGTGGCAAGCTGGGGGCCTTCGGGCCTAGGGCGGTCATCGCGACAAGTAGTAACTCTGCTCTGTCGCTAGTGTCACTTCTTGGCCGAGAATATAGGCCAGCAACGTCAGCGATTTTGGGAATCCGACATGACCACCCCCCGTAAGTTCCATACGTC
>JAUIIS010000054.1 GCA_030431575.1 Acidimicrobiia bacterium | reverse complement strand
CCCAGAACAAGGCGAAGCCGAAACCGAGCCAGACCCAGCACCTACGGCGCACCCCCTCGAAGAGGTGGTGATCGACGACACGCCAGACAACGAGGACGCCGAGTTCGTCTGGGACGAAGCCGCAGCGCTGGCCTGCGCCCACACTGAGTTTGCCCTCGACGCTCTCATTAGCGACGACGCCGATGCCCTAGACGACACCCTGACGACGGCCGCCGACTACGCCGACCAAAGCCAGAACGCGGGCTTGTCCACGTTTGCCGACCAGCTGGCCACCACTCGTGACGACGGCACGGAAGATCTGGTCGTCGATGTGCTCACGGCCTGCACCGAAGCCGGCTACGAGCTCTAAGTAAACCTTCGCCAAGGCTTGTCAGCGCAGCAGGCGGACGGCGCGAGCCGACCCCGTCGAGTGCCGTATCAGGAAGCGTTTGCGCTGTTCGAACGAAGCTTCTCTGCCACCGGCTGCGTACGCACAACTCCCATTCCGGACAAGGAACCAGCGGTTGCACGAGTGTGACCGGACGTTACTGCATCTCCGCCCCAACACCATCTGCGTTCCCAGACACGGCACTAGTTGGACGAACGGGCGAGCTTGCCCTGCAACCCGGCCAGACTTGGCTGTGCCCCAGACAGCACGCCCACTAGCCGCGAGACGGGCTGGTCTGCTTCGACCATGAGCCGTGATAGCTCCAGCCGGCGGCCATCGACACGCGTGAGCTGGTTGTCGTAGAGCGCGCCCAACTCGTAGCCCAATTCATTGACTGCTTTGTCCACCACGGGCGAGAAGTTGCCGTTGGGGTAAGCAAAGGTCCGGGGTGGGGCACCAAGGTAAGAGCACAACCATTCGTGCGCTTCGGTGATCTGGGCAACCTGGGCGTCGTGATCGCATTGGTCGAGGCAGGGGTGGTCCCAAGTGTGATTTCCCAGCGCCATGCCAGCATCGAGCCACCGGGCCAAGTCATTGTGGGTGAGTTGTTCCCAGCTTTGCGGACGTTGCCCGACCAGTGGTGCCAGTTCGGCAATGATGGCACGGCGATCGAAATCTGAGACGGTCTTGACAAACTCGGTGAGCGCAGCGGGGCCGCCCGGTGTGGTCACAGCGTCTGGAGCATTGGCTGCCACCCACTCGGTGATGCGCCACCAGAAAGGCTCGCGGGACTCGATAAGTCCGGGGCACACAAACATGGTTGCCGGGATCCCAAGACGCGCCAGCGTGGGGAGTCCGTTGTGCACCACACTTGGGTCGCCGTCGTCGAACGTCACCCAAGCTGCGCCTGGCGGAAGCTCCGCGCCATTGTTGATGGCGGCGGCAATGGCGCCCTCGCCCACTGGTACGAAGTTGGCCCGCAAGTAGCGCATCTGAGCATCGAATGCTTCGGCATCGGGCACACCGTGATAGGCCAGGATCCGGATCTGGCCCTTGGTGAGGCGTCGAGCAACCGTGGTGACTGCGTCTGACCGCAGCGCCTTGAGCGCGTAGTCGTACAACGTCATGGCAGCACCTCATCGAAGAACGCCACCATGCCCGAGACCGTGTGGTCGGTTGTGAACTCCGCCAGGACCCGTTCTCGCCCTGCCTTGGCCACGGTGCGGGCAAAGTCCGGGTCGGTAGCCAGCTTCTCGAGAGCATCGGCAAAGTGATCGGCTCGGCCGGCGGTGGCCAGCAAGCCGGTGACGTCTTCTTCGATGAGTTCGGGAAGCGCAGTGATACGCGGGGCAACCACAGGAATCTCGCATGCCATGGCTTCCATAGCCACAACCGGAATACCTTCGCGGAAGCTCGTGAGACACAACGCGCTGGCCTGCTGAAGCAACGGCACCATCTCGTGTTGACCCACAGCGCCTGTAAAGGTGGCAACGACACCAGAGTCGCGACACTTCTGTTCGAGCAGCTGGCGCTGGTCGCCATCGCCGATCATCAACAGCTCGACCGGACGCGGTGCGAGTCGGTTCTTGAGGTCCGCCACAGCATCGACCAGCAAGGGCAGGCCTTTCTCTGAGCCGAGCCGCCCCACAAATCCTACGGTGAACGGTGCTGTTGCGTCGGGCAGCGACGCTGGGGCCGGCTGATACTTCTCGGGGTCGATGCCGCAGTGCACAACGCTGAAGTGGTCCCACACCTCGGGGTTCGAGACCATCATCAGTTGAGATCGGGTGAAGTCAGAAATACAGGCCACGCCAAGTGCTGCTTCTGCTTTGCGGCCGAGGTCGATGCGTTCGACATCGAGAAATTCGCTGGATCCGTGGAGGGTGAAGCTCCAGCTTTGGGGGCCCCGACCAACCCGCTTGCCAAATTCGCTCGCCAGCCACGACATGTTGGCCGCAGAGTTGGCGTGGTGCGCGTGAAGATGCTCAACCCCTCGCGAGGTTGCCATAGACCACATCAAGATGGCTTCGACCACATAGAAGCAGCGCCACAGCAGCGGCTTGGGATCCCCCCACCAACCCGTTGCCGCGATCTTCAAGATCGCAAGAACTGCCGATGGGTTGGCCAGCGCAGGGCGCACGAGATGGCGCCACAGGCCTTTGGCCGACACCGGACGGACGTTGAGGGTCTGAGCCGACTCGGCGCGGTCTGTTGGTGAAAGAACGTGGTCTCCGTCGGTTTTGACCACCGAGATTGTGGTTACGTCGAACCCCGCGGCGCGCAAGCCCAGGACCTCACGCTGAATGAACGTGTGGGAGATGAAGGGATAGTGGCTAACCACATACCCGATTGGTAACCGCTGTCCTTCTTCCACCTACAACCATCGAGCTTTCTTCGCCTGACTTGAGGGTACTGGGGTCTTTGGGCAGGTGGCTCAGTCGCCCCGCAGCATGAAATCGCCCGTCGGGGCCATGGTGACCTGAAGGCCCACATGGTCGGTTTCGAGCATGCCAGCCATAGTGTCTGCATCGGTTGTCGAGCCAAGAGCACGCTTGCCGCTGGGCATGATCACGGTCACAAAGGCTCGCTCGGGGCCCTCGCGGTCATGCATGACCGTGAAGGTTTCGATGGTCCCCTCGCCAGCAGGAACTTCGTCGACCTCTCGCCTGGGATGCGCGTCGATGGCATCTTGGGCATCGACGCGCCTAAACGCACGTTGGGGAGGTTCGGTGCTGTAAACCGCGCACGCATGTTTGGTGGCGTAGCCCCCGTTGGCGTGGACAAAGCCCGAAGATCCGGGGTCCGAACGCACCGCCTCGATGGTGCTGGCAATCGCGTGCAAAACATAACTGTTCATTGGTCCGCCAAAGAACGGCAGCCCACCGGTGGTCGTGACCTGGCGGTCTTCTTGGATGCCAAGCTCAGCCATGGTGATCTGAACCACAGAAGGGAAACAGGAATAGAGGTCCATGTGCGCTATGTCGTCGATGCCCACGCCAGCGGTCTCAAGGCACGTTCGCGCCGTGTGGCGGATAGCGGGCGAATCCACGTACGTGTCTCGCTCCGAGAAGAGGAGCGTGGCGTGGCCGTCGGTAGCGGCATGAGGAAAGACCCAACGTTCTTTGGGCACACCGAGGGCTTCGGCCTTTTCGGCCGAGCAGACAATAACCGCAGCTCCAAAGTCGACGAACGAGTTTGCGTTCATGGACTTGGTGTAAGGCGAGCCCACCATGCGGTTGGTGGGCGACGGCGTGACAATTTCTTGGGCAGTCATGGGTGTGCGCACCCATGCGTAGGGGTTTTTGACCGCTACCTGGTTGAATCCTTCCCACAACTTGCCCACCCGGGCACGATGCTGAGCAAACGTTTCGCCGCGAGCGGCACGCAACGCACTCTCGAACAACGGGTAGATCTGCGTGGGCATCACAAACCCACGATCTTGCTCGTGCTCTGAAGACATCTGGACGTTCTCACCAAAGAACGGCGCCGGCGCAAGGTCGTGGCCCGATCGAGGGAAATCCTGGCCCAACTTGCGAAGCTTGTTTTTGCTGTAGACGGCCTCGCCGCCACAAACCACGACCACATCGCTGGCACCAGCCAAGATGCGTTCGGCAGCGTCGCTGACACAGGCCTGGGGCATGTTTCCCCCCATGGCTGTCAGCAGTGTGTTTGCTTCGCTGGCGCCTACCGCATCGGCGACAAGGCGGCCCGGGTCGGGGTACCGCCACAATCCGCCAATCACCAACAGCCGGTCGATGGCAGCGAGCAGGCTGGGGGTGGCTGCGTCCTCAGCGGCCAGACGAACCGCATTGGCCATCAGCTCTACTTGTTCGACGGCCTGAGTTACGTCATCGAGCTGCTGTTTGAACTGACCAACGCCAACAATGACCGGGGTGCGAGGATCGATGGACATCAGCAAACCAAATCGGCAGCGAAGCGAACAAGCTCGACGGGCCCAGCGATAAGGAGTGTGTCAACCACGGATTCTTCCCACATGGCAAGCTCGTCCTTGATTTTTTCGGGTGGCCCAATGAGCGAAATCGCCTCGACCATTGCCGTGGGAACGGCCGCTATGGCATCGGCCTTGTTCCCCGCCAAGTAGAGCTCTTGGATCTTGTCGCATTCGGCTTCGAAACCCATGCGGGCAAAGACGTCGTAGTGGAAGTTCTGGCCCTTGGCCCCCATGCCACCTGCGTAGAGCGCAATCATTGGCCGCATACGGTCGGCGCACGCTTCGACATCGTCGCCAGGGATCAACGACACCGTGCAGGCAACCTCGAACTCTCCCCAGCCATGACGGCCAGCGGCGTCGAAACCCGATTGCAGCGCGTCTTTGTAGAAGGCGTTGTCTTTGGGGGCAAAGAACAGCGGCAACCAGCCATCGCAGATCTCGGCCGACAGCGCAACGTTCTTTGGGCCCTCGGCGGCGAGATAGATTGGGATGTTGTTGCGCAAAGGGTGCACCGTGGACTTGAGGGGCTTGCCCAGACCGGTGCCGTCGGGATACGGCATGGTGTAGTGGCTGCCGGCATATTCCACTGGCTCCTTGCGATCGATGATTGAGCGCACAATGTCGATGTACTCGCGGGTACGAGCCAGCGGCTTGGGGTAGGGCTGGCCGTACCAGCCCTCGACCACCTGAGGCCCAGAAGCCCCCAGACCCAAGATGAATCGGCCATTGCTGAGATGGTCCATGGTGATGGCAGCCATGGCAGTAGCTGCAGGAGTGCGGGCAGCCATTTGAATGATGGCGGTGCCCAACTTCACGTTCTCTGTGGCAGCACCCCACCAGGCCAAGGGGCTCAGCGCGTCGGAGCCGTACGCCTCTGCGGTCCAGATGTGCTCAAAACCCAGCCGGTCGCACTCGGCAATAGCTTCGACAACGCCCGATGGCGGCCCTGCACTCCAGTAGCCCGTGTTGTATCCAAGTTTCATGTCCGTCTCCAAAGGTCTACCGAACCGCGCTGGGTTCTGGGCGCACAATAGTGCGGCGAGGACTAACCGGCCCGTCGAGTCAGGATCGTCACACCGGTTTTGGCAAGAGCAACCAGCAGGGCGAACGAGCAAGGCCCGCCACGGCTCGCCTCGAACCGCTACTCTGCGCCGATGCGTTTGCTTCTCACCAACGACGATGGCGTGCACTCCCCAGGGATTCATGCCATAGCTATTGCCCTTCACGATGCTGGACACGACGTCACCGTTGTCGGCCCTGCCAGCGAACACTCCGGTTGGGGCGCTGGCGTGGGGACCTTGGTGGACGGTGTCGAGGTCCACGTCGATACCTACGAGATCCCCGGCGCTTCGCACATCGCTGCATGGTCGGTTAGTGGCCCCCCAGCACTGTGTGTGCTGGTGGGCATGTTGGGCACCTTTGGCGAACGCCCAGAGCTTGTGGTCTCGGGTATCAACGACGGCACCAACGCTGGCCGCGGCGTGTTGCAGTCGGGCACCGTGGGCGGGGCCATGATTGGTCAGACGTTTGGGGTCAGCGGTTTGGCTATGTCCCAGCACGTGACCGAGGAACCCATGCGCTGGGAGACTGGCGCCGCGGTAACCGTGGCGGCTGTCGATTGGCTTGGGAGCGCGCCACCAAAGACGGTCCTTAACGTCAACGTCCCCAACGTGGCAGTCGAAGACCTCGCAGGGGTGCGCTGGGCTCGGTTAGCGGCTTTTGGTACCAGCAGTACCGGTTTCGTGGGCGAGATCCCCGGGACCTTGACCGTCAAAACCACCCCGCGCGACGTGCAGCTGAAGCCCGATACCGACACGCATCTTGTCGATGAGGGCTATGTCACCGTCACAGGTCTTATTGGGTTCCGTGCCGAGTCAGACGTTGCTGGCGAGGCTGCCCCCGCAATCGAGGCTGCACTGAAGTAGCCGGCCCACCCCAGGGCGAGTTTGCCTCTACTCGGTGTAGAAGCCGCCCGCCGGGTGCAAGATCGCGCCCGTGAAGTACTTGGCCTCGTCGCTGGCCAGGAAGAGCGCCGCGTTGGCAATATCGATTGGTTCGCCCTTGTGGCCCATGGGGATGGCGTCGTAGAAGTCCGGAGCCCCGTCGGGGCGCGGCATGACGTCGATGATTTTGGTCATGTTGGTGTCGATGAACCCAGGCCCTATGGCGTTTACCCGAACGCCGGTGGGCCCCAACATGCGAGCCGCCTTCTTTGTCAGCATCCAAACGGCGGCTTTAGACGCGGTGTAGGCCAGCGGCCCCGCATCGGGGTGTTTGGCCGCGATGCTGGCAATGGTGACCACCGATCCCCCGCGACCGGACTCGAGCATGTGTGCCACGCACGCCTGCATGCCCAACAGGGTGCCTTTCACGTTGACGGCGTGTACGGCGTCGAATTCGTTTGGGTCTGACTCCACAAAGTCCCAACCGGGCCGGTCGACATAATCGAGGCGCTTCTTGGCGTTCTTGAGGTCTGCTTCGACGTCGCCCGAGTTGTAGTTCGCATGGGTGATACCTGCTGCGGTGACCACTACATCAAGTGAGCCAAAGGCGTCGACCGCCAACTGAGCCATGGCCTCGTTGTCGGCGCCGCTCGTGACGTCGACACGGAGGTGGCGAGCCTGACCGCCCGCAGCAGTGACGAGCGCAGCGGTTTCTTGTGCCTGGGATTCTTGGATGTCGGCAACAACAATGGCTGCGCCCTCGGTTGCGAAACGTAGGCAGCATGCTCGTCCGATGCCGTTTCCGCCTCCGGTGACCACGGCCACCTTGCCGTCGAGGCGTCTCGCGGAGCCTCCGTGTGAGCTGGCGGTGTCTGCAACGTTGTCGACCATGACTACTCCCTCCGGTGCCGGTGCTTGGCTAGGGCAACAGTAATGCGTGGCCCGCTCCGGGGTTAACGCGTCGCCAGGTCGCGGACGGCTCGACGAGTCGCGGGACGGTGTGCGTCGCGCGGGGCGCGCGCTACGTAGGCCTTTGAGCAGGGGGTATCACTCAGAGTGACCGCGAACGCACAAAGTGCGACAGCGCGCGCCACCTATGGGCCAGGCGCCCCGGGTAAAACTTCACGAAGGGCAGAAGACGTTTTTTACCTGCGCCACACCCCCGCTACTGTGGCTAAATCCCAACCGGGACGACGAAGGAGAACTCGGCGATGACTGACCAGATCACCAGTGGCGAGCTGCGTGGATTCGTGGCAGACAACACTGGACGACGCAAGATCGACACAGAAGCTTCCATGGAGCTTCATGTGCGTGCTGCCACCCAAATCGATGCGCTCAGCCACCAAGTGGCCGAGCTCAACGCTCGGGTTGCAGACGCAGAAGCCGCAGCAGCCGCTGCGCAGTCGACACCTGCGGCTCCAGCTGCCCAACAAGACCCAACGGACGCAGCCATGATGCTGCTACGCAACGCACAGACCGCTGCTGACCAAACCATCGCCGAGGCAGAACGCATCAAGGCCGAAGCCGCAAGCGCGTTGGACGTGGCCCAGCAGGCGGCCACCGCCGAAGCTGACCGTCAGCTCACCGATGCACGCGAACAAGCCCAGGCCATTATCGCCGCAGCCAACGAGGAGGCCGCACAGGCACTTGTTGATGCCAACGCACGGGCCGCAAGCATGCTCTCGGCAAACGAAAAGGCCCTCGATCGCGCCGACTTCATTCAGCGCCAGTACGTCGAGAAGGCCAGCACCGTGCGCCAAGAAGCCGAAGCTCTTGTCGAGTTCTCTCGCCAAGTCGAGAGCCTGGCTGGCACCGACCTGACCATTCCCGACCTGCCCGAAGAGTTCGCACAGCTTGACTCGGCACCAAAGCCGCCTCCACCGGTAGCTGAACCTTTCGTCGAGGCACCCCAGGCAGCTGCACCTGTTGCCGAACCATCACCATTCGTCGAAGAAGCGCCCGCCGAAGAAGCAGTCGCCGAAGCGCCCCATGTCGAAGCTCCGCCAGCGCCAGCTGCCGAGATCACACCCGACATTGCCGTGTTCGATCAAGAAGTTGCGTCAGTCGAACCAAACTCGAGCTTCCTTCCCCCTCCCCCGCCACCGGCAGCGATCGACATTCTCGATCTCTCCGAAAGCGACCTGGAGGGAGCGCTCGACAGCAGCGACGACATCGACGATGACCTCTTCGGCGAAGCAGACGACGACGTCATCGACCTGCGCGACGAAGCTGACAAGCTGTCCGAGGACCTTCAGTTCTTCGGCAAGGCCTAACCGCCTGTTGGCTCGGCCAAGGCTCAACCGCCAAGGCCACGCTCAAGTACAACAACCGTTCGTTGGATCCAACCCGCTGTGGTTGGATCCAACGCAGTTTTGGCCAGCCCACCGATGCACACGCATTATGCAGACACGCCACTAAGTTGGTCGGGCCGCCAACGCCTTGGCGGAACCCATCACGAGCGTCGAAGGCACAAGGGACATGGCAAGCATCGCAGTCATTGGAGCGGGGTACGTTGGGCTCACCAGCGCTGCTGGTTTGGCATCGCTGGGCCACGACGTCATCTGTGCCGACATCGATCAGGCTCGGATCGACCAACTCAATGCTGGGTCTATCCCCATCCACGAGCTTGGGATGGACGAACTGGTCAACGAGCAGCTGCGCGCCGGGCGCCTTCGCTTTGTTCTCGGCGCGGCGCAAGCAAGCCAACACTGCGACTTTCACTTCCTGTGCCTACCCACGCCACCGGGCGCCGACGGAGCGGCAGACCTGCAATTCCTCCTCACCGCCGTCAGCCAAATCGCCGGCGTCTTGCCCGACGACTCGATCCTGGTCAACAAATCAACAGTGCCCGTCGGCACCGCCGACCTCGTTATGGCAGCGGTGAACCGGGATGACATCCGGGTGGTCTCAAACCCGGAGTTTCTCCGAGAAGGCACCGCAATCGAGGACTTCTTGCACCCAGACCGAGTGGTCGTCGGCGGCGACGACGGTACCGCTGTGGCCCGGGTAGCTGCGCTCTACGAAAGCCTCGACACCATCGTCATGACCACAGACGCCAAGTCGTCCGAACTCATCAAATACGCCTCGAACGCCTACCTCGCCACCAAGCTCACCTTTGTCAACGAGATGGCCGAAGTGTGCGAACAACTCGGCGCAGACATCGACGACGTGATGCTCGGCATGGGCCAAGACCGGCGCATCGGGACCAGCTACCTCCGTCCTGGCCCAGGCTGGGGCGGTTCCTGTTTCCCAAAGGACACTGAAGCGCTCGTGCACATTGCGGCTCAAGCCGACGTCGAGTTTGAGTTCCTGCGCAGCGTCATTTCGCTCAACCATCGACACATCAAACGAGTAGCCGACAAAGCCGTTGCGCTGCTCAACGGAGACGTCTCAGGCAAGCGCATCGCTGTCTGGGGGCTCACCTTCAAAGCAGGCACCGATGACCTCCGCGACTCCCCATCGCTGGCGGTGAGCCAACTCCTCCAGACCGCAGGGGCAAACCTCTGCGCTTATGACCCAGCTGTCTCAGCTGCCCCGGCAGCGCTACCAGACATCGAATTGGCGTCAGACCCCATCGATGCCGCCCGCGGTGCAGTGTGTTTGCTGGTCCTCACCGAGTGGGACGACTTTGCCAAGGTCGACCTCAGCGCGGTGAAGGCTGCAATGGCGTTACCCAACGTTGTCGATGCTCGCAACATGCTCGATCGCGCCGAACTCGACCGACTGGGCTTCACCCATGTTGGCGTGGGCCGCTAGCGGCACACCGATTCGCCGTTGCGAGGCTGCAACCTCTATTGACGCACGGGTGGCAGTGCGCCTTCGAAGCTACGCCTGTTGACCAGACCATGCTCCACCGAATTATCCAGCGCTCTAAACCGGACAAACTACGAGCTACGTGGCGTTTGGTGTCGCGCTCGGTTCGGCGCCGCTGCCACCTTCGAGCCCAGCCGTTGCCTGGCTGGCATCCAGTACCTGGTCGTGTTGGCGTTGCGCCCAGATGAGAGCCGCCCACGCTGCTACCAGCAGCACAATTTCGCCGAGGACCGTGCCAATGACGGCGCCTTCCCAGCCCATGTCAGGGATGAAGAGGAGGTACATACCCATGGCGGACGCAGCACCAATGACCAACACCAAGAGGCGAAGCCCGAGCCGGCCCAGCCCCAACATTCCGTTGATGGGTGCACCACTAATGGCTCGGAAAGGCAGCCAAAGAACCAGCCACCGCATCATGGTGACCGAGCCAGAGAACTCGTCGCCGAGCACGAGATCGAGTTGCGGAGCCAAGAGCCACAACGCAGCAGCGATGGGAGTGATGACCACCAGCGACGCCACCGAGTACTGCCGGGCACGTCTGGTGTGTTGGCCATAAGCCGTCTTGTCTGACTGCAAGAATCGGTGGAACACCGCTATGTCCATGGCCCGCAGCGGCACCATGGCCATCGAGGCGATACGGAACGCCGCACCGTAGAGTCCGAGGTCTTCTTTGTAGCCGTAGGCGCCCAACACGATCTTGTCGCCGTTGGTCTGGAAGTCTGCGATGAAGATTGGGGAGCCGAGCGCGGCACCGACACGCAGATCTCGCGGACGAACCGGGACCAGTTTTGGTCGCACATTGTCCTTCGCCAGGACTGCCACAAAGAGCCAGGCCAGCACGGTGCTGTTAACCAAGAGCCAACCAATAGAAACGCGCATGATCGTCAACTCGCTCAGGGCAAAGACCCCAATGAGCAACATGAACCGCGCCCCAACAAAGGCGAGTTCCACTCGAACAGACGCGGGGACGCCGTGGAGGGCTCGGACCCCAGCGCTTATGACGCGGCCCATGGGAAACACGATGATCTCAGAAACAGCCATCGCCACGATGGCGGTGGTCGACAGCGACGTGAGTGTGGTCTCAGCAAGCACGGTGGCGCCCACAACACCCAAAGCACCGCCATAGAGCGTCAAGCTCAAGAACGTGCTCATCACCTGCTGGACGGGCTTTTCTTCCTGGAACATGTACTGCATTGCCGCAAGCATCGCCGCGCTACCCACCGCAGAAAGCGGGGTCGTGATAGCAAACAGGCCGACGTATTCGCCGTAGCCCTCGGCGCCTAGCTGGCTGCCCAACAAGATGAACGAAAACGTGACCGACACCAAGAGCGCGACTTCAAAACCCATGGTCCATGCAGAGTCCACGGCCATGGTTTTGAGCCCGCTCGGCAATCGAGCGGCGATTCGATCTCTCAGACTCACGAGTGTTTCACCAGTGTCCCCATCGGCACGGCGGGGTTGCGTCTGAGCATACGCGCCCGTATTCGCCATAATCGTCGCCTCGAGGGGCGCAACAACCAAACCTGCAAAGGCCACAAGACAGGCCTGCCTGCTACGCGCAAACGTGGCAGTATCTGCCCATGACTGAGGCTGAAGCATTTGTCGAGATCCAACAGTTGGTAAGCACCTACGCCGACGCGGTCGTGCACAGAAACGGAGGTAAGTGGACACAGACCTGGGCGCCAGACGCGATCTGGGACCTCGGAGGCGGCCGACTCGTCGAGGGCATCGAAGACATCTCCAAGCTCTGGTATGGGGCCATGGCCGGATTCGAAGCCACCATCCAGACCGTGCTCAACGGCAACGTGAGCCTCGACCAGTCGGGCGATGTGCCAGCAGCCACGGGCAGGTGGTACATACAGGAGCAGTACATCCGTGCCGACGGCACGACAGGAATCCTGCTCGCACACTACGACGATGCCTATACCCAGGTCGATGGAAATTGGCGCTTCTCACGCCGCTTTTTGCAACCGCACTACGCGGGTCCCCACGACTTAACCGCACCGTTCCAATGTTCGGCCGACAAGCTGCGTGAACGCGGCGTAGAAGGAGTTGACGTATGAAGGTTGATGGAGGACTCGGGCTTACCCCCGACATCAAGAAGATCGCTGCGAATGCCAGGGCACAAGAAGCCGCCGGCTACGACGGCGTCTGGACCGCTGAGACCGCGCACGACCCATTCCTGCCGCTGGTAACCGCCGCGGCAAACACTGAGAAGCTCGAACTCGGCACGTCCATTGCTGTGGCATTCGCCAGGAACCCCATGTTGTTGGCAAACACCGCTTGGGATCTCCAAGCCCTCAGCCAGGGCCGCTTCCATCTTGGCCTTGGCAGCCAGATCAAGCCCCACATCACCAAGCGCTTTTCTATGGAGTGGTCAAAGCCAGCGGCGCGTATGACCGAGATGATCTCGGCCATTCGAGCCATCTGGAACACCTGGCTGACCGGCGAGAAGCTCGACTTTCGCGGCGACTTCTACCAACACACCCTGATGACGCCGTTCTTCACGCCAGACAAGGCCGAACTCGGGGACTTTGGTGTCCCCAAGATCTGGCTGGCTGGTGTGGGTGAACTCATGACCCAAGCCGCTGGCGAGGTCTGCGATGGCTTCATCGCCCACGGGTTCACCACCGAGAAGTACCTGCGCGAGGTCACCCTGCCCAACCTGGCCAAGGGCCGCGAGAAGGCCGGTAAGAGCCTGGACGGGCTCATGATCTCAGGACCGTTCTTTGTGGTGTCAGGCCAGAACGAAGAAGAGATGGCCCAAGCCGAAGCCGCGACCAAACAACAGATTGCGTTCTACGGATCCACGCCGGCGTACCGAGGCGTCCTTGAATTGCACGGCTGGGGTGGGCTCCAAGACGAACTCAACGGCCTATCCAAGCAAGGCAAGTGGGTCGAGATGGGCAACCTCATCGACGACGAGATCCTCAACACCTTCGCCGTTGTGGCAGAACCCGATCGGGTCGCTGCTGAGCTGACGCTGCGTTATGGCGACGTGGTTGACCGCTTGAGCTTCTATGCGCCCGGACAAAGCGATGCCAGCCAATGGCGCGGCGTCATGGACGATCTGCGTGCTGGCTAAGCGGACCGGCTTAGGGGTTTAGCGGATAGGTGAGCGGAGTCCGCCGGAACGCCAGGGCCCTGGGCCTGAGCGGCTCGGCCCGCAGGGCCAAGCGCGGGAACGGGCGCAAGGACCTGTGCGGTGACCATGGCTTGTTCGCGCAAGTCCTTAGCCCGGAACGTGGCTACCGCGGGTTTCTACTCTGACCCGCAACAACATCATGCGGCACACCACCAGCATGGCGAACCAGTCGCCTTGGAATACTGGTTCGACCACAGCGACCGGCAGCATGACCAGCATGAAGCAGAAGCTGAAGACGGCCACGTCGAACTCTTTGAGGTAGCGCAACGCGGCAGTGAACGTGCTGAGGTAGACCAGGAAGAACATCCCCAGCCCAATCAGGCCCATGCCGAGCGCAATCTCGAGGGGCCCGTTGTGGGAATGCGACGCGTTGAAGCCCAGCTCGCGCCACAACACCAGCGTTTCTTCGGTGGGTGATCCGAACAAAGCCCGGTAGCCATAGCCCAGGATGGGCCTGTTCTGGACATAGTCGAGTGAGGGGACCCACACGTCGGTTCTTCCGGAGAACGACAGGTCGCGACCCAAGAGCTCCACGAGGAACGCGGCTGACAAGAACGCCGCCAGCAACACAAAGATGCCAAGCACCACTGAGGTGAAGATAAACATGCCGCTCCACTGGCGACGGGTGCGGCGAAACTGCATGCCCCAAACCCAGATGCCCACGGCGAACATGGCTCCAGCGAGTGCTGTTGCCGAAGAAGAACCAAGCAGGAGCACTACTGCCAGAGCCATAAAGACCCAACGCGACACACGGGTCTTGTCCAGGTAAAGCATGGCCATGAAAGCCAACAACATGGACCGCCCCATCTCGTTCTTCGACAAGAACCAGCCCCGCCAGGCTTCGGACTCGAGGCCGTCGCGGATCCACAGGCGCGTCTCGGGTTCAAACAGCAGCACCAAGGCGGTTATGACCACCATCACTTTCATGCCGCGGATGAACCACTTCAGCGACTCTTCGAGGGGCAGGATGCCAAAGACGATCATGAGCCCCAGCACCGGGGCCATGTCTTCTCGTAGCAAGAAGAAGGTGCGGCCTGGGTCGACGCTCCACAGCAGGCTGAGCCCCATCCACAGGCAGAAGATGATGAGCGTTGGAGCTAGCGGTAACCGCAACAGAACCGGGCGTGGTGTTAGGACCAAGAACCCGAGCGCCGGCATGACAAACACAATGTTGGCAGGCAGATTGCTGGTGAAGAGCGCCCCCAACATGATGGTGGGCACCATCAACAGGAATGTTCGGGCGAACACCAAACCCAGCTGACCCAAGCCTGTGCCAAAGTCGTCGCGCCAGTCTGGCCCGCTGCTCGCGGGTACCGAGGTCTTCGTTTGGGGCGATTCGATGCTGGTCACGTAGGGCCTCACAGGCGCGGGCTCGGTTCGCTCACGCCGCCGCTGTTGCCTGGCAAAGATGGTACAGCTGCCCAGCTTAGGAATGGGGCCGTGGTGCCGATGGGACTACCCATGACGCAGCTGCACCACCCTGTGAGGGCACCCGCGGTAGCCAGTTGTGCACCCAGCGTTACCTTCGACCTGGATGCGCTGGCCACGCGACCTAGAGGCGCCGCGGTGCACGGTCACTTAGTCGCTAGCATGTCGCGTAGTAACTCCCGGGATCTGCGATGACGAGCGGTGCGGACCTGGAACATCCCTTCCCGTATCGACGGAGCTATTGAGCACGGTCCATGGAACTCTCATTCGTTATTAAGGCCCTTCAACGCCGTTGGTGGGTCATCGTGTTGTTTGCACTGCTTGGCGCCATCCCCGGCACCCTGATCGACACCAGCGACGACTCACGCTTCGAGTCAGCAGCGTTGCTGCTGGTGTCGCCACCATCTGATGGCGACATCGTCTTCGTGAACGACCCCGATCGTTACCTCCAGGGCCAGCTCGTTGTTCTCCAAAGCCTTTCGCTGGCCCAACAGGTTGCCGACACCATTGGCGACCCCAATGCAGCCGACGTGTTCACCAACACGCAGTTCCGCCAGCAAACCGACTCTGACATCGTTGAGGTAACCGCCAAGGCCGACACCCGAGAACGCGCTGTCCTCATTGCCCAGACCTATATCGATCTCTACATCGCCAATGAGATTCAGCGAGCAAGCGACGCGCAGGCGCCAGACGTGGCGCGGTTCGAAGCCCAGCTCACCGAGAAACAAGCTCAGCTCACCGAGGTCAACGCGTTCATCCAAAGCGAGCTGTTGCCCTACCAGGGGCCCAACTCGGTGGTCCCCGACCCAGCAACCATCGTTCCTCAAGCAGCATCAGATCGAGAACTCCTGACCGACGAGATCCGCGCCCAGCGGCTCGGTGTCCCAGATGAGGTCATCAACGGCATCTACTTCCTGACGACAACGATCTGGGAAACTGTGCCGCGACTCTTCCGCGACATCGTCCACGCCGCCTCGCGCTCATTCGGGCA
>JAUIIS010000424.1 GCA_030431575.1 Acidimicrobiia bacterium | reverse complement strand
CCGGGGTAACGATTCCAGTACCAGGTGCCGCCGAAGTCGCCGCCCTTTTCGATGATGCACACATCGTCGAGACCGGCTTGCTTTAGCCGGGCGCCCGTTACCAGCCCCGCGAACCCTCCTCCGATGAGGGCAACAGTGACCTCGTCGGTCCTGGGCTCGCGCGGCTCTGGTTCTATGTAGGGGTCGTCGACGTAGTGGGCGAACACGCCACTTACGTCGACGTATTGGTCGTTGCCATCGGGCCTGAGACGCTTGTCGCGCTCGGCCGCGTACCTTGCGTGAACCTCATCGAGATCCAAACGCCCCAGATCCAATGACATCGAATGCAGCCTTTAGTAGATTTCTACGAGGCCAGCGGCGCCTTGGCCACCGCCGATGCACATGGTGACAACGCCCCACTTGGCGCCACGACGCTTGCCTTCTTGCAAGATGTGGCCGGCGCAACGTGTTCCGGTCATACCAAAGGGGTGCCCAATGGCGATGGAGCCACCATTGACGTTGTACTTCTCGGGGTCGATGCCCAAGGTGTCTCGTGAGTAGAGGCACTGGCTAGCGAACGCTTCGTTCAGTTCCCAGAGGTCGATGTCGTCGACGGTGAGGCCGTGGCGCTTTAGGAGCTTTGGCACCGCGTAGATGGGACCAATGCCCATTTCGTCGGGCTCGCAACCTGCAACCGCCCAGCCCTTGAACGCGCCCATGGGTTCGACGTTTCGGCGTGCGGCTTCTTCGTCTGACATCAGCACAACTGCGGCTGCACCGTCGGAGAGCTGACTGGCGTTGCCGGCGGTGATGTAGTTGCCTTCGCCTCGGACTGGGCCAAGCTTGGCCAAGCCTTCAAGTGTGGTGGAGGGTCGGTTGCACTCGTCGCGGTCGACCACGTAGTCCACGATGGTTTCTTCTTTGGTCTCACGGTCAACCATCTTCATCTTGGTTTCCATGGGGACAATCTCGTCCTCGAACAGACCGTTTTCTTGGGCCGCAGCCATGCGCATTTGCGAGTTGAACGAATATTCGTCTTGGTACTCGCGTGAGACCTTGTAGCGCTCGGCAACGATGTCGGCAGTTTCGATCATGGCCATGTAGATAGCCGGGTACATCTCGGGAAGGCGTGGGTCGAGGTTTTCGGGACCGCCTTGGCCGGGGTTGGGCATTGAGATCGATTCGACGCCGCCTGCAACCACAACGTCGGCGCCGTCGGCCTTGATGTAGTTGGCTGCCAGCGCAATGGAGTTGAGCCCGGAGGAGCAGTGTCGTTGGATAGTGGAGCCACCGGTGGTGACGGGCAAGCCTGCCAACAGACCGGCGAGGCGACCGAGGTTGCCGGCACCGTGGGCACCGTTGCCGACGTAGACGTCTTCGACCGCTTCGGGTTCGACGCCGGACTTGTCTACGGCGTGCGAGATGGCGTGTGCAGCCATGCTCATGGTTGGTGTCATGTTGAAACCGCCCCGACCGGCCTTGGCCAGCCCGGTTCGGGCATAGGACACAAATACTGCTTCGCGCATAGCTACTGGTTCTCCAGATCGATGTGATACCGGCGTCGACGCTAGCTGATAACGCCCACCTCGTGCTCACTTCTGACCCTTCGAGCTACGTTGGTGCGCAGACGAGGAGTTGACAGCCATGCACGACATCACTGTCCGGAAAGTCAAGTTCGAGTTCCCCGACGAACTTGACGACATTTTGCCCGGCGACGACATCGACAGCGAGACATACCGCGTCGGCTTTTCGTTGACGATGCCCTATCTCGAGCCGTACCTCATCCGAACGTACCGCGAGTTGGCTGACGACATCTCGGACCCCGAACTTGCTGGCGACGTCAAGAACTTCATCGGCCAGGAGGCGCAGCATTTCCAGAATCACCGGCGCGTCAACGAAATGATCAAGGAGCAGCTTGGTGCCGACATTGGGGACAAGCTCACCGCTATCGAAGACGAGTTGGACGCGGACTATCGACGCTTCAATGCCACCAAGTCTCGTCGGTTCAACTTGGTCTATGCCGAAGGCTTCGAAGCCATGACCTGCGCCATGGCCATCGCTACCTTTGCCGAAGCCGAGGCCGGCAACGGGCCCGGCCGCTTCGGCAAGTGGCAGGAACTCTACGCGTGGCATGCAGCCGAAGAGATCGAGCACCGCACCGTCGCCTTCGACGTCTATGAACACTTCGAAGGTAGCTACGCCTACCGAGTCGCGGGTTCACTTCGGGCTCAGGCCCATTTCCACCGCTACGTCGACCGGTTCCAGCGAGTGCTACTCCGCTCGCTCGGCCAGTCCACTCGCCCGCGTCGCCCGCCAGCATTGGGCACGCCGCGCCCGCTGTACCTGCGCACCTTCAAGCGGTCATACAACCCGGCCAATATTGAGGTTCCTGCGCTCTGCAACATGGTCCTCGGCAACTACAGCTGAAGGAGTGCTGACCTATCTTGGCCCGCTCGTAGCGGCCTACCGCTACAAGCCATGCGCACGAGCACTGTGGTCGACGTATCCAGCAATGGTGTGATCTGAGGACACGTCTTGCGACAGCCGAGGCCAGACGTGACCCCCTTCCAGCCAACGTGTTGAGCCCGAGCTCGCGTCAATGCGCGAGACTGCTGTCATGACTACGCGTGCTGAAGCACTCAGCAAACTCACCGCACCGGGGGCTCCATACGAAATCGCCGAAGCCCCTGGGCTTCGGGGGACTGAGCGCGTGTTTGTTCATGCGCCGGCTTCCCTGCGTGACTTGTTTGAGGAAGCCGTTTCAGACACACCTTTCCTGGTCTATGGCGACGAACGGCTCACGTTCGCTGAGTCTTACGCGTTGGCTTGTGTGGTCGCCGATGTCCTCGTCACCAGCTATGGAGTGAAACCGGGTGACCGGGTCGCGATCTCGA
>JAUIIS010000423.1 GCA_030431575.1 Acidimicrobiia bacterium | reverse complement strand
TGCTCTTCTTCGACGGCGCCGACGTCGTCGGCGAGACCGCCATCCCGCGGCAGCGTCGGGGCGAGGCCCGGACACTGCCGATGGGTTGCGCCGATACTCGTCGAGACGTTCGTCGAGAAACGCTGCTCTTTCGAACCAGGTTGGTCCGTCTGCTCGTAGCCCGCTGGCCATTGTGCTTGTGTGCTCCCGCTCTTCAGCCGATGTAGCAGCACTTGGTCCCGCGATGACCTTCGTTAGTGCAGCGGCCACCCTTCGTCCGCTTCTTGATGCCCAGGTCGGCGCCGCCGATCTCGCCCACACCGATGTCAAAGCTGCCAACCAGGCCAGAGATGGAGAGCGAGTCACCGGCAAAGCCACTGACCTCGTCCAACTCGACGGCTTCGGGTGCCACGACGAAGTGCAGGTCGTTGCCGGTTTCGATATGGACGGTGGTGGATACCTCCGACAGATCGATCTCGCCGTCATCGCCCATCAGCTCTGCCAACAGTGGCTTGATGACTGCGTTGGGGTCCGATTCGAGCTGGCTTGCCAAGGTGGGGTCGGTGGCTAGCTGTGCGCCCAGACGGATTTGAACTGCTTCTTTGAGAGTTACGGTTTCTTCTTCCATGATTCCTCCATGGTGTGTTGCTGTGTGGGTTTCCAGACGGCACACCAAACAGCTGGTTACGTCATGAACTCGAAGTTTCAGACGAACCACGATCCGGCACGCGGGCGGACGCACCTTCGCGAGTCCGCCCCCGGGATCCTTTGATCGGTCGGTTCCGTTTGCACTGGGCTGGGCGGGGTGGCACCGTGTGCTGCTAGGTATCCCTAACCCTGAGGAATCGTGATGCGCAAACCGCTTGGAGAACTCTCCGACATCGAAGCTGTTGACACCCTTGTCGATGTTGCGGGCTTGGAACTCATCGACGTAGGTTGTGGCTCTGGTGCCACAGCCCGGTTATTGGCTGAGCGTGGCGCCACGGTCGTCGGTCTGGAACCTGATCCGGTCCAGGCCGCTCAGAACAGCAAAGCGGAGCCAACCCCAAGCGTCACCTTGGTGGAAGGCCATGGTGAAGCCCTTCCCCAAGAGGACGATTCGGTGGACGGTGTGTTCTTCTTCCGCTCGCTTCACCATGTCCCGGCGGCCAACATGGACGATGCGCTTCGTGAAGCAGAACGTGTGGTGCGGCCCGGCGGGTTTGTGTTCGTCGTTGAGCCCGGTATGGAGGGAACGCACTTCGAGATGATGCGCCCGTTCCACGATGAAGGCCCCGTGCGGACCTTGGCGCAGGAAGCTCTCGCGCGTACTGCGTCTGAGATCTTCGCCACCCACGAGCAGTACGAATGCCTCCAATACGGTCGCTACGAAAGCTTCGACGCCTTGGTGGCCAGGTTTTCGTCTATGTCCTTCAACGACATCGACCCTGCATCGATTGATGTTCCCGAAGTGCGAGCGTCGTTCGATAGCGCCCAGACCGATTCGGGCTACGTCTTTGACCAGCCGATCTTGATCGACCTCTACCGGGTGGCGTAGCCAGCGAGCTAACCGTTTGGCGAAAGGCGACGACGCCACCACTTGTCGAGTTGGCCGCCCCACGAACTACCCCTGTGTTTCGCCCGCACACAGCCATATAGCCCACGCGGCATCGGGGAAGTCTGAGACTGCCCGCGGGTGCGGCACCACCGCGCATACATGCAGGTCAGAAGCGGTGAGGGAATCACTTTAGGTGTGTTGACGCGCCCCAAATGTGACGCAGAGTGAACTTATTCCTCAAGTGGCGGTTGGCTGAGACCGAAGGATTAGGGACGTGCCTTCGGATCCACACCAGTGATCACCGGACCGAAGGCCCGTTGTTACCTCTGAAGCGCGGGCGTCGCCAATCAAAGGAAACACTGTGAAGAAGCACCTCGGCTGGGCATTGCTCGCCGCCCTCAGCATGCTGGTTTGGACGGCCCCAGCCCAAGCCCAACGGTCCAAATGCAGAGCAACCAACGCCACTGATTGGACGATCCAAAACGGGTTCTCGGACACGCAGTTTGTGGTCGGCACCGACGGCGACGACGTCTTTGTGGCATCGGCAGTGGACACCAGCAAGCGCCTGGTCATCTTCGGTCTCGGAGGCAACGACCTCATCTGCGGTTCGTCAGGCGACGACATCGTGTATAGCGGCACCGGCAACGACATCGTTCTCGGCCGCAGCGGTGACGACATCATCGATGGCGGCGACGGGCACGACATCGTCAGCGGCGGCCGCGGGGACGACATCGTGCGAGGCGGTCCCGGCAACGACCTAGTGCTTGGCGGCCGTGGGGCTGACGACCTCGACGGAGGCCCTGGCCTCGACGTCGTTCGTCGACACCGCAACGATGTGCAGCCTGGTCAGCCGCAAGGGCCACCCGACATCCCAACACCGGCGCCAGAAAACCCACCCGATTCCGAGCCAGCACCTGACCCGACGCCAGTTCCAACCGTCGAGGCAACCCCGGAGCCAACGGCCGCCAGCGAGCCAACACCAGAGCCGACGCCAACAGCTCAGCCAACGGCGACCCCGCGCCCAACAACCGAGCCTGCCCCAACGCCTCAGCCGACCGCTACGCCTTCACCCACCGCAGTGCCAGCTACGCCCACTCCAACACCCCCAACAACAGCAAGGGACGGCCTGCCCGCAAACCATGGTGAAAGCCTGGCGCTCATTAGTGAGGCCTCCGCAACCGCCGATGAGCGCAAAGCAATCGTGTGGGACGGCTACCGGCAGATGTCGTTTCCGCTCGGCAGCGGCAACCCAAACGAATACACCATCTCGGCTGACCTCAACTTCAATGACTACGTCCACCACACTGGTTCCCAGTACGGACCACCCAAGGGTCGGGGGAGTACCGGCGGCGTGTTC
>JAUIIS010000053.1 GCA_030431575.1 Acidimicrobiia bacterium | reverse complement strand
TTGGGGGCGACGCACAGGGCAAAGACCTATTTAGCCAAGTGGTCTTCGGCAGCCGCCCGGCCATGCTGTTGGCTGTGTCAGTGACCGTGCTGGCAGCAACGCTCGGGACGCTCGTCGGATTGGTAGCGGGGTACGCCAAGGGCCGCACCGACACGGTGATCATGGCCATCGCCGACGCCTTCTTTGCCTTCCCGTCGTTGGTCTTGTTGTTCTCTATCAGCGCCACGTTTGGTATCAGCCTCCAGATCCTGATCCCGGTCTTCACGATCTTGGGAATCCCCGCATACGCACGTATTGTGCGAGGCGTGACCCTTGCGCTCTCTGAGCGCGAGTTTGTGGACGCCGCCCGAGCCATGGGGGCAACCAAGCGACGCATCCTGTTGCGCGAGCTCGCCCCCAACGTGGCGGTCCCCGCGTTGGCCTTCGCGTTCTTGGGGTTCGCCATCGTCATCGCGACAGAAGGTGCGTTGGCCTTCATTGGGTTAGGTCTGGACCAGACCACCTGGGGCAGCCTCATCGCCGAAGGCCAAGGAGTCATCCGCGAAGCCAGCCACCTGGCCCTCATCCCGGCCACCGTCATGTTCTTGACCATCATGGCCTTCAACTATGTGGGCGACGGCCTCAGGTCACTCGCAGATACCCGGCCTGTGCTCATCGCCACCAAGCTGCCACCCGTCACCGACACCGTCGTCGACACCACCGTGGCCGACAATGCGCTGCTGACCGTCAGGAACCTTCGCACCTCCTTCCCCACCGCGGCCGGAACCGTTGTTGCTGTCGACGACGTGTCACTCGAAGTCTTGGCGGGGCGAACGCTAGGCGTGGTGGGCGAGTCCGGTTCAGGCAAAACCATGCTGTTGCGGTCCATCATGGGAAGCTTCCCCATCCCCAGCGTGCAGCGCTCGGGTCTGGTTAGCTTCGAGCAAACCAACCTGTTGAGCGCAAACGACAAGGAACGGCGCCACATCTTGGGCACCGAGATTGGCGTGGTTTCCCAAAACCCGTTAACCGCACTCAACCCCGTGCGGACCATTGGTTCCCAACTCGTCGAGACCATGCGCGTGCACACCGGCCTGTCACGAGCCGAGGCGAAGGCCCGAGCCAAAGACCTGCTAGGCCAGGTAGGAATCCCCGAACCTGGCCGGCGGCTCGCCCAGTACCCACACCAGCTGTCTGGGGGCATGCGCCAGCGAGTCACCATTGCGTTGGCATTGGCCAACGAACCTCGCCTGCTGCTAGCAGACGAACCCACCACGGCACTCGACGTCACCATCCAAGACCAAATCCTCACGCTAATGAAAGACCTCTGCGACGACCGAGGTATGGCCATGGTGCTGGTCACCCACGACCTCTCTGTCGTCCGAGGCTGGACCGACGATGTCGCAGTCATGTACGGCGGCCAAATCGTCGAATCGGGAACGACCAGTGACGTGTTCGACAACCCCACGCACCGCTATACCGAAGCCCTCCTCGAATCGATCCCACGCTTGGATCTGCCCGGGCACAGCGAACTCGCGGTTATCGAGGGCCAGCCGCCAACACTCATGGATCTTCCGCCCGGCTGCCGCTTTAGCGACCGGTGCAGGTACAGCACCGCAACCTGCGAAGAGCAAACACCCCTGTTGACCGTCAGCACAGAACGCACCTACCGCTGCTGGCACCCGGCCAACGAAACCGACCAGGGGGCGATCGCACATGGCCGGTAGCGGTAAAGCGCATCTCCGCGACGACCCGCAGGTCATCATCGCTGTAGAAGACCTGGTCGTCGAGTTCCCAGCCAAACGCGGCAAGGTCGTCCACGCGGTCTCGGGAATCAGTATCGATCTGCTCCAGGGCGAGACACTAGGCATAGTTGGCGAATCGGGCTGCGGGAAAACCACGCTTGGTCGAACCATCATGGCGCTCGAGCACCCCAAGGCTGGTTCGGTGAAACTGCACGGGATCGAACTGGTTGGTGCCAGAGGCGACGAGCTTCGTGTGGCTCGCCGGACCATGCAGATGATCTTCCAAGACCCCGTCTCATCGCTCAACCCGCGCCGCCGCGTACGAGAACTCGTCCGCGAAGGCCTCGACATCTGGGGCGACAACGACGGACCTTTCAGCGCCGACCGCGTGGACCAAATCATGCAAGCCGTTGGGCTAGATCCCAGCGTCGCGGCCAACCGGAGACCACACGAATTCTCCGGCGGGCAATGTCAACGCATCTGCATTGCGCGTGCGCTGGCCATGGACCCCGAAGTCCTGATCCTTGACGAGCCGGTGTCGGCCTTAGACGTATCGGTGCAGGCCCAAATCCTGAACCTGCTGGAAAAGTTGAAGAATGACTTTGGACTCACCATGGCGTTCGTGTCTCACGATCTTGCCGTCGTGAAGAACATCTCAGATCGAGTGATGGTCATGTACCTAGGCAAGGTGTGCGAGGTCGCCCCAACCGACACACTCTTTAGCCACTCCACCCACCCCTACACCCGGGCATTGCTAGCCTCGATCCCTGGCCAGAACCTCGGGCTGCCCCCAGCCACCGAACTCATAAGCGGCGAGCTTCCCTCGCCACTAGACCCACCAACCGGTTGCCGCTTTCGGACGCGGTGCCCCGCAGCAACCCAGCGCTGCACCGACGAGGAACCCCAGCTGCGCGCCGTTGCAGAAGACCACTACGTTGCCTGCCACCACCCACCAACCGAACAACCCGCCTAACCACAAGGGCCGGGCAAGCCTGCTACACGAAGGTGCACCACTGATCCAGCGGCATCCGCTCGGATTCGAGACGATTGACGGGTTTGTCGAGGTCTGCGTAGCCCACCGACATACCGCAAAACAGCATCTCGTTGTCTGGGGCGCCAACGAAGTCGGTGACCGCCTGATGGCGCGGCGCCCAGGCCTCTTGTGGGCAAGTGGCAAGCCCAGCTTCTTCTGCCAGCAGCATGAAAGTCTGCAAGAACATGCCAAGGTCAGACCACTGGGGAGGACCCATGGAACGGTCGATGTAACAGAACAACCCACATGGGGCATCGAAGAACAAATAGTTGCGAGCCATATGCGCAAGCCGAGCCGGCTTGTCCTCGCGGGGAATGCCCAGCTCCTTGTACATGGCCTCGCCCAGCGCGAAACGATTGGTGCGGTAAGGCTCGGACAGTCCCGGAGGATAGACCTCATACTCGGGCTGCTCGAAGTCGCGGTCGGCCAGATGCTCCAAGAACGCACTCATCTTGTCGCCGTTGACTACATAGATGCGCCATGGCTGGACGTTGCCACCAGAAGGAGCTCTCGAAGCCTTCTCGAGCAACGTGGCCAGCAGTTCATCGGGGACAGGGGTGTCGGTGAATGCACGGATTGACTTGCGGCCGAGGACGGCGTCGGTGACGTTCATACGCAGCAAGGTAGCGCGCCCCGCCCACTCGCTGCCGCGCCAAAGGCCCATCATCGATATGGCAGGTGCGCTACGTTTTGGCCCCTAATGCCAGACCCAGAAGCCTCAATCGTCACCGATCAGATCAGATACGGCCTCGCGAATCACGACCTATGGGCGCATCTCGTCCAAATGTCCAGAGGATCATCCGAAGCATTGCGCTCGCCCTTGTGGAGCATGACCTTCGCGGAGTTCCGACAGCGGGCCCAGTACCCAGACGGTGACCGCGGCCTCAGCGGAGCCCAGGCATTTCGACATTTCGTTGAAACCGATGTCCTCGACCAGGTCGGCGCCCAGCTGGTCTTTGCCGGCGATGTTGAACAAGCAAGCGCTGGGGCACCGGCCTGGAACAAGGTCCTGCTTGTCCGCTACCCAAATCCTGGCGCGCTGGTCCGCACGCTGACACACCCAGACATCGTCAAGCGCCACAGTCACAAGCAGGCTGGCGTTCGGGCATCCACCGTGCTCGTAGGTTCGATCCGTGATCACGCTGCCCTGCGCTATCCAACCCCAGCCAAAGCGACAAAACCGGACCCGGCCGTCATCAGTCTGGTCCTGTGGCAGCACGGCGAACCCGAGGCGATCGAGTCGCACCTCCAACGCACCAAGGGCATCGCCGCAAGGTTTGAAGGCCGGGCCTATGGCTGGTTCGAGACCGACGGCGCCTTGATCCACAACCACGACCCGTGGGACGAGATCTTCATCGGACAGTTTCCCTCAGCCGAGCACTACCTCGCCCTCCAAGATCACCCCGTTTGGGCGGACTCTATTCGGCTCCTGAGCAAAGCGTCCAAGCGTTACGTCGAACTGCTGATCCGGCCTACGTTGAATACTCTCGTGGTGTCTACCTGAAGGAGCAGCCACATGGCGCTGTCAAGCTTGAGTCGGTCAATCGAAGGCATGGTGGCGGTCGTCACTGGTGCCGCAAGCGGCATGGGCCGAGCCACGGCGCGGTTGTTTGCCGAACAAGGTGCTCAAGTTGCGGCCTGCGATGTCTCCGCCGACGCGGTGAAGGCGGTGGTCGATGAGATCTCCGCAGAAGGAGCCAGTGCCAAGGCCTACGCAGTAGACCTCTCCGACCCCGCGGCGATTACCTCGTTCGTCAGTCAGGTTCGCCGCGACCTCGGCCCCATAGACATCTTGGTCAACAATGCCGGGGTCAGTTTGCCGGCGCCCATCGCGAGCTCCACCTATGAGGACCAATGGGTAGCAACGTTCGAGGTCAACCTCAACGCCCACATGCGCCTCATTCGAGCCTGCCTCGATGACTTGGCCCGCAACGGAGCGGGACGGATCGTGAACATTGCTTCCACCGAGGGGCTTGGGGGGAGCGCTTTCGCCAGCCCATACACCGCGAGCAAGCACGGAGTTGTTGGCCTCACCAAGTCGCTCGCTGTCGAGCTCGGCAAACAGGGCATCACCGTCAACGCGATCTGCCCGGGCCCTATCAACACCGGCATGACCAATGAAATCCCAGACGATGCAAAGGCCACGTTCGCCCGGCGCCGAACCGCGCTTCGCCGCTATGGCGATCCCGAAGAAGTAGCCCAGGTCACGCTGTCGCTCGTACTTCCCGCCGCGTCCTACCTAACTGGCGTTGCCGTACCTGTCGACGGCGGCATGATCGCCCGCAACAACTAGTGTCCTGTCCAGCTATTTCGCCACATAATTCGCTGTCGCCTGCCCAGGCAGGACGCTAGAGGCCACCATGGAAACTGCGCGCACTAACCAAACAATCGAGCTGCTCCAGGCCATGATCCGCAATCGGTGCGTTAACGAGGGCACCGAAGCGTCCGGTCAAGAGATCCGCAACGCCGAACTGCTGGCCAGCTACCTCGAAGGAGTGGGACTCGACACTGAGATGTACCACGCCGCGCCGGGACGCAGCACCCTTGCGGTCAAGATCGCCGGAACCGACCCCAACGCGCCGAGCCTTTGTCTCAACGGGCACACCGACGTGGTGCCCGTCAACGCCGATGGTTGGGAGCGAGACCCCTTTGGCGGCGAACTCGTCGACGGCGAGGTCTGGGGACGCGGCGCAGTCGACATGTTGAACCTCACATCGTCCATGGCAGTTGCCATGCGGCACTTCGCAGAGACAGGGTTCCGCCCCAAAGGCGACCTCATCTTCTTGGCCGTCGCCGACGAGGAGTCCGGCAGTGCATACGGAGCCAGGTGGATGGCGGAGCATCACCCCGAACTCATGGCCACCACCTACGTGCTCACCGAAAACGGTGGCCTTCACTCGGGGGCGCCAGACAACAGAAACGTCACCATGCGCGTCGGTGAGAAGGGCGTGGCATGGCGCCGGCTAACCCTCCGCGGTACCCCGGGCCACGGATCGATGCCATTCCAGTCCAACAACGCCCTCGTGAAAGCCGCTGGGGTGGTGCAACGTCTTGCCGACTACCGACCCGCGGCCAAGATCCACGAGCTGTGGGGTAACGAGGTCGAGCGCATGCAGCTCGACGAAGACCACAAGTCGGTGCTCCTCGACCCCACGGCCATCGATGAGTTCCTCGACAACCTGCCCCTGGGCAGAGGTGGACCGTATCTCCACGCGTGCACCCACACCACGTTCTCGACCAACGTGGTCTCCAGCCAGACCAAGACAAACGTCATCCCCGACACCGTCACCATCGACGTCGACATCCGATCCATGCCAGGTGAAGGCCCCGACGAGATCCAGGCGCACTTGGACGAAGCGCTGGGCGACCTTGCCGCAGAGGTCGAGGTCGAGGCACTAATGAACGACCGTGCCAGCATTTCCCAGACAGGCACGCCACTGTGGGACAGCCTTCAACGGGCCATCAACAGGCCATTCCCCGGGCTCACCATGACCCCGGGCCTCTCGGTTGGATTCACGGACGCCCGGGTACACCGCGACCTCGGGTCCATTGCCTACGGTGCGGGGCTGATGAGCCCAACGCTCACCGCAGCCGAGTTCGGTTCACGCTTTCACGGCCACAACGAGCGCATCGATACCGAGTCCCTGGCCCTGACCACCCAACTGTGGATCGACACCATTACCGACCTGATGGGCTGAGCCCTGCGCCCAGGGCGCCAGCGTGGCACCGCTACAGTCAGGCTATGAGCAACTCTGTTCTTCAGACCGTTCCCCTGGGGTCGCAGTGGCCGACGCTGGACCCGTTCCTCTTTTGTGCCCATCACCACGACGACTACCCACCAGCAAACGAGTCGTTTGGGCCCGCCGCTTCACTCGATGGGCGCCAGATCGGTTCTGATTTCGCCCAAATCGACGGCTGGAACATGTACCACGGCTCAAGCGTTCCCGGATTCCCGCAGCACCCGCATCGAGGGTTCGAAACAGTCACCTTTGTGCGCCGCGGCGTTGTTGACCACTCGGACTCGCTAGGCGCAGCAGGCCGCTTTGGCCAAGGCGACGCCCAATGGATGACCGCTGGTTCGGGCGTGGTGCATTCGGAAATGTTTCCGCTGCTTGATGCTGAGGGCCCCAACCCGTTGCAGCTGTTCCAGATCTGGCTCAACCTGCCCGCCGCAGACAAGTTTGTCGACGCGCACTTCACCATGCTGTGGGGCGATGACATCCCCAAACTCGCGCAAAGCGACAGCGATGGTCTGCGCACAACAGTGACGATGGTGGCTGGGGCGCTCGGCGACACCCAAGCGCCCCAGCCTCCTCCCAACAGCTGGGCTGCGCGGCCCGAAGCCGACATTGCGATCTGGCACATAGCTATGGAAGGGGGCGCCTCGTGGGAGTTGCCACCCGCGGTAGGGCCCGACACCTTGCGCACCCTGTACCTCTTCGAGGGACCACAACTGCACATAGACAACGAAGAGATCGGCTCGTCGACAGGCGCTGTTGTTGACGCATCGGTGCCGTTGGCGTTGCGGGCTGGTCCCGAGCCCGTCGAGTTCATGATGCTGCAAGGCAGGCCCATTGGAGAGCCGGTGGCACAGTACGGACCGTTCGTCATGAACACCGAAGCCGAGATCCGAGCCGCGTTCGACGACTACAACCGCACCGAGTTCGGGGGCTGGCCTTGGCCCTCCAACGACCCTGTGCACCTGGAAGCGAAAGGACGGTTTGCCAAACACGCCGATGGCCGTGTCGAAGAACGTGGGCCGCTGCACCCAGCCCAACCCAGCCCGGAAAGCAACTAATGGCCCTCCCCCTCGAAGGCGTCCGCATCGCAGATCTCACCACAGTGGTCATGGGGCCGCTGGCCACTCGCATGCTGGCCGACATGGGGGCCGACGTCATCCGCATTGAGCAACCCGGTGGCGACGTGATCCGCGACTACGACCCCATGCGTAGCCCACTGATGAGCGCGTTCAGCATCAACCTCAACCGCAACAAGCGGAGCGTGTTGTTGGATCTCAAATCTGATCACGGGCAAGCAGCACTGATGGACATCATTGCCAGCTCAGATGTGTTTGTCACCAACTTGCGCAGGAAAGCCCTGAGCCGGCTGGGCTTGGACGAAGCCGGGGTGCGGACGGCTCGCGAAGACATCGTCTACTGCGTGGCCAACGGTTTTGGCAGCGACGGGCCAGATGCCGACGATGCCGCCTACGACGACATCATCCAGGCAGTGTCGGGTTTGTCGTCGTTGTTCGAATGGAACACCGGCGAACCACGGTTGGTGCCAAGCATCGTGGCCGACAAGGTGACCGGCACCCACATCGCCTTCGCCATCGCCGCAGCATTGCATGGTCGAGCCGTCACCGGCAGCGGCGCCACGCTGGAGGTCCCTATGGCCGAAACCATGGCAGCGTTCAACCTGGTAGAGCACCTTGGGGGCCAAACGTTTCGGCCCCCAACTGGTGAGTTCAGCTATCGCAGGATCAGCACCCCACACCGCAAGCCACGTCGCACCGCCGACGGCTGGATAGCGATCCTGCCCTACAACAAGGCCAACTGGGATCAGTTCTTTGCCTTTGGGGGCCGCCCAGACCTGGCGCTGGATACCCGGTGGTCCACCGCACGCGAACGTGTGGCCAACGCCGACGCGCTCTACGGGCTGATGGACGAGATCATCGTCACTAAGACCACCGGACAATGGCTCGAGTTCTGCAAAGCCAACTCCATTCCGGCGGCAAAAGTAATGAAGCTGGAAGAGGTGGCCACACACCCCCATTTCAAAGCTGTAGGGCTGCTCCAGGAAGCCGAGCACCCAACCGAAGGGTCCTACCAGTACGTGCGTAGCCCCATCCATATCGCAGGCGAATCCAGCGAACTCCGCCACCATGCACCACGCCTGGGCGCCCACACCAACGAGGTGCTGGGCGAGCTTGGTTGGTCGCCGCACCGTTTAGCCGCTCTAGAACTGCGCGACGTTCCCTGACACCCCACTAGACGACTAGGTCTCCTAGCCCAGGCTGCCGATAGCTGAAGACGGCCCCCTTAATCATGGGGGCAAGTTGCCGACTGCTTCAGCATGAGGTTTCCCTTCTTTCGATCAACGGCCCGAGCACTTGGCGAGCGCGGGGCAACCGCAGGCGAGTACGTGCTGATCGTGGGGGTCATGGCCGCCGGTGTCATCGGTGGAGCACAGTACATCGGCGACGACGCCGCCGAGTCCATCGAGGATGCCGGCGAGAACCTCGACGGCGATCAGGCAGGACTTTGGGACACCGGAAGCCCGACACCAACACCAGATCCGCTGGGCAGCGGCAACGGCGACGGGGACGGCGGCGGAGACGACGGGGGCGACGGCTACGACGGCGTGGACGAAGAACACGAAGACGAGAACCCCGAACCCACGCCAACAGCTACGCCTATTCCTCCGACCCCCACGCCTATCCCCGAACCCACAGCTGTTGGGCCAACGCCCACGCCGGTTGTGGCTCCGCCCGTCTCGCTTGGTGATTCCGGGTTCGAAGACGGTGAAACAGCCAAGTTTGAGCGCTACAACAAGAACGATTTCATTGGCGATTGGAAGGTCAGCCGCAACGCCGTCGAAACGGCCCGTACCGGCGCCTTCCCAGGTATCGACCCAGCCGAAGGAAGCCGCTTCCTCGACCTCAACGGCAACGGCAAAGGCGCCATTTTCCAAAACCTCGATGTGACCGAAGGCGCCCAGTACACCATCACACTCAAAGTGGCAGCTGCCGACGTGGGTTCAAACCGCAAGGCCCGCCTGCGCTGGGCCGGAAACACCATCGCCACCATTACCGTGCCGCCAAACACTGGCTGGACCGAAGTGACATTCACGCTTCCTGCGGTCGATTCATCGACGGCACGGCTGGAGTTCAGGTCGGCGTCCAATGGAAGCTCGGGCGTCCTGATCGACGACATCCGCATCGACAACGTCGTCTAGTCGACACCGAAGCAATGGCCGTCGCGTCCCCGCTACTGTGTGGCAGTGACCAGTACTAACGGATGGACAGCACCGGGCTTCGAAGGCGTACGAACTGCTTTCGACGCAAACTTCCAGCGAGGCGACGAGGCCGGAGCGGCCTTTAGCGCCTACTACAAAGGTCAGAAAGTGGTCGACCTTTGGGGCGGAATCGCCGACGAAGCCACAGAGGCGCCGTGGCAAGAAGACACCTTGGCTTTGGTGTTCTCGACCACCAAAGGCATGACCGCTATCGCGGCCAACCAGCTCATCGGGCAAGGCGACCTAGAACTCGAGGCTCCCGCAGCCCAGTATTGGCCCGGCTTCGAGGCCGCCGGAAAGGACGCCGTAACCGTCGAGCATCTCTTGTCACACCAGGCTGGCTTGGAGTGGATCGACAACGCCGGGGACCTTACGTTGCATCAAGTCCTGGGCTGGGATGCGGTGATCCAGGCATTAGAGCAGCAAGCCCCTCGCTATACGCCGGGGACCCAGCACGGCTATCACGCCCTCACCTACGGATGGTTGGTGGGCGAACTCGTTCGCCGCACGTCGGGCAAAACCGTGGGCGGCTACGTGCAAGAACACTTTGCTGATCCTTTGGGCCTCGACCTCTGGATTGGTCTCCCCGACAGCCAGCAGAGCCGCGTAGCCAACCTCATTACCGGCCCCGGTGGGGTTACCGGCGAGTTCGACCCTGAAGACCCCATCATGAAGATGCTGGCCCCGTTCCTTGCCCCAGACGGTGTCCTCACGAAAGCGTTAGCTGGCGGGTTGACGTGCTTTGGCGACCCCGACGTCTGGAACAGCAACGAGCTTCGCGCTGCCGAAATCCCAGCGGCCAATGGGGTGTGCGACGCCAGGTCATTGGCTCGCCTCTATGCCGCCTGCGTCAGCGAGGTCGATGGCGTCCGCTTGCTGTCGTCCGACCAGATCGACGACGCGGTGACCCAACGAACCACCGGTCCTAACAGCGTGCTGCTCAACATGGATGTGCAATTCGGTCTTGGCTTCATGCTGCGGTCGTCCATGATTGTGCTCGGTAGACCCCGCTCGTTTGGCCACTTCGGTGCCGGCGGCTCGGTAGGTTGGGCAGATCCTGACGCCGAGCTGGCGGTGGGCTACACCATGAACAAGATGGCCATAGGCCTCGCCGGCGACCAGCGTTCGTTTACGCTCGTGAATGCTTGTTACGACGCTCTTGGGTGACCTTCGGGAACTTTTGGGCAACGCGAAGCGTCCTAGCGTTAACTAGGCCCCACCGGGGTGCCTGCAAGCGAAGGTAGGTCCACGTGAAGAAGCTCGTTCGCCCTCTCGTTCTTGGCGTTCTGATGATTGCAGTACTGCTACTCAGCTCCTGCGGCGATGACGATGACACCTCGACAAGCGCCGACAACCCGTCAGCTGGCGACGTCAGTGCCCCAACAGCCGGCGAACCGGACGCCCCTCTTGGCGCTGGCCCCTACGCCATTGCCGACCTCACCGTGACCTACAACCATCCTGATACCGGCGACATCGTGTACCAGTTCGCCTGCTTTGGCGACACTGCAACCCTGGTGGGCGAGATCGATGGTGTTGACGCAGCCCAGGCGTGCACCACGTTGACCAACGCCGACGTTGTCGACCGTTTAGTTAATGGGCCAGGCGACGAGGCTTGCACCGAGCAGTACGGCGGACCCGAGACTGCTGCGATCACCGGCACCCTCGATGGCCAGGCGGTCGACACCACGGTCGACCGGGCCAACGGCTGTGGCATCGACGACTGGGACGCACTGCTCGCTCCACTGCTACCAGCGCCGCGCCCCTTTAGCTAGCCTCTGGCACGCACACCGCTCGGCAACAGGGACCAAAGGCTATTGTCAGTTCATGTTGCCACTTGAAGGTGTGAGAGTTGTCGAAGCGGCCCAGATGATTGCTGGCCCACTTGCGGGCATGGTGCTGGCCGAGCAAGGCGCCGACGTCATCAAGGTAGAACTCGCCGATGGCGTTGGTGACCGGATGCGACTGCTTGGGTCTCGCCGCGGCGACGTCAGCGCGCTGTTCCACGGCATCAACCGAGGCAAGCGGTCCGTATGCCTCGACACCAAAACCGAAATCGGTCTCGAAGCCATGCAAAAGCTATGCGCTACCGCAGATGTGTTCCTTCAAAACTTCCGGCCCGGTGCTGCTGAGCGCATGGGCATTGGCGAAGCCGCACTCCGGGCCAACAACCCCGACCTCATCTACGTGTCAGTTTCGGGTTTTGGAACGACCGGTCCCAACGCGTCAGAGAAGGTCTACGACTACGTGGTTCAGGCGCTCACGGGCATGGCTGCACTTCAGGCAGACAGCGACGGCACACCCATGCTGACTCGCCAGTTCATCGTGGACAAGGTGACCGCGCTCACCGTTTCGCAGGCCATCACCGCGGCCCTCTTCCAACGCGAGCGTGGCCACGGCGGTCAGCATCTCGAAATCGCCATGCTCGATGTTGGGCTCTGGTTCTTCTGGCCAGACGGCCTGATGGACAGGACCATGTTGGGCGACGACGTCAACCATGCACCGCATTTCTCGAACATGTACGACGTCAAAGCCACCACCGATGGCCACGTAGCACTCATTGCCATGGGCAACCGGTCCTGGCCCAGCCTCTGCGCGGCGTTCAACCCCGACTGGCTGTCAGATCCGCGCTTTATGACAATGGAAGACCGCGAAGCCAACAGCCAAGCCCTCGATACCGAATTCAACGCGGCCATCGCCAAGCTCACCACAGCCGAATGCGTGGCCGCCATGCGCGAACACGACGTCCCCGGAGCGGCGGTCGTGCCGTTGAGCGAGGTCCACGAGGTACCCCAGGTCGTGCACAACCAGTCTTTGGTCGAACACGACGCTGGCGCTGCGGGAATGATCCGCGAAGCCAAGCCGCCCGTGGCCTTTATGGGGGCCGAGCGCACACTGCCGGGCTCGGCGCCGCACCTTGGTGAGCACACCGCCGATGTGCTGGCAGCGCTGGGCTACGACGACGCGACTGTCGCAGCCATCACCGGCCACTAGTCGGCCAGGACCGCTCGTCACGTCTTCGTGTAATGTCGGCCAAGATGAGCAACGAATCGATGAAGTTTGGGCTGGCTTTCGCCAGCAGTGTAGGGGCCGACCCGGCGTCAGCCTTGGAAGTCTGCCGTGTAGCAGAGGAGGTTGGCTTCGAAAGCGTTTGGGGCGGCGAGCATGTGATCTTCCCCGACAGCATCGAGTCGTCCTATCCCTACACCGCAGACGGCAAGGTGCCGGCAACGGCCGACACCTACATCCCAGACCCCCTGATCTGGTTGGCCTACGTCGCCGCAGCGGCCCCAACGCTGCGTTTGGGAACCTGCATCCTGATCCTGCCTCAGCGCAACCCGCTGGTGTTGGCCAAAGAACTGGCAACATTGGACCAGCTGTCCAACGGACGAGTCGAGCTGGGCATCGGCGTTGGCTGGATGCGCGAAGAATTCGAAGCGCTGGGCATCCCTTGGGAAAAGCGTGGCGCCAGAACCGACGAATACGTTGCGGCGCTGCGAACCATCTGGGGCGGGGCACACGTTGAGTTCCATGGCGAGTTCGTGGACTTCGAACCGTTGACCTGCACACCACGCCCCACCCAAGGCGCAGACATCCCCATTCTGGTGGGCGGCGACACCCCCGCAGCTATCCGGCGGGCCGCCAAACTTGCCGACGGCTACTTCCCCGGCGAGGGCGATCCCGAGCGACTTGCCGAGCTCATCGCCAAGGTGCGCGCCGAATGCGAGAATGTCGACCGCGACCCCAACAGCATCGAAATCAACGCCATGTTTGGCATCCAGATGGGCGACCCTGCCGCTGGTATCGAACAGATGACCGAGGCTGGCGTTGGCCGAGCCATGATCCCCGCCTTCTTCTTTGCTGGTGACGGTGGCCTCGACCGCCTACGCGAGTTTGGCGAGTCATTCGTGCGTGCCTGAGGCACCCTCGCGGCCGGACGCCACCGACGCACCAACCGAGCTGACATTCCTATCGTGGAACCTGGCCCTATTGGAGCGGTCTGCACAGGCACCACCAAACTGGACGCAAGAACATGCCACAGAGATGGTGCGCCAGGCAGTGCTTGCCGGCGCACCAGATGTTGTGGCGTACCAGGAGCTGCCCGCAATGGTGCCGTTCGTGGAGACCCACAGCTTGGCGCCAGCTACGCCCGCTAGCCACAGCGGCCACATTGCCACGTTGGTCCGGGGAGAGCCGGGTTCAGCTATGCCCCAAACGAAGGCGGTTGGGACATGGGCGGTGCTGACCACGTTTGTGGACCCGGCCGTCACCGTCGCCAACGTGCATCTGGCGCCGGGTTCAGCGCCAGGCCAACGTCTCGAACAGCTTGGGGCGGTGGTGGAGGCCAGCCCCACTGAGGCTTTGCTTGTTTTGGGTGACACCAACACCCGGGTCTCAGAGGTTGAGACCATCTGTGCTGCCGGGTTCCACACCCGGACACCTCCCAAGGCCACCTGGAACAGTCGCTCAAACCGGTTTCGCGACAAAGGCCCCGAGTTCAGCGCCTACTTCACTCGCTGGTTTGCCACCGCGCCCGTGGAGGTTAGCGACGTTGTTGTGCTGGACACGCCACTCGAGATCGATGGGCATCGCTTTCATCTCAGTGACCACTTTCCTCTTCGCGGCCGAGTCAGCCTACGCAGCTAGCTGAGCACCCCGAGGGAAGACGTTGCCTTGGTCACATCGGGAGTATCTGAGCTGAACCACGGGTTGACTATGAGTATGGCAACGCGTACCCCAGCCCAACTGCAACGGCGTGGCTTCGCCGCGCTCAACAAGGTGGTCGTGCCAATGGTGCGCGCTGGCTTTGGATCGCCCCTGCCCGGCATTGGTGCCGGGCTCGTGCTGCTCGAAAGCACCGGCCACAAGAGTGCCAAACGTCGGACCGTGCCGCTGGTAGGTGTTCGGTTGGGCGACAGGGTGTACACCAGCACCGTTCGTGCCACGTCGCATTGGGTCAACAACGTCGACGCCGATAGCGACACCGCCGTCTGGCTCAACGGCCGGCGTCGCCCCACGACGGGCCGCGTTCACCGCGGGCCGCTGACCGTTGCTGACTTCACGCTCAACCACGAAGAAGGCAGCTAGTGCCGTATCAGGAAACGTTTGCGCTGTTCGAACGAACCTTCTCCGTCACAGCATCTCCGCCCCAACACCACCTACGTTCCCAGAGACGGCACTAGATAGCTATACCCCAGGTGGGTGTCAGCTCGTTGAGGTAGTTGTCGGCCAGATGGTTCAAGAACCGGCGCGCTGGGCGAATCCGTGACGCCACGTCGAGCACAACCGGCGACGCATCTTGTGCCTCGTCGGCGAACGCCTGATACCACGCCGAGCCAAGCGTCTCTAGCGCGTCCAGACCAGGAGTGGCCGAGCCTGGATCTACCAGTCGGTGCACTTCGTCCGGGCTCATGCCAATGGAACGCCCGAGGTGGTCCGCCTCCACAAGTTGCAGGACCCGACCGCCAGTGGCATCCGGGAACACGCCGGCTTGAAAGAGAGCCAAGTCACCCAACCGACGCAACAGCGCGGCCCGGTCACCGGGTTGGGCTGCGTCGAGCCAACGAACCAGATCGTCAAGGTCCATATGGGCAGCGGGAACGGGCAATGGTTCGGGGAGCACAAACCCGGCAAGCAATCGTGCAATAAAGATCAGACGCCCAGGCGCATCGGCAAACTCGAGCACGGGCGCCACGTCAAAGACCGGTAGCCGATTGGCGGGTCCGGTCCAGTCGGCCACCCAGTTGGCCTCTGCCAACTCGTCGGCGGCCCGGTGAGCAATGACAGCGAAGAACAGGAACGGCGAGACGTCGGTGGGGCACACACCCTTGCCGTGGAGGACAGCGTCAACAACGTCAGGGTGGCGCAACAGATCGTTGGCAAACCAGGGACGGCGCGCAAGCTGGTCCTTGATCACTTCTGGCGTC
>JAUIIS010000422.1 GCA_030431575.1 Acidimicrobiia bacterium | reverse complement strand
CGACAGCGTCTTAGCGAGGTGAAGCCGGTAGTCGACACTGCCGCGGAAGTCAGCCGCCGGGCTGAGGTTGGCGGTGGGGCTGGCGGGATCGGCAAGCACGACGGTGGGCGCAACTCCGGTAAGCGCGAGTGCGGTTCCGGTGTCGGTTACTCGAGCGACCGCGGCAACGATGGGGTCGTCTTGGGGCGTGCGGCCGGTGGCTGCTACCGCCGTGGTGCCGCCGGTTTCGACGGTGATGGCTGTGACCAAACCACTAGGGCTAGCCAGATAATCCGCTAGGCCCGTATCCGGACGCCCATGGCGATGCACAACCGCACCATGGACCAGCAATCCGGCCAGAAGCAGCGACTCGGGGCCGCCCGCTCCCAGCGTGCCACCAACGGTGGCCTGGTTTCGGAGTGCCGACGGCAGTTCCCGTTGCGCCAACTGGGCCAGCAACGGAACGGGGCCACCCATCAACTGGTCGAGACGCACCATGGCCCCCAGGTGAACGTTGTCGCCATCGGCGTCGATGCCAGTGAGGCCCAACGCTTGGAGGTCCACAACTTCCACCCCGGTCTCGCGCTGCACGCGTGACTGGGGTACCGCAACTGTTCCGCCTGCGACCGCGACGGTGTTGGGTCGGTCCAACAACGCTCCGGCCTCATCAAGGCTTGTGGGCCGGTGATAGGCCAACACGCTCGGCATACCAAGCTCCTCCTCAAATCAGCCCTTCCGTGGATGCGCCACCGGCGGAGCTCGACTTTCGTATTCAACTGAACTCTGACTCTACAACACTGCCCTCGCCCTCAGGAAAGGTGTCACCGAGCTTTCTTCCCGAAGTCAGGTTTGGGCAGCTTCAGGCGCAGAACGACGCAGCGCTAACGCTGATAAGAAGCAACCAAGACCTAGAACAGCGCCAGCGACCACTACCCACACCAGACCAGATTCCACCGCGCTGCGGGTGGCGTCGCCCAGGGCCACGTCGTCTTCGCCCGACAGCACGTTGCGCACCACCTCGACATCGCCGATCTGGCGGTCGACCACCAACAACAAGACAGCGCCCCCAATAGCGACCCCATAGGTGATGGCCAGTGTGCGCAAGAACTGATGCGCCGCGTTGACGCGACCCATTTCTTCGGCTGCGCTGAAGCGCTGCATCAGCGTGAGGCCTGCCGTGGACACAAACCCGATGGACATGCCCACAAAGTAGAAGGCGGCAAAGACCAGCCCCAGGGGTGCAGCTAGGGCGATGCTCAAACCCGACGCCACCAACGCCGGCAACAACATTGAGGCGCCCAACATGATGACGTTGACCTCAGCCCACCCGCGCAATACCCGGGCGTAGACAACCGATGCCGTGGTCCAGCCAACAGTCAAGAACAGCACCGAGAACGCCGCGAAGCTTTCAGACCGACCCCTGGTGACTTGGACATAGAGCGGCAGGTAGTTGTCTGCCGCTAGTCCTGCGGCCAGCACCAAACCCGAGGTCAGGTGAACCCACCGCAGCGGAAGCCGGGCGATGTGTTGGCGTTCGAGAACCGGCGCAGACACCGCTGCTGCGTGACGCCAGTAGGCAGCTACGGCGGCCACCGCAACCGCCGCGCACCCAGCGGCTAGAGCCCAGCGGACTCCGATCTGGGCCAACCCCACCAAAGAGCTAAACGTCAACAACGTCAGCAGCCCCACACCGACCCAGTCGGTCTTGATCCGCAGCGGCTTGTCGCGTGTGCTGGGCAAGGCGCTCCAGCCCAGCCACAGCGCCAACGCCGTCAGCGGCAGTTGGGCAAAGAAGATCAGCCGCCAACCGCTTAGCGCCAGCAACCCTGCTGCCAAGGCCGGGCCCCCAAACCCCATGACGCCCCACACCACCGAGTTTGCCGCAAAGGCATCGGGACGGAGCCGATGCGGGTAGGCCAGCCCCACCGCGGAGATGGCAACGGCAATAACCAGACCGCCACCTAGGCCTTGGGCCACGCGGGCAACCAGCAACAACTCCAACGTTGGGGCGACCGCGACTGCTGCGCTGGTGAACAGAAACCACAGACCTGTGGCGCGGAAGGTTCGGCGCACACCCACCGCATCAATGACCGGTCCAGCCATGATGACCGCCACCGAGCTTGCCCCGAGATAGGCGGTAGCCACCCACGGCAGCAAGGCCACGTCGCCCAAGTCTTCGGCAATGGACGGCAACGCAGCAATGACCGCTAGCCCGTCAAAGGCCGCAATAGCGACGATGGTGAGGTTGGCCACCGTGACGGCAAAGTACGGCCCAGACCAGATCCCTCCGGAGCCATCGTCTTTGGGGTCTGCTGGCTGTTCGCTCATTCAGCGGAGAATGCCATAGACGTAAGCCGAGAGGACACCCCAGCCTTGGCAAAGACTTCGCGGGCTGAGGCCTCGGCTTCAGCGACGAGGGCTTGCTCGTCCACACCTGGAAGCTGGCCGTCTTCGATGACGAGCTTGCCGTCGACAAGCACGTGTTTGACGTTGGCCGGAGCTGCGCAGAAGACCAACGCGCTGGGCACCCGGTGGACGGGGGCCACACTGATGGCGTTGAGGTCAACCACAACCACGTCGGCTCGCTGGCCTACTTCGATGCTGCCAATGTCGGTCACACCAAACGCCGACGCTCCCCCTCGGCACGCCATGGTGATGGCGTCTTCGGGTTGGAGGGCCATCGCGTCGAGATGATGCACTTTCTGCAACAACACAGTGGACTTCATAACCTCGAACATGTCCTGGCGGTTGTTGGAACCTGGCCCGTCTGAGGCCAACGCCACAGGAATGTTGCGGGCACGCATGTCCAAGATCCGGGGGACGCCCGAGGCCAGATACATGTTTGATACCGGGCAATGCACGACGGTGGCGCCACGTTTAGCCACGAGGTCTAGCTCGTTGTCGTCT
>JAUIIS010000421.1 GCA_030431575.1 Acidimicrobiia bacterium | reverse complement strand
TCTGATGACACCAAGACGGCGGTGTCATGTAAGACCCCAAGGTCGGCCAGCTTGTTCATGACCCGACCCACAGCATCGTCGGCGTAGCGGATGCCCACGTCGTACCCGTCGAAGATGGCCTTGACGCTGGCCTCGTCGGCTGCGTCCCAGGGTTGCCGCGATGGCGGCTCACCATGCTCGTCAGGGAAATAGCCCCAGGGTTCTTGCGCCGAATGGGGTCCGGCGAGTGACCAGTTGTGTTCGCGGACCTCGCGCGTATGCCACGCCGGCACGGGATCGGACGCGAATGGGTTCCCAAAGTCATCGGGGGTGTTGTACGGGGTATGCGGGTCCCACAAATGGAGATGAAGGAACCAGTTGTCGGTCCTTCCCCGTCGTTCTAGCCAGTCGAGCGCGCCGGGCAACACCTCGTCGGCGCGCTCGCCGCCCATGCCGCGCATGAGATTCATGGCTTCCATGACGCCGTGATTCCACCAACTGGCCGAGTGGCGAAAGGGAAAACTTGAGATAGATGCGGTGTGCCACCCGGCTCGATAGAACGTGCTGGCCCACGATTTCGTCGCAGTGTCGGCGAGGAACCGGCGCCCCGCTCCCTGGGGGCGCAGGTCTGCAGCAAGCCCACCATGGTTGACCACTCCGTTGCGGATCCCAAACATGCCTGTGGCCAGAGCTGTGCGCGAGGGTAGACAAGGCACATCTGACGCGTACACGTTGGTGAACCGGATGCCGTTGTTGGCTATCTGGTCGATGTTGGGCGTGGTGTTGCGGTGGTAGCCCGCGCAGCCCAAGTGGTCGGCCCGCAGCGTGTCGATGTCGATGTAGAGAAGTCGCATGGATGGTCCCGTCGATGCAGTCGTGCTTTGGAGTCTGCTAGTAGTCCCGTAAGAAGACAGGGTTGTCAGGACTGGAACGTTCGGGGTCGAAGCAATACCCCATGCTGTCGAACTCGGTGATGGCTTTGCGGGAACTGATGCGGTTCTTGATGAGCCAACCAGCCATGGCACCGCGGGCCCGCTTCGCGAAGAAGCTCACCATCTTGTAGTCGCCGCCGTCTTTGGCGTCGAGGAAGCTCGGCGTGATGACTGGCGCGTCCAGAGCGTCGGTGTCTATTGAACCAAAGTATTCATTCGAGGCGCAGTTGATGACCACCTTGGGGCCAGGACTTGCGTCGATATCGGCGTTGAGGGCATCGGTGATGCGTTGTCCCCAATAGGCGTAGAGGGTGTCGCCTTTGTCGGTCTTTACCTTGGACCCCATCTCGAGCCGGTAGGGCTGGATGAGGTCGAGGGGTCGCAGGACGCCATAGAGGCCTGACAGAATGCGAAGGGTCTTTTGCGCGTGGGTAAAATCTCGTTCACTGAACGTATTGGCGGCATCGAGGCCCTGATAGGTGTCGCCATTGAACGCCAGCAACGCAGGTCGGGCGTTCTCGGGGGTGAAGGGACGTTCCCATTCGTTGAACCGCTCAAAGTTCAGCAAGCCCAGACTCTCCGAGATGGACATCATCTTGGACAGCTCGGCGGGACTGAGCTTGGCCATGACCTCAACCAACGCTTCGGCGTCGTCCAACATGGTGGGTTCGCTGGACTTTTTGGTGGGCAAGGGTGACTCGAAATCGAGTGATTTTGCGGGCGAAACAACGATCAGCACACATTCTTTCTACCCCCTATCCGCGTCCGGCACGCGATTTCTTGGCAGCATTGTGGGCGGTGAGCGGGCGGCGAACCGGAGATACCTCTATGAGGTTTGTGAGCGCACGGCGCTATCAACCACTGCATGCGGCTGCACCATCGTCGTTTGCCACAGAAATTGATCTCACCGTGCAAAGCACAAGTGGGACCCAAACCCAGTCCCAGCGTGGCGCGCACGCAGCGAACCCGCGACCGCGACGCCGAAGCAGAGTGCCGCTCGCGCTCTTCCTGCTTTATGCCGTCTTGATTGGTGCCAACGAGTGGCGTTTACACGCTCTGGTTGAGTCTTCGGCTCAAGAGTTGCCCCAAATCGAGACCCTCGCCCCCTGAGGTTGGCGTACACCGCCGTTAGGCTCACCGTATGAGTGTTGCCGCATCCCCAGGATTTGCTGGTCTTGCATCCCGGCTCCAGGCCGTGCTGCCTTCAGGCGTCGACTACGCGTCGGCGCGAGTATGGGACGAGACCGCCGAGTACCTGTCGGTGCGGCAGAACCAGCTCGAACCCGTGTCAACGTCTTTCGACACCGGGGTGATGTTCTCGGTTTGGTCTGGCGGCGGGCTCGGCTACGGCGCCACGTCCGACCTGAGTGACCGTGGCTTGGCTGAGGCAGTTTCACGGGCGAGCTATTGGGCTCAGCTAACTGCTGAAGTCTCTGTGCTCGCTGAAGCGCCACTCGGCCATGCACAGGGGTACTACGAATCGCCCGTCGAGCAGGGCTGGGATGACATGCCCCTTGACGACCGTATTGGGTTGTTGCAGCAGCAGTCGCGACGCCTAGGCATCGATGACCGGATCGTCGACTGGAGCGCATCGCTGACGCGTCGGCGCGTAGATACGTTGCTGGTTACAAACGGGGGCGGCCGCATTGAGCAACGCTTCCAATTCGTGTACCCGGGGTTGCGGGCAACGGCCAATGGCGGGGGGGCAACCCAGACTCGCACGTTCGGCGCCGATGCCTACGTTGGCCAAGGCGGCGTTGAGGTGCTGGGCCGCTACGGCTTTGGCGATGCGGCCACGCAGATTGCTGAACAGTCCCTTGAGTTGTTGTCTGCGCCTAATTGCCCCACCGGGACCATGGATGTCTTGTTGGCCCCAGACCAAATGCACCTCCAGATTCACGAGTCCATTGGTCACCCCTTAGAGCTCGATCGAGTGTTGGGCGACGAACGCAACTACGCAGGAACCAGCTTTGTTTCCC
>JAUIIS010000052.1 GCA_030431575.1 Acidimicrobiia bacterium | reverse complement strand
AGGGTCCTAGCGGCAGAGTTCGCTGATCCCGATTTGGCTGTGGTGCAGGCTTCGGTTGGGTTGTTGAACGACGATTCACTCGCTCACCTTGAAGGCGGGCGTGACGAGGCAGCTTTCGCCCGCAAGGTCTTGTTCCCGGCGCTGAGCCGGAAGGGAATTGCGCCATGGCAGGGCGGCGGCTCCATGGTTCGGCGAACGTCGCTAGAGGCCATTGGCGGGCCTGAGCCCACCGACCAGGCCGCGCTTCAGCGTGCCGCGGTGCTCCTGCAAACAACGGGTTGGAAGACCGAGTACCTTGCCACCTCCACGTTGGTCCGCGACTCAGCCCCTGATGATCTCGCAACATATCTACTCGTTCGTCGGCGCCGCGTAATCGAGGCGCTCCGCGTCTTCGGTACGCCCCAGAACCCTTTGCGTAGCAAGGGACTGTCCTTTGGTGGCAAGGTCGGTCACCTGTGGCTCGCTGCGAGCTTTGGCACCGGGGTCCGTCAACTGGGACTCGCCAGTGTGCTTGTGATGACGCTGGCAACAGGTCGGTTGCCGGTTGGTTCAAGCGCCAGCACCTGGGCTGTGCTGTGGATGCCGGCGTTTGCCTTTGGCGTGGCAGCTCGCCACGTTCTTGCGAACCACACGATGGCTATTGGCGACTGGACTCGTCAAGGTTGGCGAACTGCTTCCGCGGATCTCTCTGCTTTCGGTGAAGTCACAGGCTTGAGGCGCCGTCGCCTGACCCTCGATGTCAGTAGTGACCAGGGTTTCCGGGCGCTTGGGAAGCTTCGGCTATTGACTTCGCTCGTCATCGCGCTTGACGTGGTTTTGATGGCGCGCGGTCTGACACTGATTTGGCCGCGCCTTCTCCCCCGTTTCACGACCTCGGGCCGCATCCTTGCCTTCGGCATTGGTTTGGTTGTGTTGGCGGGGCTGTTAGACGTTCTCCAGGTAGCAGTCCGACGCAATCAGCGACGGGCTCAGCACCGTCTCAATACTTCAATCGCAGCGAGCGTCAAGGGCGCTCCGCTGCGGGTTGTCGACCTGTCACCCACGGGAATGGGGGCAATCAGCACAACCGACGTCCAGCTAGCGGTGAACGACGAGGTCGCCATCGAGTTGATCCTGCCCGATGCAACGAGCACGGATCGCCATGCCGTCGAACTCAACGGCGTGGTGCGCTCTGACACCATGGTTGGCGGGAGTCGCCGGGTCGGCGTCGAATTCTCGGCGTTTTCGCCCAATGCCCGCGATGCCTTGATCGAATATTGCGCAGTTGGCCATCACGTGACCGACGAGGAGCCCCACGCGTTGGTGGTTCCTGGACAGTTCGACGTTGCTCGTCAACACCCTGGCACTACCCGGGTTTTGTCATCTTCGGCAGCCCTCGTGGGCATAGCTACGCTCTTCGCCGGTCCGGCTGCGCTGCCAGCGTTGGCTGACGTTGCGATGCCAGCAAAGGTCTGTGTGCTCTCGAGCGCCGGAATTGGACATGGAGACGCCGCGATCTCATTCCGCTACGACGGCAAGTGGCATGCATTGGGGTCGACCGACAAGGACGGCTGCGTGGAAGGCGACATGCCTCCCCGCAAGACCCGTGTTGTCGCGGTGCATCAAGGCATCAGGAACGAAGTTCGCCAAGACCTCGCAGCGGATCCGAAGGTCGTGTTCAAAACCGTCCCGCTGACAGTCACCCTCACCGACAGCACCGGCAACCCCATCCCCGACGCCACCGCCAACTACCGCGCCGGCAAAGCCTGGAACATCATCGGCACCACCGACAAACAAGGCACCACCACCACCGAAGTCCTCCCCCACAACGCCCGGGTCAAACTCACCCACAACGCCATCACCACCCAAGCCCGACAACAACTCGCCAAAGACCCGAACATCGCCTTCAAAACCGTCCCGCTGACAATCACCCTCACCGACAGCACCGGCAACCCCATCCCCGACGCCACCGCCAGCTATCGCCGCGGCCGTACCTGGATGGAGGTGGGCGCAACCGACAAAGAAGGTAGGGCCAGGATCGAGGTACTGCCAGCCAACGTCCGGGTAGGGGTAGCATTCAACGGACGACGTACCTCCACGGTCGCAAAGGTGCGTGAGGAGACCAACGTTGTGTTCTCAACGGTTGCGGTGGCACCGGAGGACGGCGAGACCATCGTCTCGTTCCGCAGTCGCGGCTGGCATGACTACAAAGACGGAACCGAGTTTCTGCCCGGCAAGATGCGCTTCCGAATGGACGACGGCTCTAGCCATCGAGTCACATTGAAGGCTGGCTCGGTCACGCTGCTGCCGTCGGGCGAGTTCGTGCTCGTGGAAGAGACTGAGGTTCCGGCGGGCGAGCCGCCCGTGGTCGACCCCGAGGGCGAGGCCGCAACAGAGCCAGACGGCGAGAATCCCGATGGCGACAACCCTGAAGCAGTTGCGAACGACACGCTGGAAGAAGATGCCGAGTTCGGCGAGGATCCGTCACTTGACGACGAGATACAAGATGAGTCCGGGATCGACGACGACATGATCGAGGCAGACGGCGTCGACGAAGAGAACGACGACGGCACTGACGACGACTTCGAGGCAAACGATCTCTTTGAGGCTGACGCCCAGGACGGCAGCGAGCCTTTCGACCAGCCTGCCGAGTCACCAACAGCCGCCGCCTCGCCCACGGTGAAGCCAACCGGCCCCGCAACCCAGCAGAGCCAACCGACCCCGCGGCCAACCCCCACGCCAGTCACCAATGTCTCACCACCGCCGACGCAAGCACCGCCAACACCGGGCTCCGCGGCCTCGGCGACCCCAACCGACACCGAGGAAGAACAAAGCAAGCCCTTCGTGCTCGAACTCGATCCAGAGGCCGTCGAGGCGGCCCAGGCCGATGGCAAGCCCACAGCAGCGCCTACCCCAACCGTGGTCGTACCAACGCCAACCCAGGTTGTTGAAGCCACGCCAACACCAACACCTGGCCCGACGGTCGAAGACACAATCAATCAGGACCAAAGCCCGGGTTCACAGAGCGCATCTGGCCCAGTCCGGAGCCGGGAGGTTGTTCCCCGCGCTCGTGATCAAATCAAACCAGCACGCCAGTTCCAGGTGACCGCGACTGCTTCAGGGCGCCCGCAGGCGCTGCGTGTTGACTTGGTTCCCTCCGAGGCTGCGGGTTCGGAAGCCGATATTGATGGCCGTCTGAGCTACGCCTTGTCGATCACAAACACAGCAGAGACCGAGTTGGCGTCGCCGGTGCAGGTCACGCTCGACTTCAACGACTTCGACGAACTCGAAGTGGCTGACACGGGTGCATGGGCCTGTGACGCAGCCGACCGCATGTTGACTTGCACCCTGGACGAGCCAATGGCCGCTACCGAGCGAGCGCAGTTTGGGGTCTCGGGCAGCATTGCCCCTGCTGGCACCCTGACTGTAGATGACAAAGCGGGCGCCGGAACCGACCACCTGGTACTCGTGGCCGGGTTGCTCGGGCTTTGCGTCGCTATTGGCCTGCCTCGCTACGTAGTGAAGCGGCACGCAAGCAGCAAAGAATAGCCACGTGGGCTGCTTTGCAACGGCTGGCTCAGGGCAGCACGATCTCTCGGTTGAGATCGTCGCTTTCACCCCTTGTCATTGCGCTGGAGAACCCAACTACTGATGCGCCTGTGAGGTAGAGGTCAACCATGGCCCGGGTCTCTGCCCCACGGGCTTCCAAGATGTCGGCCAGGCGCGAAATCACGATGGTGCAGGGCAGGTCGAGGTACTCGGCCAGAACCACAATGTCGTCGCGCCGCAGCGGACGCGATTTGGTGCTGGGATTCGTCCGTACCCGATCGATCACAGCCAGGTACGCCTGGAGCACCGAGGTCAGTGAGTGCTCCTCGAAAGGCTGGGCAACGGACCCCATCGAAAGCAGCCCGGAGTGAATCGCAACCGGGTCACGCCTTGGAAACAGTGATCCAAGGTCGACGCCATAGCGGCTGGCAAGCTCAGTCACTATGGGGCGAGAGAGCTCGAGTTCACCTCGTTCGGCGGCCCGGAGTCGCTTGGCTGGATAGCGAGCGTCGGAGAGATGACGCACGCGCAGTTTGCGCGCCCGCCGGGCTTGGCGCAGGGCGGAGCCGATGTCGCGGGCAAACGTGGGCGATTCAAAGGCTTGTGGGGGGCGTGAGCCACCGTTTTGCGGCGGCGTTCTCGTGATCCGTTGTTCGTCTAGATGGCGGACAGTCGCAACTTCAGCCACGTCAACAACATGAGCCACTTTAGCCACACCTTCTTCCGTTGATAATCCAACATCTTTGAACTGTTTCGACATAGGAAACCCTCTCTGCCACAACAGGTGGCCTATGTCCCAGGAGAAAGTCTTACCTATGCGCGCGCTGAGTGCAACTTGAGCCACCCAATGCAGTATCTGTGACGCCTACCGACGCTGCGGCGATAGCGAGGAAGATCGACAGCCAGCTCCTGCCGCGGCCCGGGCCGCTGGCCCTAACGAAGCTGGTCTATGTGCCGATGGACCCATCGAGTCGAGGGCCCTACTCCCAGGGGGAAACCCGTGCAATCTGAAGAAGACACCGTCTCAGGGGACGCCTCCCCAAGACATGCTGTTGACACAGCCGCCGTTAGTCAGACCAGTGCGCCCAGGTTCCACCCCCGCGCTCAAGACCCCGCCGCTGTGCTCAGCCTCCACCCCGGAGCTAAACTGGCAGGTGCGGACCTTTCTGGACAGAACCTCTCGAACCGCGACCTCTCTGGAGTAGATCTTTCCGGCGCCAACCTCACCGACGCTCGGCTCATCAACACCAATCTGTCCAAAGCAACCTTGTTCGGCGCCACGCTTGACCGAGCGCACCTCCTTGGCGCCGACCTCACCAACGCCGACCTCACCGACATATCAGGCACCGGGGCTATCTTTGGGTCCGCCAAGCTGGCTGAGGCGACGCTCTTCAACGCCAACCTCACCGAAGCCACCCTCACCGACGCCGACCTCACCAACGCCGACTTTCGCTCGGCGAACCTAACCGGCGCCCGACTCCGAGGCGCAAAGCTCAGCCATGCAGAATTCCGTGCAGCCAACCTGCACCACGCAGATCTGTCTAACGCCAGCGTGCCCGGCGCGGACTTCGGCAATGCCTCACTACGCAGCGCCAAAATGGCCAACGTGTCCGGCTTCGCTGATGCCCACTGGATCGGTGTTGACATATCCGACGTGGATTTCACTAGCGCCTACACGCTGCGCCGCTCCATCATGGACGAGAACTACCTCTACGAGTTCCGTCACACTTCCAAGAAACACGAAGCCGTTTATCACATGTGGCGCATCACCTCCGACTGCGGCCGCAGCCTGACGAGGTGGGCCTTGGTTACCCTCACCGTCGCGGTGCTGTTTGGCGCCCTGTACAGCCAAGTCTCGCTTGACTACGGCGATCACGAGACCGCCCTATCGCCTTTCTACTTCAGCGTGGTGACGCTCACCACGCTCGGCTACGGCGACGTGTTGCCCGCCTCGCTGAGCGCCCAAATAGTCGTGCTCTTTGAGGTACTCACCGGCTACATCATGCTGGGCGGACTCCTCAGCATATTCGCAACCAAAATGGGGAGGCGAGCAGAATGAACATCCTCAGACGCCGCAACAAGAAGGCCGAACAACGTCTCAAGCAACTGATTGAGACGGGCGACGTGCCGTCGTTTCCTAACGTGGTTGCTGAAGCCATCCAACTGGTGTCCTCGCCCACCGTCGACCTGCGCGAACTGGCCGACACGATCTCTGCTGACCCGAAGCTTACGGTCTCGATTCTCAAGCTGGCCAACTCCCCCAGCTTCGCCCCTCGCAGCCCGATCACCAGCGTCCAACAGGCCGCCGTGCTCCTTGGTCGCAACCAACTCGAAGCACTACTCATCACCACCGGCGTCGCCGACGCCGTGCCATCTGAGGCCGGGAACGGCTACTCGCCACAGCGCTTCTGGGCCACAGCGGCTCACCGCGCTCCTGCGGCTGCAGCCATGGCCGCCATGGTTGACCCTGCCAGCCAATACGACCAGTTCACGGCTGCGCTTCTCCAAGACATGGCGCAGCCCATCCTCATCCTGCACGACCCGGTGTATGCCTCGCTCGCAGCCAAATATGGCGACGACCACCATGCGCTGGCCGCCGTTGAGGAAGCCGAGCTGGGCTGGACCCACCAGCACATGGGGGAAATACTCGCCGAGCAGTGGGGCCTCCCCGGAAAGCTCGCTTCGTCGGTGGGCGCTCACCATGGTGAGCCCGAGCCTGGCCTTGAGATTGCCCAATGGGCTGCCTACGTCGAAGGTCCAGACACCGACCCCGCAAACGTCGTTGCCGAAGCCCACCGCAGACTTGGGGTCGACGAAGCAACCGTCCTGGCCGTGCTGGCGCAGGCGAATGAAAAAGCTGCTGAGATGGCCAGGATCTTCAACTAGCGAAGGGTCGGTGCAGTCGACGTGCTGGGGTTAGGCCACAGCGACACGGCGCTTCTTGAGGCCGATGACAGGGTCCATGAAGCGCGAATTGAGCAAGACGACCGCACCCAACGCGCTGCACGCCACCATCGTGTACATCCCCCGGTAGCCCAGCCCCGACGCCACGAACCCAAGGGCGAAGGCGCCAGCACTGTTGGCCATGTCACCAAACATGACCACGGTGGCGACTACGCGCGAGCGCTCTGCGGGCGTGGCGCTGTCGGCGGCAATCACGATCATCAACGGCACGTTGAACGCGAGCCCTGAGGCCATCACCACCCCGCCGACGTATAGGGCCCACGGTGCGTTGAAGATCACGATGATGGCCAGACCAATGGCCACTACCGTGTTTGCCACGGTGCCGAGCACCAGGCGGTTGACCTGGTCGATGAGTCGCCCGCCGACAGCGCGCATCACCATGGTGGTCAGCGAATACGCCAGCAGAATCCACCGGGCTCGCTCGAGACCCAGAGACTCGGCATAGGGCGTGACGAAGGCGTTGAACGAGATGAACGCCACAAACACCAGGAAGGACACCATGCCGGCTCGCGCCGCAACCGGGTGGAACAGGTCACTCGCTCCCGCCAGTCGGGGACGCACACCGACGGGTCTGGTCTCGGGCAGCGTGGCCCCGAGCGCCGCACAGCCCAACCCGACGAACCCCGCCACCACGAATGCGGCCGAGAAACCCGACGCCTCCAGCACTGACTCCCCAAGGACGGGCCCTATGGCGAACCCGACAAACACTGCGACGCTAAAAGTCGAAAAGATCTCACCGCTCCGCGCCTGCGGTTCGAGTTCGGTGGCGGTGGTTGCTTGGCCCAGATACATCGCCGAACTAGCTACGCCGGTGAGAAAGCGAACCCCAAGAAACGCGACGAACCCCAGGCCCGCGGCGGGCACGATCAGGAACTGAGTGAGCGCCACCCCAATGGCGCCCAAGACCATCATCGGCCGCCTCCCAAACCGGTCGCTCAAGAAGCCCACGAACGGCCTGGCAGTCAACATTCCTACCGCAAAGACACCAAAGGCCAGACCGATCTCGACATCACCACCGTGGAGCTCGCGCTCAATCAGGCGCGGCAACACAGGAAAAGAGACCCCCGCAACAATGAAATACAAGATGCCCGCTGCCAAGAGTGTGACCACGGGCCGAGTCACAATGGACTCGGGCTCTGCCTTTGTCACTCCCGAGCCACCAGAGACTCCACTCGGTACTCAACACCAGGCTTGGCGGGCAAACCCCCTGGGGCTCGACACGCGATCGAGGGCACCTCACGGCCTATGGCCACCTCAACCAACCACGAAGCCACGGCCTTTCCGTTCGGCCCACGACTTCCTGCCACTACCTCAACCGTGCTGATGTTGTTGACGTCGTCGTGTGCCACAACAGTGGCCTCGCGCGGCGCGGTTTCCCATGTCCAGCCGGTACGAGCAAACACTGCACACTCAGCGACCTGGGCGGGCCCGGTGCCCGCTCCCCACCAGCCTCGACACCGGTCGGCCAAACTGGCATGGTCGGGATCGCGGCGCAGCACTTTTTCGAGTCCGTCGGGGTCCAGGTAGGCCCACATTCTGCCGTCGGGCATGGTCATTGCCGTCGGAGCAAAACGATGCCCGCCGGTGTGGCTAACCCGGCGCACTACCACATCGGACCAGCGATCTTCGATGTCGTTCGCCAACCGCGTTCCGTCGGCTCCACAGCACATGTCGTGGCTGCCTTGTGTACAAACCCACACCTCGGCGCTCGGTGTCGGGAGAGACGACGCGATCAGCTCATCTGTTTGACCAGCAAGAACCGCACCGAGTGCGGCCGCAGTATCCGGCGGTGCGAACTCCCAGGCATTGCGCTGCACCCGGCCGTCAGGCTGGCGAACGTATTGGACGATTTCGCTGGCACGTGTTCGCGACCGCACACGATTTGGAACCGCAGCCAACACCCGGGTGGAAACTTGCGCACTGTCGGCCGCGCGCTTTGCGCCTGCAAGTAACTGATGTTCGAACACCGGTTTGGGCCACGGAAGCGCTACTTCGACAACGATCATGCGAGCCACGCTGATTGCCGTCCCTGCGGGTTGCACGCCAGCTAGCCGCGTAAAGTCCGAGCACCGCGGCGAGCTAGACGGGTCAGGGAGCGCGACTGGAGTGGCCATGATGTAACCCTATCCAGCTGTTGGGGCGCGCCCCGTGTCACTGAACGTGCGCTGAGGCAACCTGTCTGCAACCATTCGGGCTATGCCGGGCCTCACACTCATCACTGAACCAGAACAAGCAACACTCGAATGGCTCTGTATGGCGCTCGGGGCTAGAACCGACGCCGACCCGGCTACACAAGTGTCCAGCAAGGCCATCGGCACCGGTCTCATGGGCCGGAGCTACCGCCTCACCTTCGACAGCCCTTTAGACACTGCCTCTGGCCAAATCCGGAGCGTTGTCATGAAATGCCCCTCGGCCGACACAGCGACGCGACAAATGGGGGCGTCGGCGTACCAGCGCGAGATCGGCTTCTACCAAGAGGTCGCAGCTGGAATCGATGCCAACTTGCCCAAGTGCTACCACGCGAACATCTCGGCCAATGGCGAGGATTTCGTGTTGATCCTCGAAGACATCACCCCGGCCCAACAAGGCAACCAGTTGACCGGCTGCTCCATCGAAGAAGCTCGCCAAGCGTTGCGCAATCTGGCCCGGTTCCACGCCTCCACCTGGGAGATGGCCTCCCTTGGCGACAAACCTTGGTTGCAGACGTCGGGAACGAGCCTGGCAGATATCTACCCTCTCGTTCTCAACGGCTTCCGCGAACGCTTTGCGGACCTCGTCGCACCCGACGTTTGGCCGGTGCTCGATGCCTTCGCCAAAGGGCAACAACAGTGGTTTGACTCTGAACCCAGCACGCGATCGGGGGTTCATGGCGACTACCGACTCGACAACCTGCTGTTTAGGCCCAACGGCGCCGCTGTTGCGGTCGACTGGCAGACCGTTTCTTACGCCAATCCGGGGCGAGACCTCGGCTACTTCCTCGGCAACAGTCTGACCACCGAACTACGCCGCGAAGCCGAAGACGAACTCGTTGCGTACTACTGCGATTGCCTCAACGAGGCGGGCGTCATCTACAGCGAAGCCAGCGCCCAAGCCGACCTGCGGCACGGAGCGTTCCAGGGACCACTCGTCACGACGATAGGTGCGTTCACTGCCAGCAGATCAGACCGTAGTGAACCGATGTTTGCTGCCATGATCGACCGCTCAGTTGCCCAAATCATCGACCACGACTCGCTCTCGCTAATCACCTAGACGCCTCCCCGACCAGACCGGCACTCGCCACAAGACAGGCGATGCTCAAGCCAGACGCACTGCGAGAGGCAGCAGCGCGCAGTCCTCTGTCGCCCACGAGGGCCACGAGCACCTCGTTGCATGATCCTGACCGACCAGCACGACCAGGCCTACGACCCTCACGGCGCTGGCTGGACTACAACTAGTGCGACTCGAGTCCGAGCTGTTCGAACAGCTCGGACCGCTTCTCCTCGAAGGTCTCGTCATCGATGTCGCCTGCGGCATGTTTCTGGCTGAGTTTTGCGAAGCGTTCGTAGAGTTCTGCTTCACTGGGACCGTCGGCGGACTCGACTTCTTCGCCATCGTCGGTCTTGCGTTCTTCGCGTTCGGCACGCTTAGCGATTTGCTTGTCTCGCTTAGCCTTCTCGCGTTGGCGCTTCTCCCAGCTCTGTCTTCCTTTGCCGGCCACCTCAGACAGCCCGCACATTCAACGCTTCGTCGCCTTTGCGACCTGGACCGACCTCGAACTCCACGGTTTGGCCTTCTTCAAGGTTGCGAAAGCCGGACCCTTCGAGGTTGGAGTAGTGAACGAAAACATCGTCTCCGTCGGCTCGGGTAATGAACCCATAGCCCTTTTCTGTGTTGAAGAACTTGACCGTTCCAGTTTGCATCGGAGATTCCTTCGTTCGCTTACAACCCAAAAACTGCGGTTTAGGCCACGCTATTGGTTGAGGGCGCTCATTCCACAGCACCCGGGCCCCAGCCCAACACCTCGGCCACCGTGGTTGCATATTGGGGGCGAGCCACAACGAAACCGCGCACGGCTGGATGCGCCTTGTTGAACTCGAACGGCCGACCCTCAAGGTCAGCCACAACCATCCCAGCCGCCGCCGCCACGGCTGCAGGCGCACACACGTCCCATTCGTAGAGGCCGCTGGCATGAACATAGACGTCGACCTCGCCGCCCACCACAAGCATGGCCTTGACGCCAGCAGAGCCGCAGGCGACCAGCTGGGCGTCCAGCGCCTGTGCCACATCGGCTGCGTAATACGTGTTAGATCTTCCCGACACCACGATTGGTCTGGGGCGTTCCCCGGCAGGAGGAACTGGCTCAAGGTCGGTGCCGTACAGCCGAGCCATGCCAGGAACCGAAACAGCGCCAGCGGTAGCGGCACCGGCTTCGACCAAGGCCACATGCACCGCCCATTCAGCGGTATCGGTGTACGGATAATCCTGCGTGCCATCAAGCGGGTCGACGATCCATGTCCGCCTCGCTTCCAAACGCGATCGGTGATCGGCGCCTTCTTCGCTCAAGACTGCGTCGTCGGGCCGATGCTCGGCCAGGCCCTCCATGAGAATGCGGTGGCCAAGCATGTCGCCTTGGTACCGCAGATCCCACGGGTTGACGCCGTCGTCCAATGCCTGGGCGCGGTGCTGGAGAAGTTGGCGGCCAGCAGTATCGGCAAGAAACCCGGCGAGTTCGTGGTCGTTCACCGACCAGACCCGCCCGAGGCGGGACGAGGTTCAGTCACCCGAGAAATTCCGCGATGCGTTCCTTAGGCCGACCAATGATGGCCTTGTTGCCTTTGACGACCACGGGGCGTTGCAGCAGCTGTTTGTGTTTGACCAAGATGTCCACAACCGCATCGGGGTTGCCCACGTAATCTTCCGGGTTGAGTTCGAGCTTCTTGAACTTCGAGTCCTTGCGGACCAGGTCCTCGACGGGGTCTTCAAGCCCTTTGACCAGCTTCTTTAGGTCAGCTTCGGTGGGCGGCTCTTTGATGTAAAGAACCACGTCGTGCTCAACACCTAGTTCCTCGGCGACCGCCAAGGCGTTACGTGAAGAGCCTCAATGTGGGTTGTGGTAAATAGTGACCTTGGCCACGGCTAACTCCCTGGTGTGCTCGTCTAACCAGGCCAAACCATAGTCGTGTGGGTGTTCGAATGCGCGACCAGCGGGACCGTCCGGCCGCGTTCATTACCCGAAGCGCAATCTTGCCTATTGCTTCGCGGTCCGAGACACTGCGGTTGGGCTGAACTTGTGAACCGAAACCGCATAGTCACCGTTCTCGTAGGCGGCCCCATCCCAGGTGGCCCAGCGTTGATCTAAGGCCAACCCCGCTTGAGCGCAATGCTGGTCGTAAGCAGCGAGGCTGAGCTTTTTGGGACCTAGCTGAAAACCAGCGATCAAACACCCTGTCGGATTGAGGTGGCTGGCCAGATTCGCGACGACCTGGCCTTCAGTGCCGGGAGCAACAAAGATCATGACGTTGCCCGGCATCGCAACAACATCGAACCGCTCTTGGACTCCTGCTTCGTTGGAAACCTTGACGGTTGCCAGGTCGGCCTGTATCCACCGCTGAGCGGGGGCCTTCTGCCGCGCGGTAGCGAGCATTGTGGCATCGAGGTCAACGCCCACAACCGCGACCCCGCGCGCTGCAAGCTCTATGGCTACTCTGCCCGTGCCGCAGCCCGCGTCGAGCACTGATTCGGGCTGGAAGCGTTGGATGAAGTCCACCTCCCCGTGGACCGCTGTCCCTTGTGCGGCAAGTTTGGCCCAGCGCGCGTCATAGTCCTCCCCACGCGGAACATCATTTCGTTCGTTCCAGCGGCTCATTGACGGCTCCCCTTGTGTATGCGGCCCTGGTGAACCCATGCCTCGATCGTCGGCATGAGCATGGCCACCGCGTTGGCAAGATCGTCTTCGGTACCGTCGTTGGTTACGACCACATCAGCCACGAGCCGACGCTCCAGATCACTGGCTTGGGCCTGCATCCGAGCCTTCGCGTCCTCGGCGGTGAGGCCTCGTTGCAGCAGACGCGGTACTCGGACTTCGGTGGGGGCTTCCACCACGATCACGCGGTCATACATCGTTCCGGTCGGTGTCCGACCCAGCTGGGACTCGACCAAAATGGCCATGTCCAAGACCACCACGTCTGCCGTCGCGTTGGCGATCTGTTCGGTCATCACGTCGTTCATGGCCGGGTGAGTGATGGCTTCAAGTTCGCCAAGTCGGTTGTTTGGGCCAAAGACGACCGCCGCCAGCGCTGCACGGTCGATGCTGCTATCGGCAGACACGATCTCGGGGCCGAACGCATCCACCACCTCTGCGTAGGCAGCGTTGCCCGGTTCGAGCACGGTGCGCCCGAGGCCATCAACGTCAATCACGTGCGCGCCAGCATCAGCGAGCAGGTTGGCCACCGTTGACTTTCCAACGCCGATCCCGCCCGTTAGGCCGATGACCGCACCAGGTGCCGTCATGTCAGCCACCGGTCGCAACAGATAGTCGTGTCGCAGTGGGCAAGGGGGCGGGGCCGAGCGAGGGGTGCGCGACTCGGCGCTGGTGTTGACATGGCGCTCACGGTTGCTCCCAGGTCTTGATGTGCACGCCGAAGAGTGTTCCACATGCGGCACGCTCGGGCTTTAGGTGGTCTACTAGCGGGCATGATCCCCGAGACGGTCGGACGCGTAGCCATAGTCAACCGCGGCGAGTCAGCAATGCGACTTATCCATGCGGCCACAGAGCTGCGCCAAGCTGGAACCAACATCACAACCATTGCGTTGTGCACCGAGGCAGAGCGTCACGCCATGTTCGCCCGCTACGCCGATGAGTCGTTCGTGATCAGCAGCCAGAGCGGGATCGCCTATCTCGACTACGCGGAACTCGAGCGGGCGTTGATTGCCACCCGTGCCGACGCGGCATGGGTGGGCTGGGGCTTTGTGGCCGAACACCCCGAGTTCGCCGACATGTGCGACAGGCTCGGCGTCACCTTTGTTGGGCCAAGCGGCGATGTGATGCGGCGCCTCGGCGACAAGATCGGGGCCAAGCACCTCGCAGAAGAAGTAGGTGCGCCCGTGGCTCCATGGAGCCACGGACCCGTCGTGTCAGCCGAAGACGCGGTTCGCCACGGCGAAGAGATTGGGTATCCGCTTCTCATTAAGGCCACAGCTGGTGGCGGCGGCCGTGGCATCCGGTTTGTCGACAGCCCAACCGAACTCGCAGACGCGTTCGAGCGGGCCAGCAGCGAAGCGTTGCGCTCCTTCGGCGACGCCACAGTCTTTATGGAACGACGGTTGACCGAGGCTCGCCACATCGAGGTGCAGATAGCGGCCGACGCCGCCGGGTCGGTATGGGCGCTGGGTGTGCGCGACTGCAGCGTGCAGCGTCGCAACCAAAAGGTCCTCGAAGAATCGGCGTCCCCAACGCTTACGCCCGAGCAGAACGCCGCCATCGCTACCGCTGCTGCTGAGCTGGCGCGCGCTGCGGGCTATGTGAACGTGGGAACGGTCGAATTCCTCTATCAGCCGGCCGAAGAGACCTTCGCTTTTCTCGAGGTCAACACCCGCCTCCAGGTAGAACACTCGGTCACCGAACTCACCACGGGTGTCGACCTCGTGAAGCTGCAGCTCTACATCGCAACCGGTGGGCTCCTCGTTGGCGATTCGCCAGCACCTTTTGGCCACGCTATCGAGGCCCGACTCAACGCAGAAGACCCGCAACGAGACTTCGCTCCCGCCCCTGGCTTCATTGATCATCTGGACTTCGCGCATGGCCCGGGCGTTCGCGTTGACACCGGAGTGGAGGCTGGCGACACTATCCCGCCCGACTACGACGCCATGGTGGCCAAGGTCATTGCGTGGGGCCGGACCCGCGAAGAAGCACGGGTCCGGCTCCTACGGGCGCTGCAACAAACAGCCGTGGTTGTGCGCGGCGGCACTACCAACAAGGCATTCCTCACCGACTTGCTAACTCGACCCGAGTTCGTGACTGGGGTTGCCGACACCCGTTGGCTCGACAGGTTGACCGAAGCTGGCGAGCATCAGCCTGACCGGCACCTCGATGTGGCGCTCCTTGTCGCAGCTCTCGATGCGTGGGACGCCGAGAACGCGCTGGAGCGCTCTCGGTTCTACGGCTGGGCTGGCCGCGGTCGGCCACAAACCGTGCCCGACCCTGGCATCTCAATCGAGTGCCGGCTCCAGGGCGAGCGTTATCAGCTCACCGCAGCGCCGACGAGTCCCACCACGCACCGCATCCAACTCGACGGCCAGACCGTCCCCGTCAGCCTCGATCGGCTGTCGGCGCACGAGGCCCGCCTGCGAGTTGGGACGAGGTCGCATCGGGTCATGTCCATCGTCGACGACGCTGACCATCTTGTGGAGGTCGATGGTGTAGCCCATCGGGTCTCACGAGACTCAGCAGGCCTCGTCCGGGCCCCGGCGCCCGCCCTTGTGGTCTCGGCTGCAGTCACGCCCGGCGACGCAGTCGACAAAGGTGATCTCTTGGTCGTCCTTGAGTCTATGAAGATGGAGACCACGATTGTGGCGCCAGTGAGCGGAGTGGTACGCGAAGTTATCGCGGTACCTAACACTCAGGTCGATGCGGGTGCTGCGCTCGTCCGCCTTGAAGTAGCCGAAGAAGGCTCTGGTTCGCCTGCTGGCGCTGCCAGGGTCAGCTTGGATGACCTTGCGGAAGCAGCAAAAGAAACCGCGTCAGCGAGCAGCGACGTACTGGCGGCTCTCGAGGCGATGAAGTGGTCGGTCCTTGGCTTCGACACGGGTGAAAATCCCGCGGCACTAGCCGAGCGTTACCGCGCTGCTCGCGCTGACACGGCTATGTCGGACCGTCTGGTCCAGGCCGAGGTCAACGTCCTTGCTGCGTTCGCAGACATCAGCGCTCTGAGCCGTAACCAACCGAGCCAAGATGCCCAGTCTGACGAGGCAGTGCATTCACCGGAGTCCTACTTCCACCGGTATTTGAGGTCGCTCGATGCTGAAGCCGAGGGCTTGCCTCCTTCGTTTCAGACCAAGCTGCAATCGGCGGTCTCCTGGCTCGGCTGCCAAACTCTGGAACGAACGCCAGCTTTGGAAGCCGCAGCGCATCAGATATTTCGGGCCCAACAACAGGCAGCGGCAAACACGTCTGTAGCGTTGGCGATTCTCGGACAGCAGCCTGCCACCGAAGGGTCGCTCTCGGACAGCCTGTTCCAGGCGCTTCGCGACACCTTGGATCACGTAATCGAAGCCACGCAGATCCGGCACC
>JAUIIS010000420.1 GCA_030431575.1 Acidimicrobiia bacterium | reverse complement strand
CCACACCAAGTCCTTCCCCTGTCCGGAGTCACGCACATGACTCCTCAAGAAGTCGTGGCAGAGAACCTGTTGACCTTGCAGCTTGAGTTCCTCACCAAAGAACTGGGCTGAACCGGCCTTCGCCCTGCACCCAGCCAGAGCTACCAGCGAGGAGACTGCTGAGTACTTGCGGTCGACCAGGGTGCCGGTCGTCGTTGGCAGCCACAAGACGCCAAAACCCACAGTCCCAGTGGCAGAAGGGAGCTTTCGGGAACGGAGCGGGTGGCAGAGAAGGTAGCTGTGGTGTGCTGGACGGTCATGATTGCTCAGCAGTCTGCTAGGCGAGCGACTTTGCCAGAACCGACAGGGCCGACACGATCGAGACCCCGATAACCAACGGTCGAATATAGCCACGGTCAAGGAATGGTCCCAGCTTCGACGAAGCCGCGAAACCAATCAACACCCCCGGAACGAGTTGAAGCCCAAGCTTGAACTCGGTGGCCCCGTATTCGCCAAAAGCCGCAAGCGCCATCACCGAGATGACGGTGCCCACCATCATGAACACCGACATGGTGGCTCGAAGCTGCTTGCCCTCCACGTTGGCGTACAGCATGGCCACTGGTGGGCCCCCAATGCCCACAGCGGTAGCCCCAATCCCTGACAGAAGGCCGGCCGCGAACTTGTTCCGCGGGGTGCGAGCAATCTGGAAGCCCGCCACGTTGGCTAGAGCCGCAAACAAAACCACGATGCCCAAGGCCAGGCCAAGGCCGTCTCGGCTAAGCATCGTTACCGCGAATGCCCCGATGACCACACCTGGGACGCGCCCGACCAATGCCCAACTGACTTCCCCAAGGTCAAAATCGTTGCGCTCACGAAGCAAGATCAACGAGTTCATGAAGAGGCTAGCGGTCAACAAACCGCCCGGGATCACCTCTGGTTCGATCAGCGCAACCATGGGCGCAGCAACGAGATTCTGCCCAAAACCAATGCTGCCTTGAAGCGCCGCCCCGAGGGCCATGGCCGCTACGGCTGCTATGAGCTCGAACCCAGACATCGTCGGCACACGCTACCGGCACTCGAAGCGACACAAAGAACCATCGTCATCTCCGAGGTCGCAGTGGCGCCGAGAGCCATAGTGCGCCACCATGCGTGCATGATCGAAAGCACAATGCAAGACTTCCCGCTGACCATCAACCATCTTTTCCAACATGGCCGCCGCGTCCACGGCGATGCCGAAGTCATTACATTCCATGGCCCAGACCAGCCTCTGCAGCGGGCCACCTTTGCCGAGGTGGGCGACCGAGCAGACCAGCTGGCGGCCGCCCTCGCCAAGCTCGGCGTGCAACCCGGCGACCGTGTGGGCACCTTCATGTGGAACAACCAACGCCACATGGAGGCCTACCTCGCCGTTCCTTCCATGGGTGCGGTGCTGCACACCCTCAACATCAGGCTCTTTCCCGAACAACTCAGTTACGTGGTCAATCACGCCGAAGACAAAGTGATCATCATCGATGCATCACTGGCGCCGCTGCTGGCCAACGTGTTCGACCAGCTGACCACGGTCGAACACGTCATTGTCTGCCAGGGACCAGAACACATCGACGTCGAAGGCCTAGGCGACACGGTCGACTACGAAACGCTGCTGGCCGTCGAAGAACCCGGTTTCACCTACCCCGAGATCGACGAACGGTCGGCCATGGCCATGTGCTACACGTCAGGCACCACGGGGAACCCGAAGGGCGTCGCCTACTCACACCGGTCGTCCTATTTACACGCAATGGCGGCCATGTCGGCCCAAACCCTGCAGTTCAACCAGCATGAACGGACGCTGGTAATCGTGCCTATGTTTCACGCCAACGCGTGGGGCATGCCCTACGCCGCCTGGGGCGTAGGCGCAGACCTCATCATGCCCCAACAACACCTCCAAGGTGTCTCCTTGGCTGGCCTGATCGAACAAACCAAACCCACGATCTCAGGCGCTGTACCAACCGTGCTCAATGATCTCCTCCAAAACGCACCCGAGGCTGACCTCAGCTCGCTCCGGTACGTTGTGTGCGGCGGCTCAGCCGTACCCCGTGCGCTCATCGAGGGCTACCGGTCCAACTTCGGGGTCGACGTCCTACAGGCCTGGGGCATGACCGAGACATCGCCTCTTGCCGCAGTTGGCTGGCCACAACGAGGCGTGGCGTACGAAGACGACATTGATGTCCGCGTCAAAACCGGTCGCGTCATCCCCGGTGTCGAAATACGTATCTGTGACGACGACGGCAACGTGTTGCCCTGGGATGGCGAAGCGCAAGGCGAGATCGAAATCCGCGGTCCATGGATAACCGCTAGCTATTACAACGACCCTGCGCCCGAGAAGTTCCACGACGGCTGGCTCCGCACCGGCGACGTTGCATCCATGGAACCCAACGGGTTCATACAGATCTCAGACCGCGCCAAAGACGTCATCAAGTCCGGTGGCGAGTGGATCAGCTCTGTCGACCTCGAGAACACCCTGATGGGACATCCAAGCGTGGTCGAAGCCGCTGTTGTTGGGGTACCCGACGACCGTTGGGACGAACGGCCCATGGCATGTGTGGTCGCCGCAGAAGGGACATCACCCACCCCAGAGGAGCTGAGCGAGTACCTAGCCGACCGGGTCGCAAAATGGTGGGTCCCCGAACGCTGGACCTTCATCGACGAAGTCCCCAAGACCTCAGTCGGCAAATTCTCAAAGAAGGACCTCCGCGCTGCCTACGCCAACGAGGAGCTCGACGTCATCGAACTGGGGTAGCGGCGGCCAACTGTCGTCGTGGCCCAGTGCCCAGTATCCTCGCTTCGTGTCCGCAATCGAACGCTCGATGTCCCCAGTAGCACTTGACCCGCGCTCCAAGTACCTCCCCCAAGCCCCCGCCGACGGATACGTCATTGGCGATGGTG
>JAUIIS010000051.1 GCA_030431575.1 Acidimicrobiia bacterium | reverse complement strand
GTAACGGGTGAGCTCTTCATCGTCCAGGCACGGCCTGAGACGGTGCATAGTCAGCGTTCGGTCGACACGTTGAAGATCTACACGCTCACCGGCTCTGCGGAGTCCCTAGTGACCGGGCTGGCTGTTGGCGAACACATTGCGACGGGGCCAGTTCGGCGAATCGAAAGCCCGGAGGACATGAACCAACTTGGTTGGGGCGACGTTCTGGTCACCGAGATCACAGACCCTGACTGGGAACCCATTTTGAAACGAGCGGCGGCCCTGGTAACTGAACGGGGTGGACGCACATCGCACACGGCGATTGTGGCGCGTGAACTGGGGATCCCTGCGATTGTGGGGACTGGACCGATCCACGAGATGCTCGCGAACGATCAAGTAGTGACCGTTAGTTGTGCTGAAGGTGAGACCGGCGTTGTCTACAACGGACAGGTCGCGTTCGAAACCACAGACATTGACGTGTTGACCCTGCCCGAGACGAGAACGGACATTCTCCTGAACGTGGGCAACCCGGGCGAGGCGCTCAAGCACAGTCTCTTGCCAAGCAGCGGTGTTGGCCTAGCCCGAATGGAGTTCATCTTTGCGAGTCACGTCGGCATACATCCCCTTGCGTTGACGCGGCGAGACCAGCTGCCCGTTGCTGTCAGACGCGAAGTCGATGCGGCGATCAGTTCCTATCGTGAGCCAACCGAGTTCCTCGTGGATCGCCTATCCCAAGGGATCGGCACGATCGCGGCCGCATTCTGGCCGCGACCCGTGATCCTGCGGTTTAGCGACTTCAAAACCAACGAGTATGCGGGACTCTTGGGTGGACGCCAGTTCGAGCCAACCGAAGCAAACCCCATGCTGGGCTGGCGTGGGGCCAGCCGCTACTACCACCCCGACTACCGGGACGGCTTCGAGCTTGAAGTCGCCGCGGTGCTCCGGGTCCGAAACGTGTTTGGCTTGACGAACCTCAAGGTAATGGTTCCGTTCTGCCGAACCCCTGCGGAGGGGCGAGCGGTCTTAGAGGTGATGTCCGACTGCGGACTGGCGCATGGATCGCAGGACCTTGAGGTCTATGTGATGGCCGAGATTCCAGCCAACGTGCTCCAGGCCGATGCGTTTGCCGAAGTGTTTGACGGGTTCTCTATTGGTTCGAATGATCTGACCCAGCTGACGCTTGGGGTTGATCGAGACTCGGCGACGGTGGCCCACTTGTTCGACGAACGCGACGTGGCCGTCAAGCGAGCCTGCTCGATGGTGATCCGGGCTGCTAAGGAAGCGGGTAAGAAGATCGGCATCTGTGGGCAGGCGCCATCGGACTACCCAGACTTTGCGGCGTTTCTGGTTGGCGAGGGCATTGATTCGATCAGTGTCACTCCCGACGCTCTACCTCGGACGATCAAACGAGTTGCGGAGGCAGAACTGGCGCTGGACGCGGGTTAAGGGCAGTAGCCGACGCCAGCGACAGCGTCCTCGGTCAGGCGTTCAACTCAGCGAGGACGCCCTCGATGTCGCAGCCGTCGGTCTGGTTATAGGGGAGCTTTGCTAGGACCGCCGCCATGGCACAGGTATTGGTTACCGCCGAGAACGTAAGCCCGGCGGCCACTCCGCCGGCCAGCCATTTGGCCCCGGGAATGGCGGTGCTGGCAACGATGCCCGTTAGCGCAAGGGATCCAGCAACGAGTCGTACTTGGCGGTCCATGGCCCATCGGTTGGTGTCACCACGGACGACGTCTCCACCGGATGCCTCCCACGCCGCAATGCCGCCTTCGAGGATATGGAGTGTCTCCTTACCTGCTGTGCTCAACTTGCCGTGGGCCTGGGTGGCCCGGCCTCCGGACTGGCACACCAGCACCACAGGGTGCTCTACCGAGGCGAGATCGCGGACGTGCTCACCAAGGGTGTCGAGCGGGACGTTGTATGACCCGGGGATGTGGACAGTCTCGAATTCACCGCCGGTGCGTACGTCCAAGATCCGGATGCTTGGATCGCTGGTGCGTAGCTGGCGGAGTTGGCCCGAATCGATGGTGTCGGTCGCTGGGATGGTGGTTGTTGTCATGATGCCTCCGTAGGGACGTGCTGGGGTGTGATGATTTCGAGCTCACCAGACGCAAGGTCATGGACAGCTCCTTGGATTTCTAGGGCGCCCCGGCGATTGGCTTCGCCAACGGGTCCTTGATGATTTGCGAGCGTCGAGATGGTGTTGGCAACGTTGCGCCTAACGAGGTCATCGACAGTGGCGTCCGCCTGGCTGCGGGCAAGCTCACAGATTGGTTCGACAACCGGCGCGAGGTACCCACCACATGTGCCGGCAATGGCCGCCTCAACGGCACCGCATCCGGTGTGGCCGAGCACGACGAGGAGCGGGACTTTCAGCTGAGAGACGGCGTAGTCGAGGCTGGCGATTGCGGCTTGGCTGGCGGTGTTGCCAGCGATCCTCACGACAAACAGCGTCCCCGCCGGTTGATCGAACACAATTGACGGCGGGACACGAGCGTCGGAGCACGACAGGATCGCCGCACTTGGGTTGTGGCTTGGGGCGGTGCGGCAGCTGACCGGCCCGGCGGCACGGTGCGCTGCGATGAGGGTGGCCCAGGTTGGATTGGAACCCTCTCGAGCGCAACCAGGTTGAGGGCCGTCTTTTGTCTGGTGTTGTGGCATCAGACAGTGCTCTGTTCCCTGTTGGACAAGCTGCCGCGCTCATCGATCCCAAGCTGGCGCTGGTCAACAGATTGTGCCCGGTTGGTTTGGATCGAGGCGATTGCTTCGAAGGTGGAGCTGTGGACGTTTGTGCCTAGCTGTTCCCAAAGCCCGGACCGGCGCAGAACGTCTCGGACGGGACCTTTAACATCACTCACGTGGAGTGCAACGTTGCGGTCTTTGAGGTCGGCCAGCAAGTCGTGGAGCATCTCGGCCCCAGTGGCGTCAAGATCGTTGATACCCGACGCGTCGAGGACCAGCGATCGGGGCTCTTGCGTAAGCGCATCGGCCTCGGCAAGAAGGAGCTTCTTGATGTTGACCGCGTTGACGAATGACAACGCGGCGTCGACGCGGACAATGCGCACGCCATCGGTGGTCTTTGCCTCGGGGAACCGGGCCACGTTGCGGTAACTCGTGGTGCCTTCGACGTGACCGAGCGTGGCGCTGTGCGGCATGGAGATGCGGGCAAACACCACCAGCATCGACGCAACCACGGCCACCAAGATGCCGAGTTCGATGCCAAGGACAAGCGTGCCAAAGAATGCCACTCCAAGGCCGATGAGGTCGGTCTTCTTCACTTCAGCCACGTGTTTCATCTCGGCGATGTCGACGAGGCCAACAATGGCCACCACGATGATGGCCCCCAGTGCTGCATTCGGGAGCGAGCTGAACAGGGGGGTCAGAAACGCCAAGGTGATCAAGACAACGATGGCAGTGAAGATCGAAGCCAGCGGTGTGCGAGATCCTGCCGAGTCGTTCACGGCGGTTCGCGAGAATCCGCCGGTGACGGGGTAGCCGCCGAAGAGCCCAGAAGCCACGTTGGCTGCGCCCAAGCCCACCAGCTCGGCGTTGGCATCGAGGTTGTAGCGGTGACGCCGTGCATACACCTTGGCCACAGCGATTGATTCCATGAACCCAACGACGGTGATGACCAAAGCAGTGCCGGCAAGGTTGGCCACCAGCGAGCCGCTGAAGTCGGGCAGCCCAAAAGCGGGCAGTGAGTCTGGGATGTCGCCAACAACACGGACGCCCCGAGACTCGAGGTCAAAGATTTCCACGGCGAGGATCGACCCAATCACAACCACGAGAGCCGCCGGCACCGCTGGTGCAATCCGTTTGAGGCCGAACAAGGTCAGCAGCGCTAGGGCTCCAAGGATGACGGTCGCGGTGTTGTAGTCGGCGACGTTCTTGAAGAACTCGACCACCGTTTCATAGAAGTGGTCTTTGCGATCCATCGAGATGCCAAACAGGTGCTTGGCTTGTGAGAAGCCAATGATGATGGCCGCCGCAGCGGTGAACCCCACGAGGACGCTGTGGGACAAGAAGTTCACCAGGAAGCCAAGCCGACCCACGCCAAGCACAATGTGGACGACACCCACCATGAACGCCAGCAATGCTGCCGCCCCGAGGTAGCCGGCGGTGCCTTCTTCAACCAACGGCGCAAGCGCCGACGCGGTGAGGAGTGACACAATGGCGACGGGCCCGACAGCGAGCTGGCGCGAAGTACCAAAGAGGGCGTAGACCAGCACGGGTATGGTTGCGGCGTAGAGGCCAACTTCTGGCGGCAAGCCTGCCAGCAGTGCGTAGGCCATGGCTTGGGGAACCAGCATCGCGCCAACAGTGAGGCCAGCGGTCAGGTCGCTGCGGAGGTCGTCTCGCTTATAGCGCGGCGCCCATCCCAGTATGGGTAACAGGCGTGTAAGTGATGCCATGGGTTAAATGTACGTACATTCGCACCTTTTGGCAACCCACGCCTTCCGCGACAGGACTCCAGGCCGATCGCGGCACCACCTTCGAACCCAATACAAGGCATCGAACCCTGCTAAACAACGGTGCCTCGCGACCGCAGCCCTTCGATGGCCGATGCGTCGAAACCGAGCTCGCTCAACAGCTGGTCGGTGTGCTCGGCGTACCGCGGCGCCGGCCGAGGCGAGGCTTCACCATCGCCCTCAAATCGGGCGCCAGGCCTAGCGGAACGCATCGGCCCCACGACCGGGTGCTCCACTACGCGCACCGCGTCTCGGGCCACTACCTGTTCGTTGCTGGCCACCTCGCTTGGTGACAACACAGGCACCGCCGGGACATCAGCAGCCACGAGCCGCTCCAGAACCTCGCCAGTGCTGAACTGCGCGACCATCTCGTCAAAGGCCTCATACCAAGCAGGCATGTTTGCATTACGGCCCGACGCCGTGGCAAAGCGCTCGTCAACGGCCAACTCGGGACGGTCCAGCGCATTGCACAGCGATACCCATTGACCATCGGTTCCCGCAGTGACAGAAACCCAGCCATCCGAGGCCGGTGAGAGCCGATAGACCCCCAACAGGTTGGGCATGTGCGTCGCGTCCTCGGACAAGACCGTCTCGTGCATCATCACGTCAGGCCAATTAAAGGCCAAATTCGCCTCGAACATCGACAGCTCGATGTGTTGACCCACACCCTTACGTTCCCGCGATACCAACGCCGCTGCCACGGCTTGTGACGCGGTCAACGCCGCCACCTTGTCGGCAACAAAGCCACGCACCAGCGTCGGTGCGCCATCCACTACCTGGTTCCCCGCCCAACCAGCAAGCGACTGGATCACCGGGTCAAACACTGGCCTGTTCGCGTACGGACCACTCGTCCCAAACCCCGACAACGACGCATAGACAATCGAAGGGAACCGAGCCAGGACGTCATCTGGCCCAAAGCCCAATCGGCCCATGCCACCGGGCCGAAATCCTTGGATGAACACATCGGCCTCGGCCAGCAACCGCCACAGGATGTCCTTACCCTCGTCGCTGGACAGATCCAGACCAATAGAGCGCTTTCCTGCGTTCGCGTTCGCGAACCAGCCACTCATGCCACCACGCTGGCTCCCATAGCGGCGCAGGTCGTCGCCGCCAGTGGTGTTTTCCACCTTCACGATGTCGGCGCCTTGCTGCGCCAATAAGTTGGTCGACGCGGGCACGGCAATCATCGTTGCCATCTCCACAATGCGTATGCCTTCGAGTGGGCCGGTCATGACTTATCCCCCTGTGGTCGAGCGATCCCCACATTAGGACGAGCAACCGAGCCGTGCTCCCGGCATCATCGCTGGCCAGTACCCTGTGGGCCATCGACGGCCAACCGACCCCCTCCAACCAGACAAGTGCCACTCCACTGGGAGGCAATCATGTCGTGTTGGTTCTCGGCTCGGGCGGCGAAACCGGCGGCAACTTCATCGATGGCGCCGTCGCCGCGCTCGAAGAAGCAACCGGCTGGCACCCGGACTCGGCGACGCTGGTCATTGGCACCTCAATCGGTGGGTTCCGTGCAGGCTCGCTCGGCCCACAAAGCCCCTCGCCCGCCTCAAGCGTCGAGGCGCTTTCCAACCTCGCAGGCCCACTCCCCCACGTGGGATTCTTCGATCGGACCGCGCAGCGCCTTCGCGTCACTGGCGCTCGCCTGGCATGCCGCATCATCCCGAAGGATCGAGACCGCCCCGCATGGAGGACACCTAGCCCCCCGCATCACGGAGGCGCATACGTGGTTTCCATGGATGTCGACAGCCGCCAGCGGGTGGCTCACCCTCTTGAAGATGAAGACAATTCCGCAGACGCCATCTCTGCATCGGCAGCGGTGCCATTCGCCTATGGACCCGTTGAGATTGCGGGTTCAAGACACACAGACGGTGCGGTTTGGTCGCCAACCCACGCAGATCTAGCTGGGACTCTGGCCTCACCGGGCGCCGGCACCATCGTCGTTGTTATTGCCCCCCAAGTTCCACGTGAACGCGGCCGCATCATCGACCGTATTCACCGCAGGCAATTGCGCGCCGAGCTTGCCACGCTGAACGAGGGCGTCCGAGCGCTGGTCATTTGCCCACCGCCGGGGCCAAAGGAACAGACCCGCACCGCGGCCGAAGGCGAAGCAGCTGTCCGCTCCATTGTCGAAGCGGCGCAAGCTTTCACCCCCAAGACCTAGCGGCAAGCCGTCCGATGGCTCCCGCTAGCTAGCTCGGCACAGCGGTTCTTCAGCACCCTGGCGGTTGGGACGCTGTCCCTGCGTGTCTAGGAGGTTGGACTCACCACGCGGAGGTTGGCGATCGCCCTCTCGAGATCGTCATCGTCATAGAGCTCCATCCGCACCAGCACCCCGTCCCTAACCCACAGCACGCCAATGTCAATCTCGCCGAGGCCTAAGGCGTGGCGTTCCGCCACGGTTCGCGAGGCAACAAGTCCATCAGCGGTAATCAGATGGATCTCAGGGGCAAAGTCCACGAATTGGGGTTCGTCCTCGAGAATACCGGTTACCACGGTAAGGGTGTCGAGACGCTGCGCCTCTTTCACTTCGCCTTCTCGATAATCCGTCAGAACCAAGTTGTCCGACATTAGGGCTGCCACGGTCTCGAGGTCGCGAGCCAGGAGTGCGTGCGCAAAGGTCGTCGTAATGTCGAACACTGTTCGCTGGGCGGCATTGAGACGCTCACGGAACAGGCGAGCCAGCTCGATTGAAGCGCCGAGCAGGTTGGTCTGGTCGAACACGACGATCTTTGAAAGACGCTCATCGTCGTCTGCCTCGGCAACCACCAAAGTGTCCGAAACGGGCAGATCAGAGCGATTGAAGCGCAGGCGGACAAGCGCATGATGGTCGCCTCGCACCGAGAGCAGTCGAACCTGGAATTCGTCGACGCCATAGAGAGCCAGCGCCGCAAGGAGAGACGATGCATCGTCGAACTCGACTTTGAGCCTTTCACGCTGATCCCGCACAAGAACGTCATGAGCGAACAGCGACCGGACCTTGTCGACGTCGGCGACTTGAAGCGTCCGCAACGACGACACGATTGAGCTGCAGGCGTGACCCTGTTTGAGCGCGAGGCTCTGAGGGTCACCTGATGGATGGTCTAGTTCAGTTTTGTTCATTTGTGTGTGGCGCGGGCCCAAGGCTAGGTGGACCACTCCCGCTAAGAACGCCAGTGCGGGACTGTACCACTTGTTACACGAGCGGCCGGTCCGAGCTGTTGCGTGTGGTGAAGGCGTCGTCATTGCGAGCACCCCACCATCCGCTGGCCATCCACATCAAGCCGGAGCTGTAACCGCCGGGAGCTAGTCACGTCTGGTCCCTTTGTGAGGGGCAGAAGATGACTGCGCGACCAGTAGGTGAGCTCGAGCCGTTGACGCGGCACATCGGCATACGCATTCACGGTGTATCTCCCTTTCAGGTTCATCCAGACGAGCTCCGAGGACTGGTCCACCAGCACCTCGTGGTTATCTTCTCCGGAACCGATCTTGACGATGCAGGTCAGGCAGACCTGGTATCTCGTATCGGCGAGCCCTACCTCCACCCGTTCGAGCGCGTCCGCGGGATCACCACACCTGAGGTCTGGCACTTCATCGACGACGAGACCCGACCGCCAGACCGCGACAGCTGGCACACCGATGAGTCGTTCTCCGCCGACCCGCCATCCATGGCCACGCTTCGATGCGTACAGCCGGCTGAGCGGGGAGGCGACACGCTGTGGTCCAGCATGTACGCGGCGTTCGACTCGTTGAGCGAAACCATGCAGTCGATAATTGGCACCCTCTCAGCCCAGCACCGTGGCCCTTGGTCGGGAGCGTCCGACAACCCTGGTTCGGAGTTCGTCGCTGCGCTACGAGAGCATTTCCCCGGCACGCCGCACCCGGTTGTGGGTACACACCCGCATACCCAGTTGCGCTACTTGTTTGTAAATCGAGGACTCACCAGCCATGTCTGTGAGATGACGCCGAGCGAGAGTTCGGCTCTCCTCGGGGTCCTGTTCGCGCAAGCGGAATCGCCGAACTGGCAGTATCGCCACCGGTGGGAGCAAGGCGACCTTGCAATATGGGACGAGCGAGCCACTCAGCACTTTGCGACATCAGATCACTACCCGGCGCGCCGCGAAATGGCTCGCCTACTTATTGTTTGAGGGGGCGCCATGGCCAAGATCGTGTGGCTGGCTTCGTATCCGAGGTCGGGCAACACCTGGACGCTGATCATGTTGAATGAGTTGATCCAATGCGGTGCTGCCAATCTTACATTGGCGGTTGGGGCCGAACGCCTCACGCTCGAACGTTGGGCGGGCCTCGATTTCGAGGAGCTCGGCGCAAATGCACAAAACGCAGCTCGAGCTGCGGCTTGGTCCGACATCTCCGATGAAGCGGACGGATTGGTTGTATCGAAACTGCACGACCGGTGGTCCGATGCCGAGTTGGGGGGCGTGATCCCCAGTGAGGCGACCCACGGGGTGATCCATGTCGTGCGCCACCCAGAGGATGTCGCCGCTTCACTGGGCCCGTTTCTCGGGCTCGGCATTGACGAGACCATAGACCTTATGGCCGATGATACGTGCACCTTTGGCGGCGCCGAACTGCCACACGTAACCCAGGACCTGGGGAGCTGGTCTGGCCATGCGGAGTCCTGGTTGGAGTCTGGCTTACCCGTTTTGACCGTGGCCTACGAGGCGCTGATAGCCGACCCGGTTAGGTCATTGGGTGAGATGGCAACGCACATGGGATTGACGGTTTCGCCCGACGATCTGTCGCTTGCGGTGGAAGCATCCAGCTTTGACGCTCTCCAAAGCAACGAGGATCGGTTTGGAAGCGGCACACCAGCGGGGGCGACAGACCGCTACTTCAGGCGAGGCAAGGCAGGTTCTGGCGCCAAGGAGCTTTCCATCGAGCAGCGCACCCGTATCGGTGCTGACCACCAAGCCACAATGAGACGGCTTGGGTATGTCTGCTCAGCTACCGAGCTCGGGGAGATCGACGGACTCGAACGATCCGGTGGATGGGATCTCGAGTAGTGCACAGGCCACCATGGTAACGGCCACTGCAGCATGCCATAGACGCTCCGCCTGCGGCCACGCCGGCAGTACGTCTCGCAGAAATGCCAGGTCCAAGATGTCGCCATGCGTCGGCTGCCAACGGAACCATTCGTGCGCGACACCAGCTGATTGACCGCGCCTGAGGACGGTGACATCGGCAATTGGGACAAACGCCATTGCCGCGCCTGGCAACGACACCCCGACACGGTCGCCGACAACCGTCACGGGAACGATGCCATCGACCAACGGTGCGCCCGTGCCACGGGCGACCATCAGCTCCGAGAGCGTGGTTGTGCCGGTCCTTGGACCGCCAAGAAGCAGTCGGGCTTCATCGCCGACCTTGATCGCCGCACCACGAAGCGGCAAACAGCCGGCCAAAACAGCGCATGCGGCATCGATGGGGCGGGCCAAACGCAATAGAACGTCATGGAGTCCCAACCCATGGGCGGGGGCAATCGCTATTTGCTTAGCCTCGACGAGGGCTTGGCCCACGCCAGGGGCGCGAAACACGAACGCGTCGGGGAGCACCACGACCGTACGACGTACCTTCAACGCAGCCGGCCAGTCATTAGGCAAATCCTTCTCCACAACGTCCATCGCCAGACCCCCCGCAGGCATGATCGAAGTCACGCCGGCTCGGGCAACAAGATGCCAGCCTCTTGGGCCGCAAGAATCTCCTCGCCGGTTTGGCGGTAGATCTCGATGGCCACCGCGTCGAACGGACAGCGACCGGTGCCGTTGTGAAAAACTTTGTGGCTGAAGAGCTGTCGCTCCCGCAGGTAGTGAGCGATGCCGCCGGGGCCGCGTGTCGTTAGGAGCGCCGAGAGTTCTTCGATCGGGTCCATTTCGACTGGCTCGGCGACGTGCCTGAAAGCGATGTGCATCGGCTCACCCTCGGTGAGTCGGGCAGTGGTGTACGGGGCGAACGGCAATTCGCTGGCGATCGGCTTGTGGAACCCCACCCAAATGAGCAGGTTCGAAAAAACGAACCGCAGGGCCTCCGAGCCTTGACGGAGATGCAGGAGATCGCTGTCGTTCAAGTCGAGGGATCGTAACGCACCATCGTGCTCGTCCCAGATGGCGCCAAAAAAGGCGTGCGATGCCGCCTCGAATGCGTTCCACACGTGACGCAGGCGAGCCGACGCAAGTTCGTTTGGGTGATGGTAGTCGAACGGGTGTCGGGGCTTTCCACGCGGCGTCGAGTATTCCTTCACGAGCGGACTCTCCAGCGCGGAACGCAGGCAACCGTTCCATTGGTTGCGGGCCATCGGCACTGCCTGAACCCTCGCCAGTTCCCGGAGTTGCTTGGTGAGGGGCTTCATCCCGTCATCGAAGTTGCCGTCCATTGCGATCTCTGACACATGGGTTGCCCCCAAGCTCTTCATCGGTCGCACAAAGAAGCTGGCCTTGTCGGCGAGATTGTGGACTGCGATTTCTGCCTCACGGCTTGCCGCGCGCTACAACCGATCGATGGTGGTACCTGAGGGAGTCGCGAAGAGCACTGGTCCACCCTCAAGGCGCCGCTCGACGGTCACGAGCGCCGAGATTCGCTCGCCGTTTCGGAACGCTTCGCAAATGGCACCGGTTTCTGGTTGCACAGATGACGCCGGGCTCACGCAGGCAAGCGAAACGCTCGTGAAGCAGTTGCCTTCGAGCGTGTAGATGGCCGTAGCCGCGCCCAGACCCTGCCCGAAGCGTTCCTCGAGCAGGGTCTGCGCCGCCTCGACAAGTTTGTCGTCGATAATCACGAGGCCTCTAGCTGGTCAGTCGCCAGGTCGTCCAGGGTGCTTCAACGCCACCCTTTGCGCTTAGATCCTTCGGGCGCAAGGGAGCGCGTTTAGGGTCAACGCGGGGCATGAGTTCGGCGAACTTGAAACCTTCCACCTCGTTGCCCTCGAGCGCGTCGAGGATTTTCTGTGCCATTTCAGGCGAGGCCTGAAAGGTCTCGTCATCGGTCTTTGATTCTTCTGCCATGGTGCCATCCTTCAGTCAATTGGGCCCGAGGTTTCGGGCTCGCTATCTGGACGACCTCACTCGGCCTTGGTTACAGCCGATTGCGTCGCGGCGAACACGGCAAGGAACTCGTGAAGCGCTCGAACGCCAGGAAAGTCCAGAAGTTCACAGAGTCCTTCATCACTGCACTGGTCGAGCTCCAGCCCAGTGTGTCGCGCAAAGCGCTCACGGAGCTCGGCTGCGTTGGCCTTCTCCCCCATAGCATCGCCGGTCTCGGTTCGACCGGTTGCCCGCAAATGGTCCCCGCGGGCTGTGGCACGCTGCGCTAGTTCTTTGTAGGTCCCCTCAGTGCGCAGAATATCTAGAAGGTCGATGGGGTCAGGGTCCGCAATGTGGTCGGATCCCCACCTCGCCATGGCCTCACGTTCGATGAATGGACCATAGTCACCACCGGTAAGCCCGGCTCGACGCAGCCAGTCGTCGACCTGAGCGGGTTCGTGCAGCCTTTGCTCGCGTCTCAGCTCATCCCACGCACGATCTAGGGAATTCACGTCTTGGCGCACACCTGCGCTCCGGGCCACAGCTATCGATGCCCGGCGCTGGAGCGCGGCGTTCTTGACTGAGCGGTACCGCTCCGGAGAGGTTCGCAGCTCATCGATCACGCTGCGGGTCCAGTTGTCCACCCTGCGCTCGGTCCTATCTGCCTCCTCGGACACAAATGTGTCGAAGTAGCGCGTACGCACAAAGGGTGGTGGTGGGGGACTTTCACGGCCGGCATCGAGGTCGCTGGCCACTCGAAGCGCAGCGGTGATGGCATCTTGGGCCTTGATGTCGATGGCGTGGTTGCGAAGCCACTGGTGGAGCCGGTCCGAGGTCTCTTTATCAATCAAGTCGATCTTGCGGGCATTTGCGAGCAGTGCGGTGTAGGTGCGTTCGGGGTAGAACATGGACTTGGCGAGTTCGTCGAAGCGGTTGGCAAGTGCGTGGTCAATCACCCCGTTCTCCGCGGCGGATCGCAAAGACCAACGGATGTTGACCATCGCAACAGATCGCGAAGTGGCGCCTTCGGATTCGTGGTCGTGAATGACGACGACGTCGTCGTCGTCGAGCAGGCCGTCGTTCACTGCTTCAAAGACTTCACCGATACCGACCATGCCGAAAGGCCACATCTCAGCGGCGCGTAGTGCTCCCATTGATGACGCCCCGTACACGCGAAGGCCTTCGGATAACGCGTACAGAAGCTCTTTGTGCCATACCGCTGGTGTTGTGTCGAAGTATCCGTCGATGAGCAGGATGGTGCTGAAACCTTCCTGAACTGCCCGCAAGACATCCCCTCGGTGGGCAGGCGGAGCGATGAAGGCACCTTCAAGGTGTGCTCGAACTCCACCGGTCGGGTCGGATGGGCCTACGAAGACAACTGTGCTCATTTGAAGACCTCCCGCTTCGCAGCCCGGCCCCTCGGGCCGTGATGAACGACCGCATGGTCTGCCTCGCTGCGTTCGCACTCGAGCCCAGGGGCGATGCACTTGACAACCGGAATGCCGTACTCGGGATGGGTGAGATCGACGACAAGTGGCGGCTGAATGTCAGCCTCCAGTAGATCTCCAAGCAGCGTTTCGACGTCCTCATCGAAGGTGCCGCCGACCCGGTTTACCGAGGCGAACTTCTGCGGGCTATAAGGATCGTTGATGAGATCGGCCATGTCCTTGAGATGAGCGCTTCCCCGCAGACGTCGGTAAACGCTGCGGTCAATGTCGTCCCTACTTCCCGTGATGATCGTCGCTCTCGACTGGATGGCCTCCGTTATTGCGCGAGACAAAGCCACCGTTGCGTCGAGGTGCGTGCCGAATCCAGCTGTGGGTGGCTGACGGCGCATGCTGGCCAGGTCCGGATCGACGATCACCGCCGCGAAGCTGGATACCTTGATGTCGGAGGTCATGTCCCAGACGCCGATGGCCAGGCCGGCGGCGTGGATCTTGTCCAACAGCCACAGATTCGTAGCATCGGTAATGCTGCTGAGGTCGAGTCTGGTCTCGAGTCGGTGTGCGGGCCCAGCCAGCATCCAGAGTGCTTCTGCGTCGTGTTCGATCAGCTCGCACAAAGCATGGACCATTGCTTCGGAGCGGGTGTTACCTGACGCGAGGCCTCCCGTGTCGCTGTGGAAGCAACCCGCGAGGTACGGCGAAGGTGCCACCCGGTCGAGATCGAGACATTCGTAGGGCACCCAGCGCTGCTCGCCAACTCCGACTACATCAGCCGCAACCCACGGAATTCGCGTGTCAACATGAAATCGAGAATTCACCGGCTGCGCGATCTGCCGCACGTGAGCGACGTCGGTCTCGACCGCCAACTCACGAAGCGATGCCAGCCTTAGCGGCAAAGTGATGTGTTCGGCGTGGTGGTACTCGATGGCCTCCATGAGTGCTGAGGCCTTGGCAGCATCAAGGCTCAGCCCCTTTCCTTGGGACACAGAGAGGGACCGGCTGGCCGGGCGAATCGCCATGGCCACGGGCACGCCGATCGAGTCCAGCCCGGTGACATCGGCTACCCGGGTGATGCCAATCCGTTTGGCGACGTCAAGCGCCTTGTCGATGGTCTCCGCAAAAGGCAGCGCACGGTACGTGCCCGGAAGCGCCAGCTTCTTCTCGCAGGCGTCCGCGACATCGGCAATTCCGCTGTCTGGAAAGCTCGTCACGACCCTCAAGACGAACTGGCTTCGCAAGAGTTACACGAGACCACCCGCCCGGCGCTTCACCTGAGATCGCTGCTTCGCTCGTGGAACCCGCGTCCCACCTGGGTGCGGCAACCGGGAGGAGCAAGACTCCGTTAGTGAGCGAAGCGAACGGCGGTGGCGGAGCCGGTGGGTGGCGTCGCAATTCCAAAGGCTCCCGCGGCCAGCGCTGAATCGCCGGAGGTCCAAGGCTCTCAGCGATAGCTTCTCTGACCTGCGCAAACAGTGGAGCCCGAGAGGAGAATTGAACTCCTGACCTATTCATTACGAGTGAATTGCTCTACCGACTGAGCTACTCGGGCAATGCAGGTAACGCTATCAAGTCAAACGGCGCCCGCCGCCCGGGTTTAGCTTTGCGCCCGTTCGCCACCTCACTCGAGAGCCAAACGAACGAACAACGCCTGGAGGAGCAAGGCTTCGTTCGGGTTGCGCACGAGAGCTTCGTTTGCCTCGCGGATTGCCTCGATTGCGCCAACATCTTTCGGACGAGCCTCGCTGCGCAACCGGTCCCGGTAGACGCCGGCCATTGTGGCGAAACCGAAGCGCAGCTCGTCGACGCGAAGGCGCCGAATCTCGCGCTTGTGCGCAGTCTCAAGATCTTTGCGGCCAGACCCCCTCGCACCAAGTTGCTCTTCGCGTTCTGCGAGCGCTTCGCGCTCTGCCTCGTGCCTGGCTTCGATAGGCAGCGCGGCCTTGTCGATGAGGCCTCGCATCTCTTCGACCGCTATGGCCGCGGCGGCCCCTGTGCCATCCAGACGGTCGGGCACACCACGCCACGCGTTGTATCGGGCCACGACATCGTCGTCTTCGGCCAGGTCTGCGGCGCGGGTGAGATCGCCACCTGAAGCCAACGCAACCGTGTCGGCGCGCGCTGCATCGACGCCCCGACTGGCTAACCAAGCAACCGTCTCGGCATGGGGGACGGCTTGGAACCGAACCGTCATGCATCGCGAGGCAATGGTGATCTGCTCGTCGGACACCTCTTCGCTCAACAACACGATGATGGTGGACTCGGGAGGCTCCTCGAGGGTCTTGAGCAGACGACCGATTGTGGTGGAGTTTGCGGTGTGGAAGCGGTCGGCCACGATGACTTTACGGCCACCTTCCACCGGAGTTCGGGAGGCCTCGGTGATGAGAAAGTCGACCTCCTCCTTGCGGTACTCGTTGCCCGATGGGGCCACCCGCACAAGGTCGGGGTGCTCGCCCCGAAGCGCCAAACGGACGGCCCGGTCGGCCGCTTCGCCATCTAGCCCCGAGCTCAGCACTTCGGCTGCGAACGCTTTAGCTGCCGCCCAACGCCCGGAGCCATGGGGGCCAAGCAACATGTAGGCATGCACCGGGGCAGCCGCAGTGGCACGGAGTTGCGCCACTGCGTCGGGTTGGCCAATGACCTCGGACCAGGTCTGAGCAGTCACCGTCATGGTGATGGACCCTACAGGCGCTCCGCCATGACCACATCAACAGCCGCACTCACTTGATCGAGATCACCGGTGCCGTCGACGACGACCCAGCTTTCAGACGCCTCGGCGAGATCGAGGTAACCGCGACGCACACGCCTATGGAACTCAGCAGCCTCGCTCTCGAACCTGTCCTTGACCCCACCCAGGCGTGCCTGGGAAACCTCAGTCGTCACGTCGATAAGGACGGTGAGGTCGGGCATCAACCCGTCGATCGCAAACTCGTTGATGGCACGAA
>JAUIIS010000419.1 GCA_030431575.1 Acidimicrobiia bacterium | reverse complement strand
CGAGTTCATCCACCAGGGTGCACACGTGGGTGTGTACCCCGTCACCAATTTCGATGCGCAGTTTGTGGTCAAGGCCGACCTCCTTGCGATTGGGACATGGACCGACGGGCTGTTCGGCCTGGGCGCACGCCCCGGGCAACTGTCCAAGTTGGCCACATTGCCATCGATTGCGCACAAAGACGTGGCCGCGTTCGTGACCTATGAGATCAGTCCAAAGAGTTCGCTAGCCAAGCTCGAAGACTGGCTCGAACGCCAAGACGCTAACGTGGTCGCAAGCGCCGGGTTCAACCGCCGCAAGCTCGAAGCTGGCGTCGAGGACTTCGTCTCCGCAGCCATCAAAGCATCCACCGCTGACGTCTCCACGCCAGGCTGAGGGCCTTGGCTCGGGATCCTCGCAGCTTCGGTCCGGATGACCTGGTCTGGGACTTCTTCTCCAGGCCACGCGACGAACCGCTACTAGACCGCATCGGCCCCGCTGCCGACGCCGGGTTTAGCGGCATCGGCGTCTTCATTGGCGCCTGGGCAGCGCTCCGAGACAAGCCAGACCAGGTCGAACTGTTCGACGAGGCCCTTGACCAATCCGGTTTGGCCGTGGTCAACATCGAAACCCTGCGGGGTTGGGCATCACCCGATGTCCCCGGCGAGGCCTGCCTGAAGGCCGAAACACTGGCATGGGAGCTCGCCGACCGATACGGGTGTCGCTATGTGCAAGTCATTGGTGACTACACCGGCACCATCCCCGAAGCCGCAGCTGGCTTTGGGGCGCTGTGCGACCGAGCCAGCGAGCACGGACTCATCGTTGGCCTCGAAGCCGTCCCCGAGATGACCAACATTGGAACCTTGCCACTGGCCCGCCAGATCATCGAGACCGCCGATCGGCCAAACGGTGGCTTCTGTTTCGATAGTTGGCACCTCACCCGCTCAAGCAACAACCTCGACGAAGTCAAGGCGTTCGACCCGGCACACATCGTGGCCACCCAATGGAACGACGGCCCACTCGAGCCCCTCAATAGCGACTACTACACCGACACCTTGACCACCCGTTTGGCCCCAGGCGAAGGCGAGTTCCAACTGGTCGAGATGGTGCAGACGCTCGACGCAATGGGGGTCACTGCCCCGACCGGCCTCGAAGTCCCCTCAACGGCGTTCTGGGAAGCACCGGCCCACGAAGCGGCAACCTCGGTTGCCGAAGCCATGCGCTCACTTCGGGCCCAAGCGCTCGCCTAGGAGGCTGCTCACCTCGGCCCACAAACGCACGCACCGGTGATACCGCCGACCGTTCCTCGCTTTGCGGTGCGACACTACAGGAGTGCGATTCCGCCCAGCCCCGACCGCATGGATTGCTGTGCTAGCCGTCCTTTCTGCGTGTACGGGTTCGGTCCCAACCGATACCCAAACAGGCGAACAAGCAGTGCGCGCGCCAACAGTCACCCCGGAGACCGCCGACAGCGCGACACCAGCTGATACCGACCAGGCCGAGCCCGAACCCTCCACCCCAGCGGCGACCACGCTGCCCCAACCCAGCGCAACGCATGCGCCACCGCTCCCCGTCCCAGCACCGGTGGGAGCACAAACCCTGGAGTGGCGCAGCTGCGGCGAGGCCGAGTGTGCGCAGCTCGAAGTCCCCCTCGACCATCAAGACCCCAGCGGAGACACGCTCCAGCTTGCCGTCATGCGTATCGCCGCTACCTCACCCGACCCACTCGGCTCATTGATTGTGAACCCTGGCGGGCCAGGCGGATCTGGCATCAATTTCCTCCCGGCCTTCGCTCCCATGGCCCCCGAAACCCTCCGGGCCAGATTCGACTTGGTCTCATGGGACCCACGTGGCGTCGGACAAAGCTCGGGCCTGGAGTGCAACGCGAACCCGGCCGACGAACTCAACGCCGTGGCTGACACCCGCGACGGTATCCGAGCCGAAATCGATGCTGCGGTCCAACAAAGCACCGAGCTTGGCGAGGCGTGTTTGGCCAGCGAACCCGATCTGCTGGCGCATGTCGGCACGTGGGCCAGCGCCAGAGACCTCGATCTTCTCCGAGCCGCCCTGGGCCAAGAGCGCCTGCATTACCTGGGCTACTCCTATGGCACCCGCCTGGGCACGGTGTACGCCACACTCTTTCCCGAGACAGTCGAACGTATGGTGCTCGACGGCGCGTTCCCTCCTGGACTCAGCTCCACCGAGCTCGCCCTCAAAGCAGCGGACCTCGAGGCTGTGCTGAAACGCATCGACCACGTGTGCGACCTCGAGGCCTCGTGTCGGGTTGCTAACCCCGGCCTACTGGCTACCTACAACGAACTCCTCAGCACAGCCTCCGTCGGACCAAGCGACACGTCGCTCGGGCTCAGCAACCGCGCCGCAGTGATTGGAGCCACACTTCTCGCCACATATGTCCCCCCTACTTGGGAAACCTATGCAGACGCGCTCCATCTCGCTGCCAACGGTGACTACACCGGGGTTCACGACCTGGCCAAACGTTGGTACGGCGACGGGTCAGGCAACTTCGACAGCATTTTCCGCGGCGCCAACACCGCCATCATGTGCGCCGACGACGCGTACGCGGCAACGTTGTCCCAAACCACAGTCGACGCCGAGGCAGCGCTTCAAGCCTCGCCCGTCCTGGGCGAAGCGCTCTTTGGCTCCACCTGCTCGGGATGGCCGGTATTGGGCAAACCGCTCCCCCCAATCGACACCGACGGCAGCGCAGAAGTGCTTGTTATTGGCGGCCGCTATGACCCGGCCACACCGCTGCGCTGGGCTGAACGACTGGCGACCGAGCTCCACGACGCCTCGCTGCTGCGCTACCTCGGCGATGGCCACACGGCTTTTGCCCGCGGCAACGAGTGTGTCGACAGTGCCGTCGTGCACTACCTCCTAGGTGGCAGCCCTCCCCGAGACGGCGCCGCGTGCGCCCCAGCGTCGGGCACGTTG
>JAUIIS010000418.1 GCA_030431575.1 Acidimicrobiia bacterium | reverse complement strand
GAGCGACAAGCCACGGCTGGCTCGTGCTTGCGCCCTGCGGCGGCTGGATGCCGTCAAATTCGCCGCCCGCGAAAACCAATGTTCCATTGGTCGCCAAGGCGCGCACAACGGGGTCTCCTACGAGGTCCCACACCGCTGTGTTGTCATTGGCAAACTCATCGGCCGAAGCCACGGTTGTGGTTGCGATTACACACACGCCGGCCACAATCGCAAGCAATCGGCGCCAAGCTGCCCGCCTTTGCACCATCACCAGAGTCTACGTGGGCCCTTAGTGGCGCCGAAAGGGCCGTAGCGCCAACGGCCCCGCCAACATCACGCTTGGCGCGGGCAGCACCACTTGCAGTCGCATTGCTTGGGAGGCACCAGGCCAAATGACGCTAGTGTCGCCCATATGAGATGGCGGGCCCTGATCGTATTATCCCTCGCGCAGTTCTTGATGGTCCTCGACCAGGCGGTCATGAATGTCTCGATCAGTCAGTTGGTAGAGGATTTCGATACCTCGGTGACGGTGATCCAGGGCGTCATCACCTTCTACGCCCTGGCAATGGCAGCGTTCATGATCACCGGCGGCAAGCTCGGCGACCGGTTCGGACGCAAGCGCGCCTTTGGTGTGGGGCTGATCATCTACGCCGCTGGATCTGCGCTCACGGCCGTTTCACAAAACGTTCCCACGCTGCTCGTTGGCTGGTCAATCCTCGAAGGCGCTGGCGCTGCCTTAGTGCTCCCGGCGCTGGTCGCGCTCATCGCCACCAACTACAAGGGCGCAGACCGGGCGTTGGCTTACGGCGTTATTGGCGGGGTATCAGGCGCAGGCATTGCGGTCGGGCCCATTCTTGGCGGCTGGGTGACAACTTCGTTCACGTGGCGCTATGTCTTTGTTGGCGAAGTGATCCTCGCGGTCATCATCGTGCTGCTCATCGGCTGGATAGCCGACGCCCCCAAGGCAGAAAAGCCTCCCGAGATCGACTGGGTTGGAGCAGCTCTGTCTGCGGCTGGCCTGGGGTTGTTTGTGTACGGCATTCTCCAGGCAAGTACCTGGGGATGGCTCACCGACAGAGACTCCCCCGTCCAACCATTGGGGCTATCGCTCACTCCGTTTGTCATAGGAGCTGGCATCCTCACGCTGACGCTGTTTGCCAGCTGGTCCCGTCGAGTTGAAGCTGCGGGCGACACCCCGTTGTTCCGGCTCGGCCTCTTGAACATCGGCCCGCTGCGAGTGGGCCTCAACATGTTGGTTCTCCAGAACATGATTCTCATGGGCGTTTTCTTCTCGATCCCGCTCTACCTCCAGGTTGTCCAGGGCCTCGATGCGCTTGAAACCGGCGTGCGCATGTTGCCGGTGTCCATCGCCATGTTCGTGGCTTCGTTTGTCGGAGCCCGCCTCAGCAGCTTGGTCTCGCCTCGCTCGGTTACGACCACTGGGCTGTGGATCTTGCTTGGAGCCGTCCTTTTCTTGATGAGCACCATCAAGCCCGAACTTAAAGGGATTGCCTTTGCCGCATCGATGGCACTGCTGGGTGCGGGCATGGGCCTGATTGCATCGCAGCTTGGGAACCTGGTGCAGTCTTCGGTGGGCGAACGAGACCGAAGCGAGGCTGGCGGACTGCAGTTCACGGCCCAGCAGCTTGGGTCGGCAGTGGGGACCGCACTGATCGGTGCAATCGTCATTGGCTCGCTGGCATCGGTCTTCGTCAGCGAGGTGCAAAACGACGAGCGAGTTTCTGGTCAACTCGCCACCGAGGTCAGTGTCTCTATTGATGGGAGCCTTGACTTCGTGCCCACTGCGGCGGTCGAACGCGGCCTAGCCGAGGCCGGGGTCCCTGAGAGCGAAGCCGCTCCTCTAGTAGACGCCTACGGCGACGCACAACTGGTATCGCTGCGCAAGGGTCTCTTCGTCTGTGGCGTCGTTGTCGTGATTGGCCTGTTCTTGGCCCGGCGCATTCCCGACGACTCCTTCGAAGAGCTTGCGGCACAGTCGGCCGAACCCGCCCGGGTCTGAGCGCTAGGGTCAGGCAACGCGGCACTGTTGCTGTGCCGATGGGAGGTCCGACACCATGCAAGTCGAGCTAGAAGATGACGCCGTCCCAATCGTAAAGATCTTGGGGGCGGTGGTTCGCCGATCACTCGCAGTGGAAAGCATTGCTAGCCACGCCAGTAGAGCGCGGGGCAAAGTGGCCTTCTGTTCGGCTACCGACCCGCAGACCGCAACACTGCACTTTGACCGCGCATCAGTGTTCATCACCAGAGGCGCCGACGGCGACGCCGACATGGTCATCACCGCCAACCTCGACGACCCCGACCAGAAACCAAAGGTCTCCGGGGCAGCTCGACATCCCGTCCTAGCGCTGGCCGCAGCAAAGGTGCTTGAACCCCCAGTCGGCCCTTGGTCCGAGGAAGCCGACCGCTTCCTCAACGCCGCCCTAGCCGATCCAGAGTGCCCACGCCCCATCCGCATCGTGGCCACCGACGCCAACGAAAGTAAGCAGTGGGGCGGCGACGGCCAACCAGTTATTGAGATCCACGGCCCCGAAGAACAGCTTGCGGCCGCGTTGCAGCACCAGCTCGCGCCGGGTGCGGGTATAGGGAATCGAGGCCATCGGCCAGACGCCCAGCTTCTTGATGATGTCCTCGGGCCGGCGCGGCGCGCGGTTCAGGAACTCGATCAGCGCCACCAGCCCCAGGCCCATAGCGATACCCATTATGGTTCCGGCCCCGGCGATCTTGACGCGGTTCGGCTTGGTCGGTTCTGTCGGCACCGCCGGCTGTTCGATGATCGAGATGCGCTCGCCCCGAGACAGCACCTCGATCCGTTCGCCGGTCGCCGCCTGGGCAAGCCGGGCGACGGCCGTATTGTACTGGGTCTGGGTGTTCTCATAACCCCGTTCAAGCGCTTCCAGTGCAATCGCGTTGGCGGGCGTCTCGTCGATGATCTCGGTCACTGGTCTGGG
>JAUIIS010000417.1 GCA_030431575.1 Acidimicrobiia bacterium | reverse complement strand
CCCTCATGGTGCAAGATGAAAAGCCGGTTTTGGAAGACACCCATGACCGGGATTGCCAGTGCCACAGCCCACCACGTTCCAACGGCGATAACAGCCCACACAAGCAGGACAGGCAAGCCGATGACGGTGACGCAAGTGAGCGCGTTGGCAGCGTTAGGTATGCGGCGAAGCTCTGCTCGAAGCTCGGCTTTGGGTCGTCCGTCTGGGCGGAGCCGATGCGAGCCCATAAAGGGCTCGAGGCGCGGCGCCATGCCCCCAGTCATGGATTGCACGATCTGGTCGTGCTCGGTCATCTCGGTAGCGGACATGAGCACATATTACACTGAGACAATCAATTGATGCAATAGATGTAATACCAATACGTGAAGCCTCGCGAGGGGCGGCACAAAAGCCACCCACTACCAGCGCGGCACGCACTTGCTATCGCGGCGACTGCCCATCGTCCAGCTTGATCACTGCCCCTGTCACACACTCCGAGGCAGGCGAGCACAGGTAGAGCAACGTGGAGTCCATCTGGGCCGGCTGCCCGATGCGCTTGCGAGGAAAGTGGGCGGCAATGTCGCCCATGCGCTCCAACATGCCATCCATCATCTCAGAGCTAAACGCCCCTGGAGCAATGCAGTTGACGTTGATGTTGTAGCGGGCCCATTCAACCGCCAGCACCTCGGTCATGCGCGCAATACCGGCTTTGGTGACCGAGTAGAGAGCGGCCCCGTTGCCTGAATAGTAAAAGCCACCAATGCTTGAGATGTTGACCATCCGTCCCGGCAGGCCCGCATCGATCAGGCGTCGAGCCACCTCACACGACAGCACCCACGGCCCCCGCAAGTTGGTGTCAAACACTGCGTCGGTCAACTCGAGACTCATCTTGTGCGCCCGTTGGGCATCGGGGATTCCGGCGTTGTTTATCAGCGTGGTGATCGGCCCAAGGGCCTCGTGCACCGTGTCGACGCCCGCCAAGATGGACTCGGTGCTGGTCATGTCCATGGCCACGCTCATCGCGGTTCCGCCGCGCTCGGCAATGGTGGCTTCCAGCGATTCGAGGCGCTCGACGCGGCGCCCAGCTATAGCCACAGACGCACCGCAAGAAGCCAACACTTGCGCAAAATGATGGCCAAGGCCCGACGTTGCGCCGGTGACCAGTGCCACCTGTCCAGACAAATCGTTGGACACGTTGGGAAGAGGGAAGGTCTCGGCCATGCGCCGAACTTACTCGCGCTGCGCGACCGCCTGGGACTCGAGGTACGACACCGTCGGGTAGCGAGGCGGGTTCTCGGCGTTGGTGCAGGTTGGCAAACACGCCATGGGATAGTCGGCCGTGGCGTTAAAGAAGAACGGGACCGAGTATCGGTCGCCGTCCCCAACGTGCGGGCCCACAAAGTGCTTGATGGACAAGAACCTGTCATTACTCCATTGCTTGAGCAGCTCACCCGTGTTGACCACAAGGGCGCCCGGCACCACGGGTACGCGCAGCCACTGCTGCTGTTGCTCCCCAAAGATCACCAATCCCGGCGCTGTTTGGGCGAGCAACGTAAAGAAGGTGGTGTCGACATGGGGGGCAATGCCGAACTCGTCATCGGCAGCCTCCAACACCCTTGGGTAGCGCGTCATGCGGAGGCGAAAGAACGGGTCCTTGAAGGCTTCGTCAAAGAAGTTGGCTGGCAGATCAAGCGCCCGGGCATAGAGCGGCAACAGCGCTACTGCCACCCGTTGCGCAGCCGCCGCATACGCCTGCGTGGTGGCAGCAAAGTTGGGGGCTTGGTGAGGGTCCGGCCACGGGTTGTCTCCCAAGCGCAGCGCTCGATCCTGCTTGTAGACAATGGCTTCATTGAGGTTGCCCTTGGTCCGCTCGGGTAACCTCCGAGACCTGATGGGCAGGTAGCCAATGCCTGTCGCGGCAAAATGTGGCTGATCCATGACCAGCGCGTCTTTGGCGTACTGGGGCAAAGCAAAGAAGTCGGCCGCGGCACCGAACACGGCATCGATTGCCGAGACGATTCCGTGACCCGTCAGCAGATAGAAGCCGGTGTTCTCGCCAATCCAGCGCAATTGCTCGGCAAGCTCGTTGCAGAGTTGGGTGTTCTGGGGCGCAAGCAGGTACCGGGCGATATCTAGCGTGGGCACATCGCGCTCGGTTGCGTCGGCCATGCTGGACAGATCCCAGGACTCCGCCTCGCGAACAAGCTCTTGGGCACGCCGCTGAGAGAAGTCACCTGCCATGCCCCCTAGCTTCGCACGCACGAGCTGACCACCGGCGCTTTACACGTATTCAGTCGGCCGTCTAAGTTAGCTGCTTGGTCTTCCCTGGGGGTTTTACGTATGGCCTATGAACTGGACACAACCGATCTTCCACCCGTCACCGACTGGGTAAACGACTGGGACTGGCTCGACGACGGCTGGGGACCCAACGCCATCGAGATCTGGAACGAAGTCCGCGAGCAATGCCCCATGGCCCAAACCGAACGCTACGGCCGTGCCTTCATGCCCGTGACCATGGAGACAGTCACCCAGGTCGCAAATGACACCGAGAACTTCTCGTCCATCTGGGTCAACGTGGGTCGACCAGATGCACCTCGCTCCCCCGCCCCGCCCATCACCTCCGATCCGCCGGAGCATCACGGCCACCGCCGGGTCCTGTTGCCATCCTTTAGCCCCAAGAAGATTGCGGCAATGGAAGAAGAGATGCGCAACTATTGCCGCAAGCTCATCGCCAAGCTCGACGGATTGTCAGCGGCCGACGCGGCCGAGCAATACAGCCAACACATCCCCGTCCATGGCATCTGCCAGATGGTCGGCATTGACGAGAACGACGCCGACTTGTTCCGCGATTGGATCTACCGCAACTTCCAGCTCGGCCCCCGCGACAATGATGTACGTGTGCAAGTCATGACCGAGATGACGCACTACATCGACAAGGTGCTCAACGATCGCATCGAGAACCCCCAAGACGACATGGCGACGCTGGTGGCG
>JAUIIS010000416.1 GCA_030431575.1 Acidimicrobiia bacterium | reverse complement strand
GAGCCGCATCCAACAAGCCCTCTAGCCCTACCGGTGGGCATTGGGGCCGTTCGTTAGCCCAGCTGCCGCAGAACACCAATGGGGTCGGGTGTGGTGCATTTCATTTCGACAGTGATTCTTGGCCAAGGTTGTTGTCCCGAAATGAAATGCACCACACCCGACCCCCGCAACCTGCCAGCCAGCGGCAACCGACCCGGCGGCACGCGATCGCTCGACCCGAAATGCGTGGTGTGACGGAAGGCACTAGCGTGCGGTCATCACGAACTTTCGGGGGGAACGAGTGACAAAGCGTCTGCTTCTTGGTTGGTTGGCCGTATTAGTGAGTTTCGCCATGGTGGCTGCAGCCTGTGGCGATGATGACGACGGCGGTGACAACGCCCAAGCCGACTCCAGCCAAGACAATGCCTCCAACGGCAACGACGATGCGTCGGGCAACGGAGACGACGGCGCCAGCGAAGGCGAGGGTAGCGACACCGGGGCCGACAACGAAGGTTCCGACGCGACAACCGACGCTGGGGACGGCATGACACCCCAATCGGGCGGCACGTTTACCTACGGCATCATCTCCGACGGCACCGGATTCAACACGCTCGAAGGCGTCGGAGAAGGCGCTATCCGCATCATTGGCTCGGTTATCGACACCGTGGTTGTTATTGACGAAAACGGCGACTGGGTGCCCTTGCTTGCCGAGTCTTTGGTTCCCAACGACGACGCCACAGTATGGACGGTCACGCTGAACCCCGGAATCAAGTTCCATGACGGCGTCGACCTCGATGCAGAAGCCCTCAAGGCCAACTGGGACAAGTTCAAGGCAGCGCCCAACGTCGGCTTTGCGTTCGCAGCCGTAGACGAAGTAGTCGTGGTCGATGACCTCACCGTCGAAGTCATCATGAACCGCCCCTGGGCAGCGTTCCCACACGCACTGGTCGGCACCCCTGGCTGGATCCTGTCACCCGACACCATTGGCCAAACCGACAAGATCGTGGGCACCGGCGCATTCATGCTGGAAGAATGGACCCCAGGCGACAGCGCCCGCGTTGTGCGGAACCCCAACTATTGGTTGGACCCCGAACTCCCCTACCTCGACGAAGTCGTCTTCAAGGTCATCCCCGAGCAGACCGCACGACGCCAGGCGCTCGAGGCTGGCGACATCGATGCCTACTGCTGCCCCGGTGATTCCGACATCTTGGACTTCCAGAACTCCTCCGATATTGATGTCTACATCAGTAGCGGTTCGGCCAACGAAATTCTTTACCTCCTGAATACCACCACCGCACCAACCGACGACGTGCGGGTTCGCAAGGCCATGGCACACGCCATCGATCAACAGCTCATCATCGATACCTTCCGGTCGGGTCTCACCACACCAGCCAAGAGCTTCATCTCACCCAACTCTGAGTTCTGGATTGACACCGACTATCCAGACTTCGACTTGGACGCGGCCAGGGCGCTCATCGATGAATACGAAGCCGAGGTCGGCCCCGTCGAGCTCGAACTCAACGTGTCAAAGCTGGCATCGGCCATTGAAGTCAGTGAACTCGTTGTCAGCCTGTGGTCAGAAGTAGGCATCGACGCCACCATCAACGAAGTTCAGCCAGGCACCGAAGTCCCCATCGTCATCGGCGATGCCTTTCAGGCGCAGTTCTGGGCCCAGTTCTCGGGCTTCGACCCTGACGCCGAATACGTCTTCTTCCACTCAAGCGGCGGTCTGCTCAACTGGACCAACTTGGTAAGCGAAAAGCTCGACGCCGGATTCGACCAAGGCCGAGAAAGCTTCGACGACGCTGAACGAGCAGCCGGATACGCAGCGGTCCAAGAAGTCTTCGCCGAAGAAGTGCCCATCTTGTGGATCGACCACCTCAGTGGAACCGAAGGCGTTGCAGCGGATCCACGGGTACACGGCATTACGGGCCGCGAACTCGCCGACGGGACGATCATCCAAGACTTCTTGGGCGGCAGCTACTTCGGGTTCGCGCAAGTCTGGATCGAACAGGAATAGGCGCCTGGGCTATCTACACCGAGCAGTTCTGACCACCAAGGCGCCATGAAGACCTTCCTGCTTCTCACTGCGCGACTCGTTGTTGTGGCCTTTGTGGTCAGCCTTGTGACGTTTGGCCTGCTTGACTCGGCACCTGGCGACCCGGCCAACCGCAAAGCCGGGCTGACCGCGACGCCCGAACGGGTCGAAGAAATCCGGGCCGAGCTTGGCCTCGATGACCCGTTCCTTACTCGGTACGTTCGTTGGCTTGGCGACGCTGCCACTGGCGACTTCGGCGACTCGATAGTGAACGGCCAGCCGGTGAGCTCGTTGGTCAGTACCGCTCTGCCGCACACCGTCGAGTTGATGATTCTGGCGCAGGTGATGGCACTGGCCATTGCCATTCCTGCGGCCATCTGGGCGGCGCAACGGCCGGGCGGCATTGTCGATCGGGTATCTGCGGCGGTGTCGTTTGGGTTTCTTGCCATCCCCGCGTTTGTCCTGGGCATCTATCTGGCGTTTGTGTTTGGGGTGAAGCTCGGTTGGCTGCCAGCTGTGGCCACCGACCTGCCCGGGATCTTCGAAGATCCCGTCGAGAACCTGCGGCAGATGTTCCTGCCATCGCTGACCCTGGCCCTCAACCTGGTGGCGGTGTATCTCCGCCTGCTGCGCTCGGACCTCATCGACACGCTGCAACAGGACTACGTACTGCTGGCCCAGGCACGCGGGTTCACCAAGCGACGCGTCCTGTGGCGCCACGCCGTCCGGCCCAGCTCGCTCAGCTTGCTAACAGCCGTGGGCCTCAACACTGCTGGGCTCATTGGCGGGGCGCTGGTCGCAGAGATCTTGTTTGCCATCCCTGGCATGGGCCGACTCGCCGTCAACGCCGTGTTTGGCGAGGACTACGACGTTGTCATGGCGGTCACGTTGCTGCTGTCCATTGGGTTCATCGTGGTCAACTTTCTCGTTGATGTTCTGTACGCGGCTGTCGACCCAAGG
>JAUIIS010000415.1 GCA_030431575.1 Acidimicrobiia bacterium | reverse complement strand
TACTTCGTGGACACCGACCTCTGAGGCCATGATGACCCAGTCGTCGTCGGTCACCCAATACCGAGAGGGACGCAGCCCGTTGCGGTCGAGCACGGCCCCAACGGTGGTGCCGTCGGTGAAGATGATGGATGCGGGACCGTCCCACGGTTCCATGATGGACGCGTGGTAGCGGTAGAACGCTTTGAGATCCTCTGGCATGGACTCGTGGTTTTCCCAGGGCTCTGGGATCATCATGAGCACGGCTTCTTGGAGCGAATAGCCGCCCAAGACCAGTAGTTCTAGGCATTCGTCGAAGCCCGCTGTGTCTGAGGCGCCAGGGGTACAGATGGGGAAGATGCGTTCGAGATCGCCCTCAAAGTGTGGTGAGGCCATGAGGGCCTCGCGTGCCCGCATCCAGTTGCGGTTGCCCTGCACCGTGTTGATCTCGCCGTTGTGGGCAACGTAGCGGTACGGGTGGGCCAAGGGCCACGATGGGAACGTGTTGGTTGAGAAGCGCGAATGCACAAGTGCCAGGGCGCTTTCTACGCGCTGATCTGCAAGATCGGGGTAGAACGGACTCAACTGGGCGGTGGTGAGCATGCCTTTGTAGACAATGGTGCGGGCCGACAGGCTGGCGAAGTAGACGCCGTCGTGGGCCTGTGACTTGCCCCCCATGGCCTCGTTGACCTCGCCGGCGCCAGCAACGAGTTGAATCTCGTGCTCTGCACGCTTGCGGACAACGTATGCCCGACGATCGAGATCGATACCGCTCAAGTCGCCGCCCGCGAGAAATACTTGGCTGAAGGTGGGCATGGTTGAGCGCGAACCGTGACCGAGTTCTTCAGGCGTGACTGGCACGTCTCGCCAGCCCAACACTGCGAGGCCTTCTTCTTGGGCGATCTGGTTGATAATGGATTGAGCCTTTTGTGCTTCGTCCGCACTTTGGGGCATGAACCCAATGCCGGTGGCGTAGTAGCCCGCGTCAGGCAGCTCGAAATCGACGACCTCACGGTAAAATCTGTCGGGAACCTGAATCAGAATGCCGGCACCATCGCCGGTGAGGGGGTCCGCGCCTAGAGCGCCTCGATGCTCGAGTTGGCACAGTGCTCCTATGGCAGCCTCGACGATGGCATGGCTTGCACGACCCTTGAGATCAGCCACAAAGTTGACGCCACACGCGTCATGTTCGTTGCGAGGATCGTAAAGACCCTGTGGACGAGGGAGATCTGAGTTCGAGCTAAGCGTGTGCATACGTCTCCAAACGCGCTCTTGCGCCATCGCAGATGCGGGCGGGTCGGGGGTGTGAGGGCCCCGCCGTGCGTTGGGACGCCGTTGACCCGGCCGCGGGGAACTCAAATGCTACGGGGCCACGGTGGTTAACGCCAAGTCACGTGGTGTCGTGGTGTGGCGGAGCCGCTTGGTCGTGCGAAGATAGTGCAATGTCATCATCGACGCCCCAGCCATTGAGCCCTGCCCAGACCGAGACTGGCCCCGCCATGGGCCGTTACATCGATGCATCGCCTTCGCCGTTCCATGCGGTGGCCAGCTCGGTTAGCGCCCTAGAGGCAGCGGGCTTTGTGGAGCAGCACGAGACCGAGGCGTGGGTTCCATCTCCGGCCGGCTTTGTGCGCCGCGCTGGCAGTCTGGTGGCGTGGAAGCAAGGCGAAGATCCGCTGGCCGGTTTCAACATCGTGGGCGCTCACACAGACAGCCCCAATCTGCGCATCAAGCCCAATCCGGTTCGGCAATCTGGCGGACTGACCCAGCTCAGTGTTGAGATCTACGGTGGCGCGCTGCTCAACTCGTGGCTAGACCGCGACCTGGGCTTGTCTGGCCGGGTGGCGGTCCGCGGAGAAGCCGGCGTCACAGAACACCTGTTGTTGGTGTCGCGGCCAGTACTGCGTGTCCCCCAGCTCGCCATCCACCTCGACCGCGAAATCCACACCAACGGCCTCCAGCTCAACAAACAGGAGCACATGGCGCCGCTCTGGGCCGATGGGTCTTTGGACAGCGCTGCGTTTCGGGGGTGGATAGCACGCGAACTCGACGTCGATGCCACCGACATCGCTGGATGGGACCTCATGGCCCATGACCTGACCCCCTCAGCGTTGCTTGGGGCCGACAATGCCTTCTTCGCGGCCCCGCGCATCGACAACTTGGCGTCGTGTTTCGCAGGTGTTGAGGCTCTGGTGGCTGCCAAAGCTGCCGATGCCACCCAGGTCTTGTGCCTCTTTGACCACGAAGAGGTAGGAAGCGTCTCGCGAAGCGGGGCCGCAGGTTCTTTGCTGCCGACGGTCCTCGAGCGGATTCACAGACTGAGCAACAGCGATGGAGACGACTTCGTCCGTGCTCTAGCTGCGTCGGCGTGTGTGTCGGCCGACGGTGCTCACGCGACCCACCCCAACTACGTAGAACGCCACGAACAAAATCACCAGATAGCACTCAACGGCGGACCAGTCATCAAGCGAAACGCCAACGAACGCTATGCCACAGACGCGACCGGCCAAGCTATTGCCGAACAGGCATGCATCGACGCGGGCGTCCCGTTCCAGGTCTATGTGAACCGCACCGACCTTGCCTGTGGCTCAACTATTGGACCCGTCACAGCTGCTCGGCTGGGGATTCCCACGGTGGACTTCGGCATGCCGCAACTATCCATGCATTCAGCCAGAGAAATGTGCGGCGCCAGCGACCCCGCACACATGGTGGCCGCACTGACGTCGTTCTTTGGCCGTTAGGCCTGACCGCATCGGGAGCCAATCAGCGCAACCAGCGCTCAGCGGAACCTGGTTACCTCTGGACGGACACTGCGCAGCCGCTTCGTCAAGGACGCAAACATCAACATCATGGCGTAGATCTCCAGGCGGCCCACCAGCATCAAGACGGCCAGAATCAGTCGGGCTGGACGCGTGAAGACCGTGAAGTTCGCCGTGGGACCGGCGTCGCCCAGGCCGGGACCCATGTTGCTCATGGCCGAAATCACCGAGCTGCCAGCGGTCAAGAATTC
>JAUIIS010000414.1 GCA_030431575.1 Acidimicrobiia bacterium | reverse complement strand
GCGGCCGGCGATGCGGAGGTCGTCGCGGCGGCGGGTCATGCCGGTGCCGTCTAGGTGTGCAAGTAGCGGCATGGCGTATTTGCGGGTAGTGCCTAGGGCCTCGCGGATCTCGGCCACGGTGATGCCGTCGGGTTTGGCAGCAAGCAGGCCTGCCACGACGGTGATGGCGTCGCTGATGGCTGACGCGGCGAAGTAGATGCCGCCTTCTTCCACCACCAGGCCGCGGCGCACCAGTTCTCGGAGTTCGCCTCGGTCGACGGTGTCGGGTGGGGGCGGGGTGAACGGTGATGCTTCGAGTTCGGCAATGAATGGATGGTCGGCCAGTGGGTCGGCCACGTCGCCAAGGCGGACATGGCTGCCATCGAGTTCTAGGTTGTCGAGCGTTTCCAGAATGGCTCGCTGGCGCTCGTCGAGCAGACCGATATCTAAGCCCAGACCGCCGGCTTCGGTGATCTGTGTCTGGAGCGCCTCGGTTGCTTCGGCCAGCAGCTTGGGGGCAACAACCCAGCTCCCCACCGACGGCTCGGCCCGCTGACCGGTGGCTTGCTCTAAGAAGTCGACGTCGACCCAGCCTCGTTCGGCCACGAATTGTTCGACGGTGCCATCGGGTGTGGCTTCGGAGGCCTTGGTCACGGGGTCTATGTCGAGCACGCGGCCGCCGCCAATGGTTTCACCCCGGCCGCTCTCGCGCAGGATGAACCGGTCGCCGGCGACCAAGGGCAGCGGGCTGTTGAGGAACAACCGGACCTTGCCCACCTGGCCCGCTTGCAACGTGTCGGGGCCAAGAATGCGCATGCGGCAAGGATGCTCGCCAGAGCCCAGGTAGATGACGTGGGCGCCGCGGCGCGACACCTCGTGGTCTAGCCGTTCCAAGATGGTCACCTCGGCGTCGACAATGCTGGTGCGGTGCCACTGGCGGCTATTCACGAGCACGTCGCCTCGGGTGAGCTGGTCGTGGTCGACGCCGCCAAGGTTCACGGCCAGGCGGCTACCTGGTGCTGCAACCTGTACCTCTTGGTGGTGCGATTGCAGCGCCCGAACCCGGACTTGTCGCTCAGATGGAAGGGCGGTGAGCTCGGCATCAACGTCGAGGCTGCCACCCGTGAGCGTGCCGGTGATGACGGTTCCGGAACCCTTCGCGGCGAAGACACGATCGATCCAAAGCCGGGGGCGCGCATTGTCGACTGCCGTGGGGGTGGTGGCCAGCAGAGTGTCCAGCGCCTCAATGAGTTGGGGCATGCCGGTTCCGTCGATGGCGTCCACTGCCACAATCGGAGCCCCCTCTAGGAACGTTCCTTCTACATGCTCTTCGACATCGAGTTCGGCAAGCTCGGCAAGCTCATCATCTACCAGGCCGCGTTTGGTCAACGCCACCAGGCCATGCTTAACGCCGAGCATGTCCAGGATTCGCAGGTGCTCTTCGGACTGTGGCTTCCAGCCCTCGGTGGCTGCCACTACAAAGATGGCGGCGTCCACTGCGCCGACACCAGCCAACATGTTCCGGATGAATCGCTCGTGGCCGGGGACATCGATGAACGAGACCGTGCGGCCCGACGGCAGTGCCGTGGCGGCGAAGCCGAGGTCGATGGTGAGGCCACGGTCTTTCTCTTCGGCCCAGCGGTCGGGGTCGGTGCCCGTGAGGGCCTCGATGAGCGTGGACTTACCGTGGTCGACGTGGCCCGCGGTAGAAATGACGTGGTTGGTGTTGGTCATCGCAGGCTGGAGAGAGCGTCAGCGACAAGCTGGTCTTGCGATGGGTCAATGGTCCGCATGTCGAGGTAGGTGCGGCCCTCGTGCACCCGGGCCACAACGGGCGGCCGCTGCGGAGTCGGCTGGCGGAGCGCTTCGGTATGGTCGCCATCAAGCACCACGCCCGCTGATGGGATAGTGACCCCAGGCAATGTGCCGCCGCCGGGGACTGCCTCGGTTTCGACGGGTTGCCCTGCGCCTAACGCTGCGGCCCTTTGTGCCAGCCCAGCTTGCGGCAACGCAGCCATGCGCCAAAACGGGATGGCGTCGCCATCGCGCCGCAGGTAGGTCATGGCCAGCTCTTGGAGCGACGACAACACGAGACCGCCGGGGCGCAACGCTCGAGCCAACGGATGTTTCATGCACCGTTGCACCAGCTCGGCGTTGCCCGCAATGATGCCCGCTTGGGGTCCGCCCAGCAGCTTGTCGCCACTGAACAAGACCAGGTCGGCCCCGGCCGCCAAGGTTTGCTTGGCGGCGGGTTCTTCGGCCAGCCACGCTGGCGGGCCAGTCTTCAGCCACGGGCAAGCTGCGTCGAGCAGGCCCGAGCCAATGTCGTCAACCACCGGAACGCCTAGGTTGGTGAGTTCGCTCACCGAAGCCGATTCGGTGAAACCAACAATCTTGTAGTTGGACTGATGCACCTTGAGCGCCAAGGCGAGGTCTTCGTTGGTCTCGACGGCGTGGTGGTAGTCGGCAGCGCGCGTGCGGTTGGTGGTCCCGACTTCAACGAGTCGGGCTCCGGATTGGGCCATGACATCGGGGACTCGGAAGCTCCCGCCGATCTCTACCAGCTCGCTTCGCGACACAGCCACGCCTTTGCCTGCAGCGAGCGCTGCCAGGGTCAGCAGCACGGCCGAGGCGCAATTGTTCACCACCATGGCGGCCTCGGCATCGCAGAGTCTGGCAAAGAGTTTGCCGACATGATCTTGGCGAGACCCACGCTGACCCGTCTCAAGGTCAAGCTCTAGGTTGGTGGCGTGGGCGCCTACCCGTGTTGACCACTGAGCCCGTCCCATATTGGTGTGTAGCAACACGCCAGTGGCGTTGATGACGGGTTGGAGAAGGCTGCGCTGTAGGGCGGCAGCATGCTTTTCGGCTCGCTGATGGTCGCCTGCGGCAATTGCGGCGCGAGCAACATCGACGAGTAGCGGGTGCGGCAGGCCGGTGTGGCTCAAGGCCCGCGCCAGCGAGTCCACAGATGGCGGTCGCTCAGTCACACGGCGATGGTAGTGCCA
>JAUIIS010000050.1 GCA_030431575.1 Acidimicrobiia bacterium | reverse complement strand
CCTTGAGGGCGATGACCATGATCTCGGCGGAGAGAATGAGGTCGGTACGCACCGCCCCAGCAATAGTTGCAGCTTCGGCTTCAGGGCCTTGTACCACTGCCGGCACATCGTGTTCGTGATCGTCGCCTTTGAACTTGTGGTAGATCTTCTCGGCGCCCTCAAAGCACAAGTACGTGCCACCGAGCATCAAGATGATCTCGACGAGGGTGGGGGCGATCGAACTGAGCAGCAGCGCAGCAGGCAGGATGATCAGCAACTTGTTGCGTAGTGAGCCGGTGGCGATCTTCTTGATGATCGGTAGCTCTCGGTCGGCAGCGAGGCCCTGTACATAGGCGGGTGTCACCGCGGTGTCATCAACAACAACACCAGCGGCTTTTGCGCTAGCGCGACCCGCAGCGGCGCCAACATCGTCGATGGACGCGGCGGCCAGCTTGGCCAACGCGGCTACGTCGTCGAGTAGCCCTACCAGACCTCCTGCCATCTGTTGTCCCTTCACCTCAACCGAACAGAACCGCAGGCTAACTGCCAAAACCGGGTGGGAGGGTGCTTTGCGTGCGAACCGCAACCGCGTTCGCTCGGGCACCCACCGCTAGCACGTTGCTACTGTGAGGGGATGGGTCCAGTCTCAGCTCCCCCGTCGTCTTCCGTTACCGTCCATGGGGCACCTCCAGTTGCTCCACAAGCCATCACGGCCGAACGCTATACGGCCAAGTCGTGGCTTGAACGCGAGAGTTCGGAACTCTGGCCAAAGGTGTGGCAGTTCGCGGCCCTGGAGCGAGACGTTGCCGAGCCTGGGCAATACGTTGTGCTGAACATCGGACGAGAGTCCATTGTGGTGTCACGCACCCAGGACGCAGAGCTGGCCGCCTTCTACAACGCGTGCCAGCATCGCGGCGCCCGCATCCTGGTGAATGATCGCGGGTGCGAGAAGAGCTACACGTGCCCGTACCACGGCTGGAGCTATCGGCCAGATGGCCGACTGGTTGTTGTTCCCGAGAACCAGCAGTTTCCCGGTGGCGGAGTGGACCGGTCCAAGCACTCGCTCAAGCAGCTGCGGGTGGCTAGCGCTCTAGGCATGGTGTGGGTCTGCGAAGACCCGGCAACTCCGCCGCTTGAGGAATACCTGGCTCCCCTTATTGAGCGTGTCTCGCCTTTCAACATCGGCTCGATGACGCTCGTTGGCGATCAAACAGTCACGCTCAACTGCAACTGGAAAGCCGTCTTTGACAACTTCCAGGAGCTTTACCATGTGGAACACATCCACCCCCAGCATCAAGAGTTGTTCGACTGCCCGACTGCATCGGTGGACCTCTTTGCACACGGCCACACCGGCGTGTCCATCATTGGGCACACCCTAAACAGTCGCCTGCCCATTGCTTCGGAACCCAACTTCTATCAGATCCGTCAACTTGAGATGTTTGGTGCCAACCCGAAAGATTATGAAGGTCGCGTGATGGACATCCGTGGCGATATGCCGGCTTTGCGACGCGCTGCTGGGCCTCGCTTGGGTTGGGACTACGACGCGTTCACCGACGAACAGCTAACTGACATCGAGCAGTACAACGCGTTCCCAAACACCATGATCACCGCCCAACCCGACGATGCACTCATCACCCGAGCACGGCCTCATCCCACAGACCCGAACTGGTGCTACTGGGACAAGTTCACCTTCCGACGCCAGCCCGACCCTGAAGTCGCCAAGCGTCACGGTGTCGCGTTCGAGCCCCACGACCCGAAGGCAACGTTGCCCATCTCGCGCCCAGAACACGATGACTTCGACCAAGAAGACATCATCGAGGGGCGCAAGACCATGGGGATCACCATCGACCAAGACGTGCATTACATCCGCGATGTGCAGGCCGGCATGCATTCACGCGGCTTTCAACAAGCGCTGTTGTGCGACGAGGAAGCCCGGATCCAGCACTACCATGATTGGCTAAGTGCCTGGATGGGCAACGCGTCATCTGACCTCTAGGACCGCCCGGCCGTCGGGCCGCCAGACGCGCAAAACCCCCGAGGCAGCGGCCCCGGGGGTAAGCAGCTACTTGCTAGATGTCGAATCGGTCAGCGTTCATGACCTTGTCCCATGCGACCACGAAGTCTCGGACGAATTTCTCTCCGCCGTCGCTTGAGGCGTATACCTCAGCAATGGCTCGCAGCTGGGAGTTCGATGCAAAAACCAGGTCGTTTCTCGTGCCGGTCCACTTGAGTTCGCCCGTTTGGCGATCGCGTCCTTCGAACACGTCTGGTGCGCCTTCGGTCGTACTCCACTCGGTCCCTAGATCGAGCAAGTTGACAAAGAAGTCGTTGGTTAGTGTTCCGCTCCGCTCTGTGAGCACGCCGTGGCTAGAGCCATTGCTATTGGCCCCAAGGACACGCAAACCACCGACCAGCACGGTCATTTCGGGCGCACTGAGCGTCAGCAGCTGTGCCCGGTCTACCAACAGATGCTCAACCGGAACGGGATGACCTTTACCAAGGTAGTTGCGGAACCCGTCGGCTTTGGGTTCGAGCACTGCAAAGGACTCCGCGTCGGTTTGTTCTTCGCTTGCGTCAGTTCGCCCTGGGGTAAAGGGGACTGTCAAATCATGGCCAGCTGCTTTCGCCGCAGCCTCGATCGCCGCTGCGCCGCCTAAGACGATGAGGTCGGCGAGCGACACGGTCTTGCCAGACTCGTTGAAGTCGTTGCGGATCTCTTCGAGCGTCGCCAGCACCCGGCGCAGCTCGGAGGGGTCGTTGACCTCCCAGCCGTTTTGGGGGGCCAGTCTGATACGGGCGCCGTTTGCGCCGCCGCGCTTGTCACTGTTGCGGAACGTGGAGGCCGATGCCCACGCAGTGGACACAAGGTCCGAGATGCTCAGGCCCGACGCCAAGATGCGCACTTTCAGACCAGCAATGTCGCCCGACCCAATGAGTTCGTGGTCAACGGCTGGCACGGGGTCCTGCCAGACCAGCTCCTCGGAGGGCACTTCGGGGCCGAGGTATCGAGAGGTTGGCCCCATGTCGCGATGCAGCAGTTTGAACCACGCTCGAGCGAAGACGTCTGCGAACTCGTCGGGGTTCTCATGGAAACGCCGCGAGATGGGTTCGTACACAGGGTCCATACGCAGGGCCATGTCGGCGGTGGTCATCATTGGGGCGTGTGTGATGGAGGCATCGTGGGCGTCAGGCACGGTGCTCTTGGCCTCGGGGTCGGTAGGTGTCCATTGATGTGCACCGGCCGGGCTCTTGGTGAGTTCCCATTCGTAGCCAAAGAGTGTGTCGAAGTAGCTATTGTCCCAGGTGATAGGGGTTGGGGTCCAAGCGCCTTCGACGCCACTGGTGGTGGTGTGAATGCCCAGGCCAGAGCCAAGGTCGTTCTTCCAGCCAAGGCCCATCTGCTCCATTGGTGCACCTTCGGGCTCTGGGCCGACAAGGTCGGGGTCGCCAGCTCCGTGCGCTTTGCCAAAGGTGTGGCCGCCGGCCACCAAGGCCACGGTCTCCTCGTCGTTCATGGCCATCCGAGCAAACGTTTCGCGGATATCTCGCGCCGAGGCAAGCGGGTCAGGATTACCGTTTGGGCCCTCCGGGTTGACATAGATCAGGCCCATTTGCACGGCCCCGAGCGGGTTCTCAAGTTCGCGATCTCCGCTGTACCGCTCATCGCCGAGCCACGTGGTCTCTGGGCCCCAATAGATGTCTTCTTCTGGGCCCCAAATGTCTTCACGACCGCCAGCGAACCCGAAGGTCTCAAGTCCCATGGACTCCAGGGCAACGTTGCCGGCCAAGAGCATGAGATCGGCCCAGGACAGCTTGCGGCCGTACTTCATCTTGATTGGCAGCAGCAGCGCTCGAGCCTTGTCGAGGTTGCCGTTGTCGGGCCAGCTGTTGAGCGGCGCGAAACGTTGGTTTCCCGTAGCGCCGCCGCCACGCCCGTCTTCGATCCGGTACGTCCCGGCACTGTGCCAGGCCATGCGGATAAAGAGCGGCCCGTAGTGGCCGTAGTCGGCGGGCCACCAGGATTGGGAATCGGTCATCAGCGCGTTGAGGTCGGCTTTGACCGCTTCGTAGTCCAGGTTCGCGAAGGCTTCGGCGTAGTCGAAGTCTTCGTCCATTGGGTCGCTGGCTGGGGTGTTTTGGTGCAGGATGGCCAGATTCAGCTGGTTAGGCCACCAGTGTTGGTTTGCTGTGGTTCCAACAGCTGTGTGGCTTGCGGTGGACCCGTGCATTACCGGGCAGCCTTGTGGGTTCTCGTTTACGTCGAATGCGTCTTCGTTAGACATGGTTTGTGCTCCTTGCGGACTGAAATCGGTTGTTCGTTGGGCTGAGTCGGCGATGCGACCCGACGGGGTTACTTGATTGGTGCGGGGGTCTGGCCCGCCAGTGTGTCAACGCATGCCGGGCAATATCCCCAGTAGATGACCTCGGCCTCATCGATCTGGAACCCGTGGTCATCTGAAGCGGTGAGACAGGGCACTTTGCCAACTGCGCAGTCAATGTCGAAGGTCATTGCGCAGTTGCGGCAGATGAGGTGGTGGTGGTTGTCGCCAACGCGGTCTTCGTAGCGTGCTGCTGACCCGGAGGGCTGGATGCGCCGAACCAAGTTCTTGTCGACCAGGAGTGCCAGGGTGTCATAGACGGCCTGGCGGGAAATGGTACCGATGGTACGGCGGACCTCTTCGGTGAGTTCGTCAGCAGTGGCGTGGGGGTAGCTAGCCAACGCGTTCATGATGGCCAGCCGCTGCGCCGTTACCTGAACCTTATGGTCGCGAAGCAGCTGATCGATAGGGTCGTTGGCCATATACCTATACAAATCCAAATACTGGACTAAGTCAAGTCTTTGTTTGTGTTGTCGTTGTTGCTCTCTGCGAGGGTGGCGCGATCACAGGGCGCACAAAGGCCAGCACCAAGAACGAGGCGGATGCCGCTAATGGCATGACTGCAACAGCTCGCAAGTGCTGGGACGCAGGCGCCAGATCACTGTTGCCAGCGATCACACTCACCACCAGCGCAATACCAACAGCGCCACCTATGCGTTGCAGCGTCTGGATCATGGCCGAAGCCGAACCCATCCGTGAGCCCTCAACGCCCTGTGTGCCAGCCGAGGTCAGCGACGGCCACACCGCGGCCATGGCTAGACCACTCGCAATCAGCGCAGGCAGCAGGAGCCCGAGGTTGCGCTGTTCGTCGGCCGCTGCCCAAAACACCCCATAGCTAGCAACGTAGGTGGCGAGCGCCGGAAGCATAACCGTCCGATGGCCATGCTGATCAGCCAGCCGACCTGCCTTCACCGCAGTCAACGACATAACCAGCGGCATGATGGTCAACACCAACCCAGCTTCAACCAAGGTGTAGTCCCACACCTCAGTCAAGAACAACAACAACGCAAGCCACTGGGCAAAGAAGTGCACGCCTCCAGTGACCGAGGCCACACACGACAAGGCAAAGCTGGGTCGGTGGAACAAGTCGAGGGGAAACGGTGCAGGCACCACCCGCGTTGAGCGCCAAATCAACCAGCCAAGCAGCGCAGCCGCGCTGAGGAAGCATCCCACAACCCTCACGCTCCCCCACCCCCAGTCGTTGCCCTCAACGATTGGCAAAATCAACAATGCAAACCCGGCCATCGCCACTGCCGACTCGAGAAGCGAAAAGGTGGCTTCGATCTGTGGCTTATCAAGGCCGGCATCGGTCCAAGACATCGCCAAAACCATCAAACCGACCGGAACCATGATCACAAAGGATGAGCGCCACCCAAACAGCTCGATCAGCTGTGTTGTGGCCAGCGGTCCAATAACTCCAGACACCGCCGTCGCAACACCCCACCGCGCAATCGCAGTGCTGCGCTCAGCCTCACGGGCCGCGGCAAGGATAATGGCCACCGCAGCCGGGCCCATGAGCGACAGACCCACAGCCATGACACCACGAGCAATCACAAGCCACGCAATGAACGGCGCAACCGCAGCCAACATCGCTGCGGCCGCGAAGGCTCCAGCACCCACCCGGAACAGCCGCTGGTGGCCAAAGCGGTCTGCAAGGCGCCCTGCCTGTAACAACAGGGCGGCCCCGACCACACTGGTGATCGACAGCACCCATGACGCAACGGTTTCGTCGCCCCCGCCGATGCCATCGCGTATGTCCGGGAAAATGAAGAACATCGCCGATGCATCCCAGCCGGCAACGAATCCACCCAACAGGGCTGCTCGAGAGAGCCTCTTCACGGCAGGCGCCCTATCTGCACCAACGGTCGAAGTCATCGGTTGCCCGAATGGCGAAGTTCGTGCCTTCCAAGGCGCTGCCCACTAGGCACCAAGGCTCGGGCGCATCCGCATGCAAGCACCCTAGGAACGTCCAACTGACGCAGCGACATAAACAGGTTCCACACGTTTCGACAGTTCGTAGCCAAGGAACCGAATAGTTCCGCAGATAGTGGCGTGCGTGGTCAACGTACAACAGATCTTTTCGCCTAGGCGTCTGAGGCGACAATGGGACTATCGTCCACCCACAGGATGAAGGGACGCATGGCAGCAGCGACTGATCACGCCCAAACCGACGCGTCTCACGACGCAGAAAAGCTGGGCACATTCGGCGGCGTCTTCACCCCCAGCCTCCTGACAATCTTGGGCCTCGTCCTGTTCCTCAGGTTGGGCTTTGTCACCGGCAACCTGGGCTTCCGGCAAATGATGCTGGCGTTCGTCTTGGCTACGTCCGTGTCGGTGTTGACCACGGTCTCGCTCGCCGCAATCGCCACCAACCTTCGTGTGGGCGGTGGCGGCGTATATTTCTTGATCTCGCGAACGCTCGGAGCAGCCTTTGGAGGGGCCATTGGGCTCGTCCTGTACCTAGCAATGTCTGCCTCGGTGGCCTTTTACGCCATCGGCTTGGGCGAGGCGGTCGCCACGTCTATCGATGCAGGAAACGCCAACGTTCCGCGCCTCATAGCAGCAGGTGTCATCGTGTTCCTTCTCGGGCTGGCGTGGCTGGGGGCAGACATCGCCACCCGACTTCAGTACGTCGTCATGGCGTGCATGATCGTCGCGCTGATTGGTTACTTCGGGGGCGTCATCACCGACCTGAGCTTGGACACCTTGAGCGACAACCTCGCCAAGCCCGACGACGGCGACGGTTTCTGGGTCAGCTTCGCCATCTTCTTCCCGGCCGTCACCGGATTCACCCAAGGCGTCGCGATGTCTGGCGACCTCAAAACCCCTGGCAAGAGCATCACGACGGGCACCTTCGGCGCGATATGGATCTCCTCGATCGTCTACATGCTTGCCATCGTCACGCTGGCCATGGCGGTGCCGCTCGACGAACTCCGGGGCAACACGTCGATCATGCGAGATCTGGCACTCGCCCCTGCGTTGATCGATATCGGCGTCATGGCCGCGACCTTGTCCTCAGCAATCGCATCGATCCTTGGCGCTCCCCGCGTCCTGCAACGCCTGGCTGCCGATCGGCTCATTGGCCCCCTTCAACCCTTTGCTAAGGGCGCCGGTCCGGCCAACAACCCGCGGCGCGCCGCCGCGCTCACCACAGCCCTCGCCCTTGGAACCGTCGCCCTTGGCGACCTCGACCGAGTGGCCCCCATCATCTCAATGTTCTTTCTCGCCAGCTACGGGATGATCAATTACGCCACATACTCTGAAGCCCGCTCAGCAAACACGTCGTTCCGACCAAGGTTTCGCTGGTTCGATTGGCGCCTCAGCCTGTTGGGAACCTTGGCCTGCATCGGTGTCATTGTCGCCATCGATCCAGTTGCCGGCGCGTTGGCTGGATTGGCTGTCTTCGGGCTCTACCGATACCTGCGTCGGTCTGTGCACCAAGTTCGCTGGGCGGACAGCACCCAAAGCTTCCACGCAGCCGAAGTGCGCTCGCACCTCCGCGCCATGGTCCAGCACCCCAGTTCCAGCAGAGACTGGCGGCCCTTTACCGTCGCGTTCGCTCCTCGGGGTCCCGTCCGGCGCGAACGGCTAGCCGCCGCCACATCGTGGATCGAGGGTGGAGCCGGGTTCAGCACAGTGGTCCGGGTGGTCGCCGGGCGGGGGGCCGTTGCAAGAAAACATGCCACTCGGGTGGGCCAAAAGCTGATGGGTGAGCTCGCCAGCGACTACCCCACGATGTACGGCCGAGCGATCGTGGCTGCCGACCTACGCGAAGGAGTCGCTGCTGCGCTGCAGTCCACGGGGCTCGGGCCAATACGTCCCAACTTGGCGCTGTTCCATTGGCGGAGCCATCTCAGCGAGGCCAGCCCCGAACAGGAATCGATGGCACAAACGGCTCTCAGGTTCGGTTGCAACACGGGGATTCTCGTCGCCTCCGACGATGCCTGGGAGCGAGTACCTCAAGCAGCGCAGGCGACCAAGAAGATCCTGGTGTGGTGGGCTGACGACAAGTCCGGGCAACTTCTTGTCCTCCTTGCATGGATGTGCACCAGAGACTCGGTTTGGGAGGGTGCCCAGATCGAGGTGTACGTCGCCTCGATCGATGAAGGTGACGCCGGGCGGGTGGCAGCGCTGCTGGACGAGGCCCGATTGCCTGCGGTCGTTGCCGGCGTCGCGGACCCAACTGCGTTTGTTGCCACCACCGCTGAGGCCGACCTGGTGTTTGGGCCAATGCGCATTCGACGAGGCCAAGCTCTCGGCCCCGCGGACACCCCAGTGGAGGCCATGGCCGACGTGTTGCCCGTGACACTGCTGGTGCAGGTTGCCGCCCCGGTTGATCTCGATGTCCAGCCAGATGAGGGTGAGGTGGCGGCTCTGGCTGAGGCTCGTGACCGAGCCACCGAAGCCACCGAAAGGGCCGATGAGCTCGACGGCGACGCCAGTCGGTTGATCGTTACCGCCGAAATGACTCGCCTTGACGTCGCCGCTGGTCAGGCCAACCCCGAAGTTGTCGAGGCTGCCACGAAAGCAGCTGCGGTGGCTCATCGCAACTATCTCGATGCCAGAGCACGCGCCGATGAGGCATGGCGGCTGGTGCGAGAGCTAGACCCCACGGCTGCCGATGGCACGTTGGACGAGCAACTATGGATCGAACGCGCGCCCGGACGCCCTGCGCCCTAGCTCACGCGGTGGTGGACTCGACGGGTTCGATGTCGTCCAAAAGCGCCAGTAGGTCGAACACGCTCAGGATGCCGGTCAACACCCCTTGTTGATCGACCACAACGAGGTGGTGGATTTCCTCGGCCCTCATCTGCCGGGCCGCCGCCCACACCGACGTTGACGCTTGGCATACAACGAGATCTTGGGACATGAGCACCGCTACGGGGAGACTGTCATCGACATGAGCCACGAGGTCGGATTTGGTGAGTATCCCGACCGGCTCGTGACGACTGTTGACGATAGGCAGCGCTGATCCCGGCGAGTTCAGCAGCGTAGACCTGGCCTCGGCCACCGCAGCATCGAGACCAACGGTTGTGACCGGGGAGGTCATGATTTCGCCGACTGTTGCTCGCGTGAGTTCGGACCGGGGAGTCATGGCTACACGCTGGCCCAGTGGCGCCAAGATGTCCACCCGAAGCCAGTACTTTGTTGGCCAGACCACTATGGACCGGCGAGGCTCAGCTGCGCTGTGGCGGTTAGTGTCTGCACCCTAGATCGGGCAACCGACATCCGAGGAGAAACTGTGTTCAAGGTCATTGGTTTGTTGAAGCGACGTCCCGGCATGAGTGTCGACGAATTCCGCGAGTACTACGAAACCAAACACCGCCTCATCGGCGAGAAGTACCTCAGAGGTAATGCAGAGCGATACATGCGACGGTTCACTACTCCTGTGCCGCACCGGGTCACAGGCGAACCCGTCGAACCAGAGCACGACGTAATTCTCGAGATCTGGTACGCCGACCGCGAGGCGTACGAGGCCACCAGCAAGCTTCTGCGCGCACCTGACGCCGCCAAAGAGATCGCCGACGACGAAGAAAGGCTGTTCGACCGCCCACGCACCCAGTTCTACATCGTTGAAGAGCATGAGTCCGACCTCAGCGTTTAGTGTCTTGGCTGGCACGCGCTTTGGCTAACCCTCACAAAAAGGACGACCGACCATGAACACCCCATATCCCAACATCCTTGTGTTTGTAGATTTTCCGGTTGACGACGTCGCTGCGGCCACGACCTTCTACGAGCGGGTATTCGGATGGGAGATCGAAGAACGAATCCCGGGCGTCTTCAACCGCATCGTTCCTGGGCAGAACCAAAAGATCGACGATGGCTCACAAGGACCAAGCGGCAACCTTCACATGGGCATCTCGCTTGCGTCTGACCCGCGCCCAGATCCGCGGCCGCTGGACCAGCGCGGACCTCTGGAGATGCACAATGGCGGCCGGACAACCAGAGCATGGATCATGATCTCTGACGATGACGACATGGATCGCATCATGGACACCGCAGTCGAAGCGGGCGGCACCGAGTTGTGGCGGCATCACTTTTGGAAGGAATTCGGGGGCGCGAATGCCTCCTTTCTCGACCCTTGGGGTAATCAGTTGATGATTTGGGAACACCTCGATGGCATCGAACAAGACGAGGAGACGCACGAACTCGTCGGGGACGCCGAGCTGCCGGCAGGCTGGACCATCGAGTAGATCCACACCCTCGTTAACGCAGGACTTTCGCCTCTGAGCCGACCGTCACCTGCGTGCGACACTCGACTCGTGGCATCTCCAAGGTGCCTGGCAGTCCCGGCTACCGAAAGCACAGCGGATCAGACTTGTGACACAGACACCGGCGGTGGCTGATGGCGGCCTGAAGCGACGGATCGGGCCAGCGCTGCTTACCCTCTATGGGATCGGCGTCATGGTTGGCGCCGGGATCTATGTGTTGGTCGGCGCGGTGGCAGACGAAGCTGGGGTCTTTGCCCCCTTGGCGTTTGTGGTGGCTGGCGCGGTTGCTACCCCAACGGCGTTCTCCTATGCGGAGCTTTCGTTGCGCGTGCCAGAAAGTGCGGGCGAAGCGGCCTTTGCCCGAAAGGCGTTCGGCTCCAACGGGCTATCCCTGATCGTTGGTATCACCGTCATGGGGGTCGGCGTGACCTCAGCAGCTGCCGTGCTTCGCGGCGGTATTGGCTACTTGTCAACGTTCACCGCTGTGAACCCTGACGTATTGGTCGTCGGTGTTGGGGTATTCCTTATTGCGGTAGCGATGTGGGGAGCGTTTGAGTCGCTGACCGTCGCAGCGATCTTCACGATCATCGAAGTCGGCGGTCTCCTGGCCGTGATCTGGGTCGGAAGTACGGGGAGCTCTTCGACCGACTGGCAGCAGGCCGACATTGGGTCAGTGAGCCTCTCTGGCGTTGCGTTGGCGTCGGTCCTGGCCTTCTTTGCATTCGTCGGCTTCGAGGACATCGTGAACATGGTGGAAGAGGTCCAGTCCCCCGGTCGTACTATGCCCATCGCCATCGTGACCTCCCTTGCGGTCACGAGCCTCCTCTACGTCGCTGTGTCCTTTGCCACGGTCAGGACCGTTCCTATCGGGGAGCTTGCAAACAGCGAACAGCCACTGGCACTTGTCTATGAGACCGCAACCGGGGCCAGCCCCCGATTTCTGTCAGCCATTGCGGTTGTTGCCGCGTTGAATGGCGTCCTTGCGCAGATTGTCATGGCCTCGCGAGTGCTCTACGGCCTGGGGCGTCGCCACGGCAACCTTGCCGTGTTCCATCACGCGCACCCGCGGTTGGGCACCCCGGTTCTGGCCACCGCTGCAGTTGGGGCCACTAGCGTCGTAGGGGCGCTGCTTGTCGACCTGGAGGCGTTGGCCGAGACCACGTCGACGTTCTTGTTGGTCACGTTCTCGGTGATGAACATGGCGCTCATCGTGTTGAAACGACGGGGCCCGGCGCCTGGCTTCTCAGTGCCGGGGTGGGTACCGGTAGTAGGGCTAGTGGGTTCTATCACAGCACTGGTGGCTTCGCTGGTCTGGTGATCTAGGCACTCGAGGCAGCATCACTTCGAGCCTCGTGGCGTGGGCGAACCTGCCATGATCTGGCTGAGCTGGACCTCGGCGGGCAACGGGCGACCGAGGAGAAAGCCCTGCCCAAGCGTGACCCCCATCTCTCGTAGGAGCGTGGCTTGTTCTTCGGTCTCGATTCCCTCTGCGACCAACTCCTGTCCAAAGCTGTTCGTGAGGCCCACCATCGCTTTCACGATGGCCGTGGTACCAGCGTCTATGCCCAGGTCTGCAATGTAGGACCGGTCTACCTTGACTACCTGAGCAGGGATCTGTCGGAGATGATTTAGTGACGAAAAGCCAGTCCCAAAGTCGTCCAGCGCAACCCGAACACCAGTCTCCACTAGCTCGGCCAGTGCCATCACCGTGTTCTCGTTCATGTCGAGAAACACCGTCTCGGTGACCTCCAGGACCAGGGCACTCGGTTCGATCCCGTGACGGGCTATTGCGCTACGTACGAGATCAACAAAACCTTCCTTTGCCAGCTGCGGAGGCGAGATATTGACGGCAATCCGACCACCAGGCCACGTTGCCGCCAACCTGCAGGCCTCGTCAAGGATCCACGCGCCGAGCATGTGAATCATCCCGGTTCGTTCTGCGGCTGGGATGAATTGTGCTGGAGCAACCAGCGCGAGGTCCGGGTGGTTCCAGCGCACCAACGCCTCGGCGCTCACGGTCTTGCCGGTCACCAGGTTCACCACCGGTTGGAGGTAGAGCTCAAGTTGACCTTCACTGAGGGCAACGCGCAGTTCGTTCTCTACGCGGAGTCGACGCTCTACGCCACGGCGTTGCTTCTCGTCAAAGAATGCGAACGTGCGCCCGCCGGCCCGTTTCGCTTCATACATGGCCACATCGGCATCACTTATCAGTCGATCGACGCTTGGCTGGTTAGGCAACGCACTGGCGATGCCAACGCTGCATCCCAACCACACCACATCGTCGTCAAAGATGAACGGTCTGGCGGCGCTATCCACAATGCGACGCGCGACGTCGCCCGCAGCCGCCGGCTCGGTAATGCCAGGACACACGATGACAAATTCGTCTCCACCAATGCGCGATACGTGGTCCTCTGGCCGCACCAGCGCGGCCAGTTCGGCTGCGATGGCGACCAAGATCTCATCACCAGCAGCATGACCCTTGACATCGTTCACAAGCTTGAAGTCATCGAGGTCCACAAAGAACACGGCTACGCCGCGCTTGCGAAAGGTCTCCCGATGGTTGTTGAGCCACTCATACAGCCCACGCCGATTCGATAGACCCGTCAGCTCATCGTGAAGTGCCTGCTCGCGCAGCTGAGCCTGGATGTCGCGGCTTGCCGTCACATCTTCAAACGATGCAATGACGGTGGCATCCCCGTGCGATGAGGGCATGAGCCGCAGTCGGGCCCGGCAGATCTTGGGTTGGTCAAACCGGTCAACGACCCGCAAGTCGCATTCTTGGTCCCCTAATGCACCCAAGGTCTGTTGGATCCGGTCTGCAAAGAACTCGCGGTCGTCGATGTGTACCCACTGGAGCGATGGCAGCTCTTCGCCATCGAGCCCGGCCAACTCCTTCATCCAACCGTTAGCGAATGCGATCTCGCCCGAGCCGTCAATCTGGATGACGCCGATGGGCAGCGATTCGGTGAGCGCTGCGAAGTGAAGCTCTGATTCCCGAGCTCGTGCAAGGGCACCCATCTCGGAATCGATGTCGATGAGTTCGGTTTCGACATACCCGCGCTCTGGGTCGTCGAGATAGTTTTTGTTGTGCGCCTCGAACCAACGGTACGCTCCCGAAGTGTCGCGATAGCGAAGCCTCATAGGCTGGGTCTCGGCGCCGGCCGCCATCATCAACCACGAATCAATAGCGCGCTCAGCGTCGTCGGGGTGGATGAGGTCCAGCGCGCCTTTGCCTTTGAGAGTTTCGCTGCTCCAACCAAGCAATACCGTTGTGCCGCTGTCTACCCACAGAAACCGCGCCGAAGCATCACGATGCTGGACCAACCGCCGGGGTGGAACCGCGATTCCTCCGCCCGTCGTGCCCAGGACGTCCTGCCCGCCACGCACAAAAACATAGACACCGAGTTCATCGATGAGGTTCACCACATGCATCATGAACGTCTCATCCACGTCTTCGAAATGGAGGTTCCCAGATGCCATGCCCGTTGTTCGAGCTTGCCCGAGTAGCCCCAGAACTCGGGCCCGTTGCTCTTGCTTGACTGACTCGATTGGGCGTTCCGTATTGGTGCCGCCCCAGGCCCGTTCAACGAAGCCGAACTTGGCAATACTCTGTGGGATAGGTGCAAGCGCAAAGGTCTCGTCTAAGCACACGACATCGATGGCGGCGGGCGCGAGTTGTTCAAGCAAGCTCAGGCGGGCTTCAAGGCGAGGGAAGCTCGCCTGCGAGCCTTCTGTGGAAGTAACCAAGGGGGCTCAATCCAATTCGTGGGACTACGAATACTGACCCATCGGACGAATACACCAAGGTGTTGAGGAAGTCGATTGTCTATGGCCCTTGAGACACCCGGCCCAAGGGCCGTTACCTCGGCCGGTCGTCTAAGTGTTTGCCTCGATGGCGGCGGCTACCGCTAGGGAGCGGCGAGCGTTGTCTACGTGAAGGTTCTCGATCATGCGGCCATCGACCGTGATGACGCCGCGGCCTTCGGCCTCAGCCTCCTCGAACGCCGCGATGACACGCCGCGCATGCTCGACTTCTTCGTCGCTTGGGGCCCAGACATTGTTGGCTGGTTCGACCTGTGACGGATGGATGAGGGTCTTACCGTCGAACCCCATCTCAAAGCCTTGGCGGCATTCGGCCTCGAAACCGCTGGCGTCAGCAATGTCGTTGAACACACCGTCGAGAACAGCAACGCCCTCGGCCCTCGCTGCTAGGACGGCCGTCGCGAGATGCGGAACAAGCGTGTGTCTGCCAGGAACCTGCGCAGCACGGAGTTCTTTGGCTAAGTCGTTTGTTCCCATAACCATGACCGCAACACGCTCAAAGGCAGCTATGTCGCGCGCGGCAAAGATTGCCTCCGGGGTCTCGACCATTGGCCAGATGACGGTGTGATCAGGGGCGTTGGCGGCCTCCATGGCCCCGGCAATCTCTGCCAGGTGGGCAGCGCCGGTGACCTTGGGCACTACGATCGCGGCTGGGCCCACGGCTGACGCAGCGGCAATGTCGTCGGCTCCCCATGGCGTGTCAAGTCCATTGCATCGGATAGTGATCTCACGATTGCCGTAGTCGCCTGACGCGGCCGCAGCAACGGCCTGCTCGCGTGCCAATGCTTTGGCATCGGGAGCAACCGCGTCTTCGAGGTCAAAGATGAGCGCGTCGGTCGGGATGGACTTAGCCTTCTCGAGCGCGCGAGCGTTGGCCGCAGGCATGTAGAGGACAGATCGCCTTGGTCGTAGGTCGTTGCTCATGTGCTGTATCCATAGAGGTCGGCAAGCTCGGGGTCGCGGGCGGCAAGGCTGCGGGCGAGTTCCACCACAACCCGGCATTGCTTCACGCTGGCATCGTCTTCCATCTTTCCTTCAATCATGAGTGCTCCGGTGCCGTCGCCCATGGCGTCTATGACCTTCTGTGCGTGGGCCACCTCGTCTACCGCCGGGCTGAAGACGCGCTTGGCGATCTCGATCTGCACCGGGTGCAGGCTCCACGCACCAACGCACCCCAGGAGGTAGGCGTTGCGGAATTGATCCTCGCACGCCGTTGTGTCGGCGATGTCGCCAAAGGGGCCATAGAACGGCAGGATGCCGTGCGCCACACAAGCATCGACCATACGGGCCATGGTGTAATGCCAAAGGTCTTGCTGAGCGGTGGCCCGCGGCGCGTTTTCGTCGCCGGGGTCCGGGTCGTCTCGAACGAGGTAGCCAGGGTGACCGCCGCCGACACGGGTGGTCTTCATGCGGCGGTTTGCAGCAAGGTCGGCTGGGCCCAGCGACAGTCCTTGCATGCGTGGGCTTGCCCCGCAGATCTCCTCGACGTTGGCGACGCCTCGGGCGGTTTCGAGGATTGCATGGACGAGCAAGGGCTTGGTGAGGCCGGCCTTGGCCTCGAGTTGGGCAAGGAGGCGGTCTACATAGTGGATGTCCTCGGCACCTTCGACCTTGGGGATCATGATGACATCGAGCTTGTCGCCAATTTCAGTCACCAACGTGGTGAGGTCGTCGAGTCCCCACGGTGAATCGAGGCTGTTGGTTCGTGTCCAAAGCTGGGTGTCGCCCATGTCGGCGGACTTGCCAACCTGCACCATGCCCGCGCGTGCCTGCTCTTTCTGATCAGCGGGCACGCCGTCTTCGAGGTTGCCCAACAAGATGTCGACTGTTGGTGCAATCGTGGGGACCTTGGCAACCATCTTCTCGTTTGAGGGCGGGAAGAAGTGGATGACCCGGCTTGGGCCCATGGGAATCTCGTGGAGGGGCGCCGGAGCACCAACCGCT
>JAUIIS010000413.1 GCA_030431575.1 Acidimicrobiia bacterium | reverse complement strand
CACCTGTGTTGGCGCGGCAGTGGGCTGGGGCGTGGGCAAAGCCTGAGCCGTTGGCCGCGGCGCTGCATCCTCGGGGGCCTCAGTGGCGATGAAGCTGGCCTCGTCGCTGCTGTTCCCAGACCCCGTGGCGGTGGTGAAACCCAGCACACCAACAATGACGGCCAGCACCACAAACGCCCAAAAGAAGGGCTCGCGAGCGAGATCTCGACTTGGGGATTCGGCCATATCAGCCTCCGTCGTCAGTGACCGCTGGTTCGGCCCCGACGTCGGCCTCTGCTGGTTCGCTGCTGTCGGGAGCTTCGGTATCTGACTCGTCGTTTTCTTCGGCTTCGTACTCGACCAGCAACGCATCTGCGCGGCGCACGCCCGCAGAAATCACATCACGCTGCACATCCACCCCAATAGCTTCCACTGATCCGCTAAAGGAGTATTCGCTGATGATGCGGTCGACACGCACGTACACCAGATCCACAACGACCTCGAGCGGGAACGCACCCGACGCATCCACACCCGTAATGCGCCACCAAACGGCCTCATCGCCAAAGGAAGGCTCAGACATGGCTTGGGTGGCCGAAACCTCAAAGCTGTCTGTCCCGACACGCTGAAGCCACAACGCCGTGAGGCACGGCCCGGCCTCGGGCGCCCGCAAATCGTCGAGGTACGCCTTGGCTAGCCCGGCGCCGCCACCAATGGTGTTGGTTTGGGCAATCCAGCCGAGGTTGTTGTCGGTCTCGAACGATCGTCTGACCTGGGGCTCATCAGCCGCGTCGGAGACGCGCCCGGTGGCGACGGCACAAAGTGGTTCGGCCAAGATGGTTTCGCCGTCATCGTCAATGATGACCTCGACGCCGAGTACCGAAATAGCGCCGCCGCTTGCCGGCGACCAAGGCTGTGCGACGGGCAGGTCGCCTTCAGTGAGCGCGACATCAGCAAGGAGCTGCTCTTCGGCTTCGAGGTCGCGATCGCTGGTTGGCCAGTACTCGTTGTAGGCCCAAAAACCTGCCCCAACAATGGCGGCCCAAACCGCAATCCGCCACAACCAACGCAGGTACCAGCGATCCCACCGGGCGCGAAGAAGTGGGTCGTTGCCAGTAGCTCCGTAATGGGAGATGTGGCTAGTCCACTTGCGACCGTCCCAATAGCGCGCCTCGTAGCGGCCCGTAGGGTCGGGATACCAGGCTGGGTCGAGCAGTGGTGGTGGTGGCAGATGGGGCGATCCCACGGGGTACACACTACGGAAGGTTGAGCCAGATCAGGGGGCACCCTTACGAATCTGGGAGATTTCCCCAGACCAAACCCACCAAATCACTAAAGGCGCCGCCACAACCTGCCGATAGCAAATGAGATCGGGAGTCTGTTTTCTCCCGGGACCGCAGGATGTTGAGGCATGCCCTGCGACCCGCATTTCGGAAGCCCAGCATCTGGCAAGGAGGTCGACGTGGCACTACCGGCGGGCTGGTACCCAGTCAACGGCGATCCAGCCGGAACGCAACGCTACTGGGACGGCGACACCTTCACCACCGGCCCCAAGGTCGATGTCAACGCCAGGACTCGCTCGGGCTTCGCAAAGCCCAACAGCGCAAGCAAGTGGCGCATGGCGGGCCCGATGGCGCGCCTTGCCGCAGCCATCATCGACTACGGCGCACCCGTGATAGTTGTCCTCGGAATCGCCAGCGGCTCAGGCACGTCCATTCCCGCCATGGAACTCGAAGCGTGGACCAACGAGTCTGGCCTGCTCGCGGCCATTTTGGCGTGCTACATCATCAACCAAGTGGTTCTCGTCGGGTTGTTTGGCGTGTCACTCGGGCGCATTCTGGTGGGTCTGCGTGTGGTCAACGCACGCGACCGAGACCGACCGCCGGGCCTGTTTAGGGCACTCATTCGCGCAGTCTTACAGCTCCCGACGCTTGCCCTCACGGCGTTGCTGTTTGCCCTCGGCAAGCGCCAAGGCGTTCACGACCTCGCCGCTGGCACCGCAGTCGTCTACGTCTAACCACCCTGGGGCCGTCGCGCGCTAGGCCTCAAGGCCCAGTGGCCGGGATGATGCGCCCATTGCCCCTGGAGTTGGCCCTGACACCATTGAGGTGTGGAACATCGCCAGCTTGCCCCAACGCCCGTTGATTGGGCAGACGTCGACCCCTTGTATGACCCGGCGTTCCCCATCTTTGTCTACGGCGGCTGGGCCTTGGCCGACGCCGTGTGGGGAAACACGGCTGGGCTCATCGCGCTGGTTCTTGGAACCCTGACGCTCAGCGTGCTGAGCCTTGTGCAAGAACGTGGCCCCGAACCACGAACGTTCCTCGCAGAGTTCTCGACCATCCTGTTGTACTGCGCCGCTGCGCTCTCAACAGGCGTGCTTGTCCTTCAAGCCACGTAGTGCCCGCCAACCTCATGGCTTGGCTGCACTGCTAGCCCCCTGTTTGCCAGGTTGGCGTAGACACCACCATTGCGTGGAATCGTTCTGGGTAGAGCAAGAAGTTCAGCTGGCCGAGCGCCTGATCCTGGCCTGCCGATTCCACTCGGAACGTCCCATAGCCCAAGACCTCGCCAACCGGGGTCCGTCGCAACATGACATCGGTAACTTTGGTCAACGGCATCGAATCGACACGGATGCCAAAGAAGCCGTCGACTTCCATCACCCGACGGTCGGTGAGGTACGTGCGCTGGTAGAAGGCCCACTTGAGCGTGCGCACGACGGCCCGGACCCCCATGCCCACCACCAACAGCATCCCGATGCGGGTCAGCGTTGCTCCTGCTTGGAACGCCCAGATAGCAACGATGGCGAAACCCACCAGTTGCCATTTGGACCAATCGCGCGAGCGAACCAGCGGCACCAAGGCCGCGACCGACAATACCGTCCCAACCAGCAACGCCAGGCCAAGCCCAGTTGTGGCCCGCATGGAATACGCCAAGACCAAGAAGAACGAGGCCACAAACTGTGCGTACACCGACGCAAGGGTGGCCCAGTGCCGGCGCTGGCGATACAGCACGCGCTCTC
>JAUIIS010000412.1 GCA_030431575.1 Acidimicrobiia bacterium | reverse complement strand
AACCAAATGAGATCGACCCGCGCTTTGGCCACATACCCGGCGCCAGACATGCCGACTGGAACGAGAACTTCAACGACAGTGGAACCTTTGCTGCACCAGCCCAGCTGCAAAGCCGCTTCGCCGACCTCGGCATCGACACCGACACTGCGGTCATTGCCTACTGCGGCTCTGGGGTGAGTGCCTGCGCAAACCTGTTGGGTTTGCGGCTAAGCGGACATCGCAATGCAAAGTTGTATGTCGGGAGCTGGTCGGCCTGGGGCGCAGATCTCGAGCGCCCCGTCGAAACCGGCACCTAGGAGGGTGGTCGGGAAGGACGGTGTTTGGGGCTGCGACCAGGTTGTATTCGGACGAGGCGCCGAAATCGCCACTCCCTGGACCGGAATGGCGGTTGAGGCAACACCGTGCGTGAGCAACGTGGGCGTGGAGCGAAGCCCCAGGCCTTTCCGACCAGCCTCCTAGGACACCCGCGCCAAATTCGCGCTCACGGCTCAACTCAGCCACAACCGCACCGATGGGGCACACGATCTGGGACAACTGAACTGGGACACGACAGTCGTAGGAGGCTGTTTTGTCCCCGCGTGCCCCAGATCTGCCGACGACCCAGCCGTTGTATGGCGTCCGCCGCTTCGCCACCGCCGCACTGGTGCTGGTAGCGGTCTTCGCGACGATGGCTGGCCCAGCTCCCGCCGAGCCAACTGACCCGGTGTCTCTTCGCCAAGCCTCAACGGCAGCCGTCACGCCAAAGACCGTGAGCTTCCTGGCCGCCGCTCCGGTTCTGACGCCAGCCAATCCTACGGCCACGCTCAGCGAGCAGGCATCAGCGACGGCTTCACCTACTTCTGCCGCGCCAGCGCAGCCCCCCACGGCCACCCGTGGCCCAAGCCACACCACCGGAGCCAACGACGCCGAAGACGAGCAGCGTGTCAGCACCGCAAGCAACGTTGCTGCCAGCGTGCTGGGCCAACCCAATGCCGAGGACAATCCGAGCACGCAGCTTGGGGACCCCGCCCGGGTTGATGAGGTCCTGGCGAGTATCTCGTTCGACTGGCAGACCAGGCTGCCGGGTTGGACCGTGCGCTTCGAAGCCGGCGACGTGACCGGAGGCCTGACGAGCGGCGCAACAAAGTCCATTGTGGTGACCAGCAACGGTGCCCCACGGGCCGAGCTAGCCCGGATCCTGGCACACGAAATCGGGCACGCCGCGGACCTGGCTCTCAACAACACCGGCAAACGCCGACGGTGGAAAAGCCAACGCAACCTGGACGACACTGTGTCGTGGTGGCCCCAAGGGCCCGGTCACGATTTCGCCACCGGTGCCGGCGACTTCGCTGAATGCTTCACCACCTGGCAACTGGCAACACCGTCGCTGTCTAGGTTCGGGCCTTGCACCGAAAGCGACCTAGACCTTGTCGCGGAGCTAGTGGTCAACTAGTGCCGTGTCTGGGAGCGTAGGTGGTGGTGGGGCGGAGACGCGGTGCCTACCTGCGGCCACGGACGAGGCGACCGGGCGTAGCCCCGGTGAAGGCGCCGTTGCGTCGGGTGACGGTACCGGCCACCAACGTGGCCACGTAGCCCTGGGCATCTTGCACCAGCCGGCGCCCACCTGCGGGAAGATCGTGGACGAGCTTTGGTGTGCGCAGTTGCAGCGCCGCGAAATCAATGACGTTGATGTCTGCGCGTCTACCCACCTCTAGCGTCCCCCGGTCACCAAGCCCGTACAGCTCAGCAGTGGCCTTGGTCTGCTTGTTAACTACCCATTCGAGCTCTAGACCCTCGCCTCGAGAACGATCGCGGGCCCAGTGGGTCAACATGTAGGTCGGGATCGACGCATCGCAAATCATGCCGCAGTGGGCACCGCCGTCGGATAAGCCCGACACCGCCTGAGGATGTGTCAGTTGCTCGCGGATGACGTCGTGGTTGCCTTCGACATAGTTGAACAGCGGGAACATCAGCAGAGCCTCACCGTCCTCCGCACACAGCGCGTCGTAGCACGCTGCCATTGGATCGGCGTTGTTGGCAGCCGCGATGGCCGCAATGGATCTGTCCGCGGTTGGCTCGTAATCGGGCGGATCACCAACCACGAACAGCTTGTCGAGGCTGGCCGCCAGCACAGCAGCAAGCCCGTCGAAGAGGGGGGACAGCTGCTCGGCAACATCTTCCTCAGACAAGATGGCTTCGCGAACCTCAGGCTTGCGCAACTCAACGATGCGTTCGGTGATGTCCAGATCTGCAAGAGCCAAGTAGCTGGGGCGCTTCGTGAACGGGTGATGGGTCTGGAAACCAATCAGCACCCCGAACGGCCGCGCCGCCACCTGCGGGTAGATAGGGGCGCCCTCTGCGGCTGCCTCCGCCGACGCAGCCATGAGCTCACGCCAAAGATGCGGGGCAGTCGCGACCTGCAACATGGCAAAACTGACCGGCTGGCCAATGTCGGCAGCAAGGCGCCGCATCCACGCCACCTCCTTTGCTGGGGCAACGAGGTCTTCGCCAACCGTTCCCGCCGGAGCAAGCTCGAACACTCCCCCACCGCCTAAGCGCAGCCCCTCGCCCAGACCCCGAACTTCGTCCTCTGCAGCGAACGTTCCTGGCACCGGCTCCCCGTCGATGGCACGGTGCGTGATGGTGCGCGAGGTCGACACCCCAAGGGCTCCGGCCCGGATCGCCTCGGCCACGATCTGTTGCATCGCGTCGATGTCTGCATCTGTAGCGGGCTCGTTCCGGGCCCCACGCTCGCCCATGACGTAACCGCGCACAGCGCCGTGAGCCACCTGGGTGCCCACATCCACAGCGAACTCACGAGACTCGAGGAAGTCCAAGTACTGAGGGAACGTCTCCCACTGCCAGTCGATGCCTTCGGACAGAGCGGCACCTGGGATGTCTTCCACGCCTTCCATCAACTGGATCAGCCATTCTTCGCTGCCAGGTCTAACGGGAGCAAAGCCAACGCCGCAATTCCCCATAACCAGCGTGGTGACACCATGATGCGAGCTTGGCGCCAACT
>JAUIIS010000411.1 GCA_030431575.1 Acidimicrobiia bacterium | reverse complement strand
CACATCGATGGTCTCTCGGGCCAGGTCCAAGAATCGCTCCGCTGCATGGACCGCATCGTTGGGTGTTGCTGGCTTGCGAAGCAGCACAGCAAATTGGTCGCCACCGAGATGGCAGAGCACGTCGTGCTGACGGGTTGCGTCACGGAGTCGGGCAGCGATGGCCTCAAGGACTTGGTCGCCTTCTGGGTGGCCGAGCGCGTGGTTGATCGTGTTCAGGCGGTCCACGTTGACGAGCAGCAGGCAAGCAATGGCGCCGGGCTGTTTCGTGAGCTCTGCCCTGATCTCAGCCAGCAGATCCTCGCGATTTAGTAGACCTGAGAAGGCCTCTCGCTCATCGGTATCCACTAGGCACTATCGGCAGCACAAAGCGTGAGTTGATTGTTGGAGCAAGCCGGAGCGGCGCGCCCCAATCGGCACCGTTCTAGCCTTGGTACAGGCGGCCACATACAGGCCAGTGGCTGAGGCCGCCACCGGGCACTTCGAATGCCAGCGCATTGGCCAGCCGATCCTGGGCCTGGGGGCTGGCAAGGTCGGGACGCACACCAACGAGGTCGTCGCGTCCAATGATGTTGGCTACCCAGTTCCAGGTGGAGATGGTGAATTGGTAGGCGCCGTAGAAGCCGTTGCCGGTGTTGATGGTGTAGTTGTTGTGCGATTCACACTCACGCACACGGAACCACGGGTCTTCGGTGTCAGCTACCTGGGCCACTTCGACCGTTTCAGTGTCGTAGCTGGCCCCAACATCACCGGGTTCGGGTAGAGCCGACACGGTGACCTCAACTTCGACTGGCCCTGTCCCACCGTCGGATGCAAGCTGGTCGTTCTCACCCGCACCTACTGCTTGGGACACGAGTTGTTCGCCGGTGCCGGAGCTAACCGATGCGACGGCTGGCTGAGTGTCGGAAGCGGGGGCTGGTGGCGCTGGCGCAGGTGTGGCGGCTGGAGCCGGTGCTTGCGATGCGGCGATGGCTTGGACCTGGGGGGCGGCAAAGCTGGTGTCGGGGGCGAACGAGAACAAGACGAGACCGTCAAGGTTGGGCTTGCCAGGCGCTTGGGTCGATGCCAGCGTGGCTTGAACCGCTACCGAACCTGTGGCAGCGCTCGAGCCCGGGTTGGCGGCGACGGCTGGGGCCACCTGGGCGCTTGATGCGCTGAGCGTCGGCGCCTGCGCCGCTGTGGGCGCTAGGGCAAAGCCGGTTGTGGTTAACAGCGCCGCTGCGATTGCGGCGGTAATGACAAAGGCAGCCCGGGCAGTTGTGCCGCGCTGAAATCTGTTTCGGGTTGCATCGTCCATTGGGTTTGCTCCTTGAGACTGTCTGACGTCATTGCCGTGTTGCTGCTAGGTGGCAATGCCTGCCAGTTCCCGCTCCTGGGGACTGGGCCCCCCAAACTTGACCTCGCGAACGATATGTGCGTTGTGCGTATTTCGACACAAAACCGCAATATTGGCTCGTGGCATCCGTCACAGAAACGTAGTGAACACTACATGGTTCAATGTGGAGCAAGGTTGCAAAACCGCGCTGTGATTAGCCTGCCGACGGGTCTATGGGCCAACGGTGTTTCGGGTAACGCCCTGCCATCTCCTTGCGCACCTCAACCCAACTCCCCGCCCAGAACCCCGCCAGGTCAGCAGTTACCTGAACAGGTCGACCCGCAGGAGACAGCAGCTCCAACGTCAACGGGTAACGCCCATCAACAATGGTCGGCCCCTCGACCATCCCGTAGAAGTCTTGAACCCGACCACGAACCGTTGGCCGGTCCCGACCGTAATCGACACGGAGCTGACGACCACCAACAAGCGTGACACGCCGGGGCAAGAGGCGATCCAGGTCGCGACGCCGGTGCCAACCAAGCCATCCCCACAACGCTTCGTGTAGATCGACCCTCCGCAAATCATCGCCATCGATAACCCCGCCGAGGTGCGGCGCCAGCCACGAGTCCAACTCGTCCAAAAGAGACGCGTCGTCCATTGCTGGCCACGAGCTATCCCCCGCCGCATGGGCAAATCCAACGCGATCTCGAAGCTCCGATGCAGCCGACGACCAGCCCAGAACTCCCAAGCCACCCGTCCGGATGTGGCCAACCACGTGCGAGACGACGTCATCGCCAGCTCCGGGCCGCGCCGACACTTCATGCATGACCAACGCACCCAGCATCCTGCGCTCGCTTACAACTAGCCCATCTCGAGACACGTCCCAGCTCAGCGAGCGATCATGATTCATGGCATCGCCGAGTACCGCCACAACCTGGTCCCGGTCCACACCAGCGCCAATGCGAACCCGCGCTTCACCCTGCCGAGCATCGAGGTCGGCCACAACAATGTAGGACTCCGACGCCAACGGATCCCTAGATGCCACGGTTGCTCCAGTTCCCGATGAAAGGAGGAACTTGCCGCGGGTCGAGCGGCGCTGACCAACCCGGTCCGGGTACCCGACAGCAAGGAGAGCGCCGAGCTCATCGGTAACGGGAACCCCACGATCTCCCTTTGCCACCGAAGTCCTATCAGCGAGCTGCACGGCTCGGCGACGAACAGCCTGGAGCGTTCCCTTCGCCGCAGCGGGATGATGCCGAGCTGGATCGCCAAGCAGGGACACACGCTCCCCAAGATCCACGGGCAGCTCCCATGGACGGCCCCGCAACACATCGCGCTCTTCCAGTGCAGCTGCGGCGAGGCACCCCAGCCACCCAAGACCTTGACGCTGCGCCTCGACCACCAGGGCGCCTAACCGCGGATGCACCGGCAACGCACCTGCCTGGCGTCCCCGCTTCGTCACCCGTCCAGCCCCATCGAGGAGGCCAAGTTGGCCCAACAGCGTGATCGCGGTCGCCACAGATTCCGGAGGCGGTTGATCCAACCAAGCAAGGTCCTCGACCGACGCACCCCAGGTTGCAAGTTCCAGAACAAACGCCGACAGATCTGCGGCCACAATTTCGGGCCGGTCAAAGTCTGGCCGTTGATAGTGCAGACCCTCGTCCCAAACACGCCAAGCAACACCTTCACTCAAG